>NZ_JBEHFO010000019.1:0-33738 GCF_040225595.1 Corynebacterium sp. KPL2734 | reverse complement strand
GGGCGGAATCCTGCTGGTCATTGGGGTGGGGCTTGCCTGCGGCGGCTTTGTCTGGTCCCGCGTCATCATCAGGAAGGCGGCACCATGATGGCCTTTATCTGCCTGGCGCTGGCCGTGCTCGTTGGGCTGCCGGCCACCAAGGGGCGGCTGGGACCGGCTACGGCACAGAACACAGCACAGCACACGGCGAAGACCCCGCGCGCCGGCCCAAGAAAGCGCGATGGCGCAACAGTGCGCGGGGGATTGATGAGCAAACTCCAGCCCTCTACCACCGTGGATCCACTCCTTGTGGCCGGGGATATCGAACTCTTCGCAGCTTGCCTGAGTGCGGGCCTGACGGTGCACGCCGCTGCTACGGCGGTCGCGCGCACGGCAGAGACCGATACCCAGCACCTGTGGGAGACGGTATCCGCGCTCCTGGGAGTTGGCGTGCCCACGGAATCTGCATGGGACCACATGAAGGGCCATGCGGGACTAGAGGACGTGGCGGGGCTTGTCATCTTATCGGGCCAGTCCGGGGCCACCATAGCCGCCGGATGCACGCGAATCTGTACTTCTTTGCGCGCCGAAGCATCTGCTCACGCTACGGGAAAAGCAGAGCGCGCAGGAGTATTCATTGCCCTCCCGCTGGCGGTGTGCTTCCTGCCAGCATTCATCGTTCTAGGCCTCGCGCCCGTGGTAATCAGCTTGGGCGCGCAGCTTTTCTAGATGCACCATTTTTCATTTCTATTCAACTACTCAACCATCACACCTTTTCAGAAAGGACTTCCCATTATGTCTGCACTATTTATTAAGTACTCCCAGCTCACCCGCGCCCTCGTCCGCAACGATGAGGGGATGAGCACCATTGAATACGCCATGGGATCGCTTGCGGCTGCGGCACTTGCCGGCGTGCTGTACATGGTCATTAACGGCGGCGGCGTGGTCGATGCCATCGAGGGAATCATCACCGATGCGCTGTCGAATACCCCGAGCTAACCGGGCGCACTAGAACACAAGAAAGGAGGAATCATGCGCACGGTAGTCGATGACGATGGTTCCGTGACCATCGAAGCCGCCCTGGCATTAAGCTCCCTCGTCCTCGTGGCGGCGGGCATCATCGGTGCGATCGCGACGATGGCGTCCTATATCGCGGCGGTGGACATGGCGGGCGCGGCGGCTAGGTCGCACGCCATCGGCGTCGAGTACCAACCAGCGCGCGAGGATGCCCGGGTGAGCGTGCGGGAAAGCGCGGGGCTTATTCGGGCATCGGTAAGCGTCGATGCTCCCATTGGCACCATGAGCGCGGAGGCGGTCTTTCCCGCGGAGGTGGCTGGCAATGACTAGCAGGCTCCGCGGTGAGGACGGGTACGCCACCATCGCCGCCACCGGAACCATCGTCGCCATCATCAGCTTATTGCTGGTCATCGCGGCGGTGGGGTCTCGCGTGACCGCGCGCCACGAAGCGCAGGTAGCCGCGGACCTTGCCGCCGTGGCCGGCGCGTGGGCCTTGGCCACCGGCAAGGATGCGTGTGCGGCCGCAGAAAGCACCGCGCGGGAAAACGGCGCGAGCCTCGAGGAATGCACCGACAATGCACCCGATATCATCGCCGTGGCTGCGGTGCGCGGCCAGAGCGCCACGGCCAAGGCGGGCCCTGTTTAAACCGCGGCCTCCTGCGTCATGGTGACGAGCGCGCCGAGCAGCTTAATGGCACCGTCCTTGCTTAGTGGGTTATTGCCGTTGCCGCACTTGGGCGATTGCACGCACGATGGGCACCCGGCCTCGCAGGGGCAGGAGCGCACCGCCTCAAAGGTGGCCGCGATCCACTCGGGGAAGCGGCGGAATCCTTCTTCGGCAAACCCGGCACCGCCGGGGTGGCCGTCGTAGACAAAGACGGTGGGAAGCTGCGTATCCGCGTGCAGGGCGGTGGATACGCCCCCGATATCCCAGCGGTCACAGGTGGCAATAAGCGGCAACAGGCCAATGGCGGCGTGTTCTGCCGCATGCAGGGTGCCGGGGATATCGGCGGCGGTAATGCCCATCGCAGAAAGCGCCAGCGGGTCGATGGTATAGGCCACGGCGCGGGTGGTCAGCCGCTGTTCGGGGAGATCGAGGGGAATATCGTCGCCGATGGTGCCATCGGCAAGCCGCACCTGGTAGCCGGTGACGCGGTCGGTGACCTCGACCTCCACGTCCGCCACCCACAGGCCTGGGGAGTAATTGACCAGGTTATCGGCCTCGCGCACGATGCGGATATCCGTGGTAGAGCGCGGGGTGGTCGAATACTCGGGAGTCTCCGGGCGGGCAAGCGCCACATAATCGGATAGGAGGAGCTCCTCGATGACAAAGCTTTCGCCCTGGTGCAGGTAGACCGCGCCGGGGTGGACCTGGCTGGTCGCGCGCGCTGCATCGATGGTGCCCAAAAGCCGCCCATCGGAGGCATCCACGATCATGACCTCCTCGCCCGAGCCACCGCGCAGCGATACCGCTGAGTGGGCGGTTTCCGGAGAGAGCTCCTCCGCGCTGGAAGCGGGAATGGGCACGGCAAACCACCCGCGCTCGCGGCGGCGCACGAGGCCTTGCTCCGCAAGCTGGTGGATGACCTCGCTGGCACCCCACTCAGCAATGGTTGCATCATCCAGCGGCTTTTCCACCGCCGCGCAGTAGATATGGCCAAAGAGGATATAGGGGTTCGTGGGGTTAAACACGCTCGCTTCCACCGGCTTGCCCAAGAGAGCATCGGGGTGGTGCACCAGGTAGGTATCCATGGGTTCATCGCGGGCGACAAGCACCACGAGCGAGCCTTGCCCACGCCGGCCGGCGCGCCCGGCTTGCTGCCAAAAACTGGCCACGGTGCCCGGAAACCCGGCGGTAACCACGGCATCGAGCCCGCCGACGTCGATGCCCAGCTCGAGGGCGGAGGTGGTGGCAACGCCTAATAAGGAGGCATCGTCAAGCGCCTGCTCCAACCGGCGGCGGTCCTCGGCTAAGTAACCTGCGCGGTAGGCGGCGATGCGCTGTGCGAAATCCGGCCGGCCCAAACTGCCGGAGAGGGTCTCGGCGGCTACCATCGCCACGACCTCGGCGGAGCGGCGGGAGCGCACAAAGGTCATGGTCCGGGCGCCTTCCGCGATGAAGGTTGCCATCATCTCGGCGGCCTCAGTCGTGGCCGCGCGTCGCACGGGGGCGCCGTGCTCGCCCTCCGCACCCTCTAAAAACCCAGGCTCCCAGAGCGCGACCGTGCGCGCACCGGTGGGGGCGGAATCCTCAGTAATCGCGTGCGCCGGGCGGCCGGTGAGGCGCTCGGCATGCCGCGCCGGATCATTCATGGTTGCGGAGGCATAAATGATGGTGGGCCGCGATCCATAATGGCGGCACAGCCGGAGCAGGCGGCGCACCACCAGGGCCACATTGGCGCCGAATACGCCCCGATAGGAATGGCATTCATCGATGACGATGAACTCCAGGTGGCGCAGCACCCGCGCCCACCGCGCGTGCGCGGCCAGCATGGACATGTGCACCATATCGGGATTGGAAAACACCAGGCGCGAATGCTCGCGCACGCCCGCCCGCGACTCCTGGGGCGTATCGCCGTCATAGGGTGCGGGCACCACGTTCTTGAGCTCCGGAATCCCGCGGCACAGCTCAAGCGCGGACTGCAGCTGGTCCGATCCGAGGGCCTTGGTGGGGGTGAGGTAGAGCGCGCACGCGGTCTGATCCTTTGCCAGCCGGGTGAGGATGGGCAGCTGGTAGCCCAAAGACTTTCCGGACGAGGTGCCGGTGGAAATTACTGCGTCACGGCCCTGCCACGCGCATTCGGCGAGCTCGGCCTGGTGCGCATAGAGCTTGCCGATGCCCCCATCTACCACCTGCTCCTTCAACCCCGGCAGCACCCACTCTGGCCATTCGGCGTAGCGCGCCCGCTTTGCCGGGAGCGTGGTGTGAAACGTCAGGGTGGACTCAGAAAGGCGCCGTTGAATGAGATCTAGGAGCTCTTCACCAATGGGGTTGTTGCCCGCCGGGTGAGACAATTTTTTACCCCCTTGTGAGTTAAATCTATCGCTTTGGCGTGGAACGTGTCACACTGTTGACAGGCCAATGTTGTCTTGGTGCGGTTTTATACTTCACGGTACTGCTCGAGGACCCATTTACCGAATAACTACCGGCGCGGCAATGCGCGCTACCTCTTTAAGAAAAGGAACTCAGTTCACCATGACACAAGGAACCGTTAAGTGGTTTAACTCCGAAAAGGGATACGGCTTCATCGAGCGCGAGGACGGCGGCGGAGACATCTTCGTGCACTACTCCGAAATTCAGGGCAGCGGCTTCCGCACCTTGGAAGAAAACCAGAAGGTCAGCTTCGAGGTTGGATCCGGCCCGAAGGGCGACCAGGCGCAGGCCGTTTCCATTCTCTAACGCCCTCTAGGGTTTTAAGCGCCCTAGGGCGTTTCGGCGTAGCCGCGGCGGGTATCCCACCACTCAGTGATGCTGTTTTGGGCCTTTTGTAGTCCGAAGCCGATGAATACGGCGGCGATAATGCTGATAACCATCGCAAACAGTGGGGTATCGGAGAACGCCATGCCGCCCACATAACCAATGGCCAAGGCCTGGAATACCCAGAGCATCACGCCAATGGTGTCGAAGAAGAGGAAGACCGGCCAGGGAAAGCGCATTGACCCTAGCAAAATGGTCATAAAGAGCCTGGCCGAGGGGATAAAGCGGGCAATGATAATGGCCGCGCCACCGCCGCGGCGTACATTGCGTTTTACCCAGGTGAGGGCCTCGTAGGCCTTCGTTCCCTTTTGAATGCGGTTAAGCAATGGCATAAACCGCGTGCCCAGCAAAAAGCACAGGTTATCACCCAACATGGCGGCTACGAGCGCCACAAAGAACATGGTGGGCAGGTGTGGAAATCCCTGCGAACCGGCCCAAGCGCCGACCATATTCAGCGGGATTTCAGAGGGGAGCACTGGAAAGAAACAGTCCCCGAAAATGAGCAGGCCCACGATTGGATAAACCCACTCCGTGCCCATGATGGCTTCAATCCACATCGTTACTGTGTCAACCATCTAATCCTCCACGGGGTGTGTTGTGGGTGTGCTATCGTCCCCAACAATGCTTTCACAGCTGCTGGACTTTCTAAAAAGGTCAGTATAGACCGGTTCGGTGGGGGTGCGAAGCGCCCCCTACAAAGCCTTTTGGTGTTACCGAGTATATGGTGCGAAGAACGGTATAAACCACCTGTGTACGCTAGGGGCGATTGCTGAAAGCGCACAAATTTTAATGTTCGCATCATCGAAAGGGATGAAGTCGAAGTGGCAGAAGCGGCCGAGCCGGGCAAAACTTTAGTGATTGTGGAGTCGGCAACTAAGGCGAAGAAGATCCAGCCGTACCTGGGAGATAACTACATCGTGGAGGCCTCCGTAGGGCATATCCGCGATCTCCCGCGGGGCGCTGCCGACGTGCCGGCGAAGTTCAAGAAAGAATCTTGGGCCCGCTTGGGTGTTAACCCGGAAGATGATTTCGCCCCGCTCTACGTCGTCAGCCCGGATAAAAAGAAAAAGGTCGCTGACCTCAAATCCAAGCTGAAGCAGTGCGATAGCCTCTTGCTGGCAACAGACCCGGACCGCGAGGGCGAAGCCATTGCTTGGCACCTATTGGAGGTTTTAAAGCCCAAGGTGCCGGTGCGCCGCATGGTCTTTAATGAGATCACCAAGTCCGCCATCTTGGAGGCGGCGGAAAACACCCGCGACTTGGACTATGACCTTATTGATGCCCAAGAAACCCGCCGCATCCTCGACCGCCTCTACGGCTACGAAGTCTCCCCGGTGTTGTGGAAGAAGGTCATGCCGCGGCTTTCGGCCGGGCGCGTGCAGTCGGTGGCCACACGGGTCATCGTCGAGCGCGAGCGCGAGCGCATGGCATTTATCTCCGCTGATTACTGGGATTTGCTCGCCACCCTGGACGCGGGCACCGGCACCGGTAGCGGCGAGGGCCCGTCGGCCTTTGACGCGCGCCTGACCGCGGTCAATGGCAAGCGCGTGGCTTTGGGCCGCGATTTCGACGATCGCGGAAACGTGAAGACCAAGGACGTCATCGTCATCACCCAGCCGCAGGCAGAAGCCTTGGAAAAGGCCCTGCAGGGCGCGGGCATGACAGTGGCCGGGGTAGAGCACAAGCCTTATACCCGCAAGCCTTATGCACCGTTTATGACCTCGACGCTGCAGCAGGAGGCGGGCCGGCGCCTGCACTTTACCTCTGAGCGCACGATGCGCATTGCGCAGCGCCTCTACGAAAACGGCCACATTACGTATATGCGTACGGACTCCTCTTCGCTGTCCCAGCAGGGCTTGAACGCCGCGCGTAGCTCCGCGACCAGCATTTATGGCGAAGAATACGTCTCGGATTCGCCGCGCGTCTATGACCGCCGCGTGAAGAACTCGCAGGAGGCGCACGAGGCTATCCGCCCGGCCGGTGAGTCCTTTGCCACCCCGGGCCAGCTGTCTAGCCAGCTGGATGCGGAGGAATTTAAGCTCTATGACCTGATTTGGAAGCGCACCGTGGCCTCGCAGATGGCCGATGCTAAGGGCACCTCCATGAAGGTGGCGGTCGCTGGCACCGCGACCACGGATAACGGCACCTATGACGTCGAGTTCTCTGCAACCGGTCGCACCATTACCTTCCCGGGCTTTTTGAAGGCTTACGGCGCCGACGAGGATACGAGCAAGAAGAGCGAAAACCGCCTGCCGCACTTGGAGGAAGGCCGCGATCTGAAGGCCGAAGAAGTCTCGGCAGAAGGCCACTCCACCAACCCTCCGGCGCGCTATACAGAGGCCAGCCTGGTGAAAAAGATGGAGGACTTGGGTATCGGGCGCCCGTCGACGTATGCCTCCATCATCAAGACCATCCAGGACCGCGGCTACGTGGTCTCGCGCGGCAACGCCCTGGTTCCTTCGTGGGTGGCTTTTGCCGTCGTGGGCCTCTTGGAGGAAAACTTCACCGAGTTAGTGGATTATGACTTCACCTCGTCCATGGAAGATGAGCTGGACTCGATTGCCACCGGCACGGAGGATGGCACGGACTGGCTCAACGGCTTTTACTTTGGCAACGCTGAGGCCAACGAGCACAAGGCGGCCTCCATCGCACGTCACGGCGGGCTGAAATCGCTTATCGATGTCAACCTCGAGGCCATCGATGCCCGCAAGGTCAACTCGCTGAAGCTCTATACCGATTCTGAGGGCCGCGAGGTCTTCGTACGCGTCGGCCGCTACGGGCCTTATATCGAGCGCGCGATCGGCACCAATGAGGACGGCAGCGTGGAATACCAGCGCGCCAACCTCTCAGAAACCGTCACCCCGGATGGGCTGAATGAACAGCTGGCGGAAAAGCTCTTTGCCACCTCGCAGGGCGGGCGCCAGCTGGGCGAGAATCCCGAAAACGGGCGCATGGTGGTGGCGAAGGAAGGCCGCTTTGGTCCCTATGTCACCGAGGTCGTCCGCGATGATGAGCGGGAGAAGGCTGAGGCGGAGGCCTTGGAGATCGTCGCCAAGGAGCGCGCAGAAGAGGATAAGCAGCGCGCCGAGGAAGGCAAGCGCGCCAAGAATTGGGAGACCAAGACGGCCGCGAAGCAGAAGGAAAAGCGCATCAATGACTACATTGATGAGAAGCTGAAGCCGGGTACGGCCTCGCTCTTTAGCTCGATGGAACCGCTGACCGTCACGCTGGAACAGGCCCTTGAGCTGCTGTCCCTGCCGCGCGAGGTGGGCGTGGACGACGGGGAGATGATCACTGCCCAAAACGGCCGCTACGGCCCCTACCTGAGGAAGGGATCGGATTCGCGCTCGCTGGCTAAGGAAGAGCAGATCTTTAGCATCACCTTGGATGAGGCCCGCCGCATTTATGCGGAGCCGAAGCGCCGGGGCCGCGCGGCCGCACAGCCGCCGCTGAAGCAGCTCGGCGATAATGACGTCTCGGGCAAGCCTATGACAGTTAAGGATGGCCGCTTCGGCCCGTACGTCACGGACGGCACCACCAATGCGTCCCTGCGCCGCGGCGACGATCCGGAGCAGCTTACCGATGCCCGCGCCAACGAGCTCCTCTCCGAGCGCCGCGCCAAAGAGGCCTCTGGGGAGACGAAGAAGAAGTCCACGAAGAAGTCTTCTAAGAAGAGCACGAAGAAGTCGACCAAGAAATCGACGAAGAAGGCAACCAAGAAGTCCAGCAAGAAGGCCACTAAGAAGGGCACGAAGAAGGCGGCTAAGAAATCCAGCTCGAAGCCTTCGCCTGGCACGAAGAACGTGGTTAAGGCCGGCTCGCGGAAGAAATAAGCGCAGAAGTTAGTAAGGTGGCGGGCATGAATGATTTTCTTGCCCGCACCGAGGAAGGCGCCGCGGCCTTGACCCGTGCGGTGTCTGAAACCTTTGCCGATGTCACCGACTCAGCCCGACGCACGCCGCGGGGTTGGCGGCGTTTCGCGTACTTGTCGCTAGGCGAATCCACGGTATGGTCCCGCCTTTTTGGTTGGAAGAAGGCCCACGCCGTCACGAGCGCGCCGCTTTTGCCCCTTTTGGCGGCGGAGGCGCAAAACCCCACCCTGAGCCCCGCACTGCTGGCCGGCGCGGTGGGCCAGGTGGAAAAGTCGCGCCGCTTGCACCGCCCCTCCCTCCTTGGGGTGGCAGGCGTTACCGCTAGCCACGCGGCGTATTCGTGGGTGCTTTATCGGCGCGGCGCGCGCAACGATGCCCGCGGTTGGGGCCTGCGCGCCATGGCGTGGGCGGCGGCGCTCGTCGCCACGCGCAAGCAGCCCACTCGGACCGCGGTAGCGGTGGGCGGCGCGGCGGTGCTGACCACCTCGGCGCTGGCGGGCGATCCGCGCCTGCGTACTGATGCGACGAAGGGCTTGAGCCACGGCGCCAATCTCTTGGTCGCGGCGGAAGGCCTGACTGCGCTGCGAGCGCGAATAGCAGCAGCCGGGTCTCAGAAGGACAAGAAACATGCCAAGCCCTCGAAGGCGGCCCGGGTGGTGGGCGCGGCGGAGGCTGGTGCCTTTGCCCTCGGGCACTTCCTGCTAGTCGATGCCCTGTCTAGGTAAGGCCCTGCCTAGGCAAGCTCCGCTCCGGCTGCATGCTCGGTCCATAAGACAACCGGCGGTGCACCGCCTCGAAGGGCCCGCGCAGGCCCAGCGCTTCGAGCACGCAGGCGCCGATTACGGTCACCAGCCATACGCCGCAGGCGAGCCCGGCCTGACCAAAGGCGCCTAGCTCATGGCCGAAGTCCAGCGTGAAGGGGTGCACGAGCAGGAAAAACAGCATCGACTGACCCACATAACCGCTCATAGAGCGCTTTCCCAGCGCGACGAAGGGCCACAAGAGCGCGGGCACGGAGGCGCCGGCGGCTAGGCGTTCTTGCACGGGCTGTAAGATTAGGGCGAGCCCGGCGAGGATTCCCGGCCCGGTCAGCACGCCGAGGGTGGAATTGGCGCTACTGGCGGCGTTCGCCCATCGTTGATCGATGACCCCGAGGGTGCCCAAGGACCACAGCGTGCCAATGCCCATCGTTACGGCCGCGGCGATGGCCACCCAGCGCAGGAGTTGGGGGCGGTGAGAGGGGACATCGGCAAGCACGCCCTCGCGCGCCCACACAAAGCCCACCAGCATGACTGGCAGGTACATCAGCACGATGAGCGGGGCGGAGATGATCTGCGCTCCCAGGGTGAGAAGCTGGCTCAGTAGCAGGTCACCGTAGGAATTTACCGTGCCAATGGCATCGACGGGGATATCGAGCCCGCCGTCAACCGCGGAGAAAATAAACGCGGCGATGCTGAGCACCGTCAGCACCCCGAGCGCGATATTAGAAATCTTGCGCAGCGTAGAATTATGCAGCGTGAGCAGCAGGGCAATGACTATGCCCGCTATGCCGTAGACAAACATGATATCGCCCCAAAACAGCAGCACCATGTGCACCGCGCCTAAAAGCGCGAGGAAGCCATAGCGCTTGGCGATGACCTTCCTCGCTTCTACCAGCGGAAATCCCCGCCGCCACAGGCTCATCGCAATAAGCCCCACGCCGAAGCCCAGCAGGGTAGAAAACATGGGCAGGCCGCGGTTGTGCACGAAGAAAGCACCGAAGACGACGGCGATTTTATCGAGCAGGCTGTCATCGAGGATGCCGCCGAAATACGCGCCCGGCCGGTCCTCGGTGATGATCCACGCGGCGGTCATATTCGCTATCGCGATTCCTAAAAGCGCCATTCCGCGCGCCGCATCGGGCACGATGAGGCGGGTGCTTGCCATTAGATTTCGCACCTTTCTGCCAGGCTGGCGCGGATGGGGCGCGCCAACTGGGTCATGCGGCGGCGCCCGCGCAGCTCAATGGATTTCATGACGGTCCAGCGGGCCTGCTCGGCCTCGTTGGCGGTCTTTAGGGTGGCGGCGTTGGTCAGGACCTGGCCGGGGGTGTCCTTGGCCATTTCGGTCAGGCGCGCGGCCTCGTTAACGGCATCGCCGATGACGGTGTACTCGAAGCGATCCGCGCCGCCGATGTGGCCTGCCACCACGTGGCCGGAGGCGACGCCGATGCCGGCCTGCAGCTCGAGCCCGCGCAATTCGCCGCGCAGCTCGCGGGCGGCCTGCAGCGCCATCGAAGTCGAGTCGTACACGTTGAGCGGCGCACCAAAGACGGCGAGGGCGGCATCGCCCTGGAATTTATTGATGATGCCCTTATTGCGGTGCACCACCGTCACGACGTGCTCGAAGAATTTATTGAGCTCCGTGACCACTTCTTCGGGGGAGTGGTTGACCGCGAAGGTGGTGGAACCGATGACATCGATAAACAGCACCGCGACTTTGCGGTCCTCGCCGCCCAATTCGGGGCGCTCTTCAAGGGCGCGCTGAGCTACCTCGGTGCCCACGTAGCGGCCGAAGATATCGCGAACGCGCTGGCGCTCGCGCAGCCCGCGCATCATCTCATTGAAACCGGCCTGCAGGACGCCGAGCTCGGAACCATCGTAGATATCGACCTCGGCATCGGACTCGCCGCGGCGCACGCGGTTAATCGCATCCTGCAATTCCACGATGGGATCGACCACGCTCATGATGGCGAAGCTGGTGCCGATAAACCCGGTGGCCAGGGCGGTAAGCGCGAGCGCCACGATGGCCGGGATGATCTCGCTGGCATCGCCAGAAAAGAGCCCAGTGTGCTGCCCCAATAGCACCAGCACGATGCCGAGTAGTGGCACCCCGGAGGTCATCAGCCAGGTGGAAAAGAGGCGATACTTGATGGGCGGTTCGACGGTGGAATCTTCAAAGCGGCGGGCGACGGCCTGCGCGGCGACGGGCCGCACGAGGCGCTCGGCCTGCAGGTAGGTCAAGATGATGACCACCAGGCCCGCGAGGGTGGTGGAGACCCCCACGACGAGTCCGAGACGCCCGGACTGCCCGCTGGAGATAACCACCGTCAGGATAATGCCGATGAGCCAGACCGCGGCCGCGACCAGGGATTGGTACACAGGGATGCGCAGTACGAGGGTGCGCACCATATTTGGATCGTGCGCATCGGGATTACGCTGCCAGTCCAGCACGGGGCGGAAGAGCAGCAGGGTAGCGGCGATGCCGATGATGACGGCAAAGATGAGGTAGACCGCCGCCACTCCCTTCAGGTTGGGCAGCTCGGCGGCAAAGTCGTCAATTTCCGGCATGGGCAGGAAATAGAGGATGAAGGTCATGATCGCGATGGCGCCGATGATATTGGCGCCCAAGACCAAGGCAGCGTATACCGGCCATTGGGTTCCCATAAGCCAACGAGCGCCACGCAATAGTCTGTTCATAACTACTTACTGTAGTAAGACCAGTAGGCTAGAGCGAGTGAATACGGGAAGCGTTGCGCAACGATTGGCAGATACCCCAGGTGTGGCCCGCACTATCTTGGGTGCCGCGCGGGCGGCGCGGGGGATGCCGGGGGCAGATCCGCGGGCGATGAGCCATTCCTGGCTCTTTACCGGCCCGCCCGGTTCCGGGCGATCCTTGGCCGCAATCGATTTCGCGGCCGCGCTCATGTGCACGGATCCGGAGGAACCGGGCTGCGGAAAATGCGAGGCCTGCCGCGCCGTGCTAGGCACCAAGCAGCACACGGACCTGGTCTTGGTGGACCCGCAGGAGGTCATCATCCCGGTGGATACGGTGCGCGAGGTCATCGGGCGCGCCGCGAGCCTGCCCACGGTCGCCCCATGGCGCGTCGTGATCTTTAATAACGCGGATCGACTCAACAATAACGGCGCCAACGCGCTGCTCAAGACGGTGGAGGAGCCACCGGAGCGCACCGTGATTATCATGTGCGCGCCTTCCGATGCCCCCGAGGACTTCTCCCAGACCCTCCGCTCGCGCTGCCGGTACCTGTACATCCCCTCGCCGTCGGTGGAAAATATCGTTGCGCAGTTGGTGAGCGAAGGCGCCTCGGATCACGATGCCCGCCTCGCCGCCGTCACCTCCCTGCGCCACGTGGGCAGGGCCCGCCACCTGGTGGCGGATCCGACGGTGCAAAAACGCCGGGCAGTGGCCATCAACCTGGCGGAAGACATCTTCCACGAATCCCAGGGCTTTCAGGCGGTGACTTCGCTTCTCAAGCTAGTGGATGCGGACGCGAAGGAATCGCACAAGGAGGAAGAAGAAGCGGAGCTGGCCAAGCTGGAAAATACCTTTGGCGTGGGCGCGAAGGGCAAGGGCGCGGCGAAGGCGCAGCGCGATGCCCGCTCCGCCATCAAGGACTTACAAGAACAGCACAAGAAGCGGGCGAAGCGACGGGTTATCGATAACCTCGACCTAGTGCTCGTCGATCTCTCCGGAATTTACCGCGACGCGCTGATGACAAAGGTGGGCGCGCAGGTGGAGATGACCCACCCGGATTTCGCGGGGCTATCTGGCGAGCTGGCGCAGCGGGTGAGCGAGGAGGGCCTCTTGGAGTGCCAGTCCGCCATTTCTTATTGCCGCGAGCAGCTGACCCAGAACGTAGGTACGCAGATTGCCTTCGACGGCTTGGTGGGCAGGCTGCGGCGGGCCTGCCTTTAGCGCTGGGGGCTGTCTAGTACCGGGACCGTCGCTAGTATCGGGCCGGAGTTTAACACCGGCCCGCCAAAAACCAGGCCTGAGCCCCGATTTCTTTTCCGCGCCACCCCTGCGATAGAATCGCCAGTGCTGCTTAAACAGCGTGCCGCCTTAGCTCAGTCGGTAGAGCATTTCACTCGTAATGAAAAGGTCGCGAGTTCGATTCTCGCAGGCGGCTCCATTTTTATATGTGCGGGGTTCTTCCTTAATATAAACTCTCCTTCAATAGAAGCAGGCCATATGGCCTCGATGAGAGAAGGAACGAGACATTGCTTATTGCTACCGTCGCAGCAGAAATCCTCTTTTGGGCGTGCCTTATTCTGGGCGGTGTTCTCCGATACATCGTTAAGGCCCCAAGAATTGGACTGGCATTCTTTATCGCTACGCCAATTATTGACATAGTCTTGTTAATTTTCTCATTTTTCACTCTGCATACTGACGGCGAAGCGGGATTCATGCACGGTTTCGCAGCTTTTTATATCGCATTTTCGCTGGTCTTTGGCGGCGACATCATACGCGCAGTTGATCGGAAACTCAGCGGGAAGTCGAAAACCGAGTCTGGGAATCAGTCCGATAATAATGTGAGAAAATCCGTATATGCTAGTGCGGTGACGGCTGCGATCCTGATAGTTAGCATCGCGGTGGTAGGGCTAAACGGCAGCTTCTGGTTGATTTATTGGCTTATTGCCGTGCTCTTTACCCCACCGATGTGGTGGGGCATTGAAAAATTTAATCGCCGTGCTTGAGCAGGCGCGGAACCACCTTGCCGGTGGCATTGCGCGGCAGCTTGGATAGGAAATGCACGTCGCGGGGAACGGAGTGCTCGGCGAGCTTATCGTGCACCCAGGCGCGGATGGCATCGGCAGTCAGTTCGCGGCCGGCGGCATCGGCAGTAGGCACCGCCCAGACGGCGATGCGGCTGAAGGTCTCGCTATCCTCCACGCCACCCGCGTGCACCTCATCGATGCCGGGCATGGCCTCGAGCACTTCGGTTACGGACTGGGGGTGGACATTCTCGCCACCGACGATGATCATGTCATCGGCTCGGCCCACGACGTGGAGGAAGCCCTGCTTGTCGATGTACCCAAGATCACCGATCGACAACAACCCATCGACCCGATTGAGCTTGAGCTTGGGGTTGGTATAGCCGGTCATGGCGGTGGAATTGGTGAGGTAGATTTCACCCACCTCGCCGCGGGGAACGGGGTGTCCCTCCTCATCGAGGATGCGCAGCTTGGTGCCATTAGCCACCTTGCCCACCGCATCAGGGTTTTCTGCGACCTGTTCCATCGTGGCCGTTGAGGCAAGCGCCAGCTCCGTGGAACCATAAACATTGCAGAGGATGGGGCCGAAGCGCGCATTGGTGTCCTTGACCACCTGCGGGGTAAGCGCATTGCCGGCAGAGGCGATGAAGTTCAGGCTCGAGGAATCGAAGTCGCCCTCGGGATCGTGATCCACCAAGCGCTTGAAAAAGATGGGGGAGGAGAGCATGCCGTCGAGGCGGTAGCGTTGGACATCATCAAGCACCTGCTCCGGCTCAAAAACGCGGCGGGTGACGATGGTATTGCGCAGCCCCAAGGCAATATTGATGCAGGCCCATCCCCAGGTGTGGAAGATGGAGGCCGTCATCTGCACGCGCTGATCGGCGCGCCACGGGATATTGCCCACGATGGAGGCGAGCACGACGGGCAACGTCGGCTCGGGGCGCACGATGCCCTTGGGGATGCCGGTCGTGCCGGAGGACATCAGTACGATGGGGCCGTGCTTGGGAAAGGTGGGAAGCTCGATATCCAGGGGATTCTTCACGATTTTCTCGAGCGTGGGCAGATCGCTTGCTCCCGTATCGTGGGCGATGATGACTGGGATATCGAGGTTGGGATCGACGCGGTCGATGAATTCATCATCGATGACGAGGACGTTAATGCCATTTTCTTCGATGCAGCCGGCCAGCTGCTCTGGGGAAGAACCGACATTGAGCAGGTAGATTCCGGCACCGGCGTAACCCTTGGCTCCCAAAGGGATGATGATGCCGCGGCCGTTGCGGGCCATGACGCCCAGCCGGATTTCCGGCACCTCCAAGGACTCTAGGTAGCGGGCAAAATTCTGCGCGTGGGATCGCAGCTGGCGGTAGGTGAGGGTGCCATCGTCATCGATAAGCGCGAGGCGATCTGGGCAGGTTAAATAGGCCTGCTCGATTTCGCGCGCCGTGGTGAAGCGGTAACGCGCGAGGTTGGGCAGGAGCTTGAGCTGCCCGCCAAGCCCGCCTTGCCGGGTGATAAGCCCTGACTTGAAGAGGGCAGGGAAGAACTGGCTGAGCGCGGAGGCGTGGAAGGGAACATCAGACAATTTCATGGAAGAGAAAGCTCCGAAAAGAGAAGATAACGAAAATATAACTACGAACGATATCGTCAGAAGAAAAGATAGTGTTGCTTTTAACTCGAAAAATGTTACTAGAGTGACTAATATACACTCAAGTTACAAGGTGTGAAGAAAAGGTCTCTCAATGAAATCCATAAAACTCAAGGCATTGTCGGTCGTAGCTTCTGCAATCGCGGTGGTAGGTGCGGTGGCCGCGCCGCAGGCTAGCGCGGCAGAACGCAATCTCGTCTCCTTTGGCGACTCGGTTATGGCGGATCCGAATGGCGGGGAATACTTGGCAGACCGCTTCAATCCCTTCCGGGTAATCGGGGAAAACTGCCCCACCTCTTTCAACTATGCGAAGCGGGCCGGCGCCAAGATGGGCCTGCCGGTGCGCGATTTCTCCTGCTCTGGTGCGGTGACAATGTCCAATGGGCCGCAGATCTGGCAGCAAGTGGATGCCGCCATTGGATCTGGCGCGCTGACCCCAGATACGGCGCGCGTGCTGATTACCACTGGCTTTAATGACACTTATAACCACCGCGATTTGAACCTGGATCAGATCCGCCGGGAATTTACGGATCGCACCGCCCCGCAGATTGAGCGGATCAAGCACGCTGCCCCGAATGCTCGCATCCAGATCGTCGGCTACCCCACTATCGGTTCGGGGCCGCACTACTGCCTCATCCACGTTGGCCCGACGCCGCTGGATTCGACCTTCCTGCCCATGGTTGAGGACTACGAAAATAAGGCGCAGTGGATGCAGGTTGATTTGGCGGCCCGCACCGGCGTGCAATTCTTGGATATGAAGCCATCGACCCGCAATAACGGCATGTGCGCTAATGCGAATGACCGCATGTGGGCAGGTCTCGTGGACTTTACGGCGGGTCCTGGCAACCTGCCCATCCACATGAACCAGCGCGGCCACGAGCACGCAGCCAACGTCATTGCAGCTTCCTAGCAATAGTTTTCAATAATGCGGTGATATTGAAAATGTAGGTATGGTTGTGGACATGACTGTAAAAGCTGTTATTGCCCGCTCTAAGGGCGCGGAAGTTGAGACCGTAAATATCGTTGTTCCTGATCCCGGCCCCAATGATGTCATCGTGTGGGTGCAGGCCTGCGGCGTATGCCACACCGACTTGGCCTACCGCGATGGTGACATCGAGGACGCTTTCCCCTTCCTGCTGGGCCACGAGGCGGCAGGCGTGGTGGAGACCGTAGGCTCTTCGGTTACCCACGTGGAGGAAGGCGATTTCGTCGTCCTGAACTGGCGTGCAGTGTGCGGCGAGTGCCGCGCTTGCAAGAAGGGCGAGCCCAAGTACTGCTTCAATACCCACAACGCTTCCAAGGCCATGACCTTGGAGGACGGCACCGAGCTCACCCCTGCGCTGGGCATCGGTTCTTTCGCTGAGAAGACCCTGGTCCACGAGGGCCAGTGCACCAAGGTTGATGAGATGGATCCGGCCGCTGCGGGCCTGCTGGGCTGCGGCATCATGGCTGGCCTGGGCGCTTCCGTCAATACCGGCGATATCCAGCTGGGCGAGTCCGTAGCCATCTTCGGCTGCGGCGGCGTCGGCGTGGCAGCGATTGCTGGTGCGAAGCTGGCGGGCGCGGCGAAGATCATCGCCGTAGACATTGACGAGTCCAAGCTGGAGACCGCGCGCGAGTTCGGCGCCACCGACACCATTTGCTCGAAGGGCATGTCGGAGCAGGAGGTCATCGATGCGGTGCGCGATTTCACCGGCGGCTTCGGCACGGATGTTTCCATCGACGCGGTGGGCATCCAGCCAACGTGGCGCCAGGCCTTCTACTCCCGCGATCACGCCGGCCGCATGGTGATGGTGGGCGTGCCTAACCTGACGGACCACGTGGACATCCCGGCCATCGATCTTTACGGCCGCGGCGGTTCCATCAAGCCTGCTTGGTACGGCGACTGCTTGCCGGAGCGCGACTTCCCCGCATACGTTGCCCTGCACAAGGCCGGCAACTTCCCGCTGGATAAGTTCGTCTCGGAGCGCATCGCGCTTGACGATGTCGAGTCTGCCTTCCAAACTATGAAGGACGGCAAGGTACTACGTTCGGTGGTGGAATTTTAATGCAGATTGAAAGCACGGTAACTTCCGGAAAGTTCCGCTTGGACGGCGGCGAATGGGACGTGGACAATAACGTCTACGTGCTGGGCGATGCCTCCAGTGTCTACATTGTCGACCCTTCCCACGACCTCGATGCCGTGGCAGAGTTGGTGGGCGATCGTAAGGTTGAGGGCATCATTTTGACCCACGGCCACAACGATCACTGCGAGCTCGCGCCGGAAGCAGCAAAGCGCTTTGATGCGGATGTCTACATGCACCCGGACGATGACATGCTGTGGCAAGAGGCCAATGGCGATGCCCACTACATCGACCTAGCCGATAACGGCCAGTTCGACATCAACGGTGAGAAGATCACCGTCTACCACACCCCGGGCCACTCGCCGGGCTGTGTTGTCCTCTACGTCGATGGCACGCTGCTGTCTGGCGATACCCTGTTCAACGGCGGCCCTGGTGCGACTGGGCGCAAGTACTCGGACTTCGATGTCATCATCGAATCCCTGCGCAACGTCGTATTCAACCTGCCGGATGACACGAAGGTACTGCCTGGCCACGGCGATGCCACGACGGTGGGCGCGGAAGCGGCGCGCATCGACGAGTACATCGAGCGCGGCTACTAAAAATCGCGCAAGTACTCTCCGTAGCCGGATTTCAGGAGGGGCTGGGCTAGCGCTTCCAGCTCCGCCTGGGAAATGAATCCGGCTTCGTAGGCCGCCACCTCGGGGGAACCGATGATGATCCCCGTTCTTTTCTGCATCACCTCTACGTAGGCGGCGGCCTCGCTCATGGAATCGACGGTGCCGGTATCCAGCCAAACACTACCGCGGTGGAGGCGCTGCACACTTAGCGCGCCGCGGCGCAGGTAGGCCTCGTTGATGGAGGTAATCTCTAACTCCCCGCGATCGCTTGGCGTGATGGACTTAGCGATATCGATGACAGAATTATCGTAGAAATACAGCCCGACGACGGCATGATTAGACCGCGGTTCCGCCGGCTTTTCTTCAATGCTGAGCGCTTGGCCGGCTTGGTCGAATTCGACGACGCCGTAGCGCTGCGGATCCGAGACTTCATAGGCAAAGATGATGCCGCCCTCTGGATTGCGGTACTGGCTTAGTTCCCCGCCAAAGCCGTGGAAGATATTATCGCCGAGGACTAGCGCGACGCTGTCATCACCGATGAAATCCTCCCCAATCAAAAAGGCCTGCGCCAACCCTTCTGGGCGGGGCTGCACGGCGTAATCGATCATTAGCCCGAGTTGGGATCCATCCCCAAAGAGCCTTTGAAAAGCTTCGGCGTCCTCTGGGGTGGTGATGATGAGGATCTCCCGAATGCCTGCTTGGATGAGCGTAGTCAACGGATAGTAGATCATCGGCTTGTCATAGATGGGCATGAGCTGCTTAGAGATGCCCTTAGTGATGGGATAAAGCCGCGTTCCGGATCCACCGGCGAGGATTATGCCTTTCATCGCTACTCCTCGCTGGCCTTGCTGGGCTCGCCAGGAACGCTAGGGTACAGCGCGAGATACAAGGCGAGGGCGGCCCGCCAATTTTGCGGCGAAAATCCCGTGGCCTCGATTTTATCTAGGGCAAGCGTCGACTCTTTGGGGCGCGGTGCTTCGGGGCCAGCGATTTCCCGATACTGTTCGGTGCTTACCGGCGTGACCTCTGATGGGTCATGGCCCAGGCCGATGAATACGGACATCGCCATTTCATCGCGCCCGACGGTGTCGCCGGAATTGGAGATATTATAAATCCCGTACTCGGGCTGGGTGCGCAAGAGATGCGCGATGCCCTTGGCCAAATCCTCAGCGAAGGTGGGGCGCCCGCGCTGGTCATGAATGACCTTCGGCTCCTTATCCGCTTCGGCGAGGCGGCGCATGGTAGCGATGAAATTCGGGCCATCGCCAAACACCCACGAGGTGCGCACAACATAATGCTGCGGTGCAGTCTGAGCGGCGGTTTCACCAGCAGCCTTCGACGCCCCGTAGGCGGATAGGGGCGAGGGGATCTCGTCTTCAGTGTGCAGCTCCTTGGATCCATCGAAGATGTAGTCGCTGGATACGTGTACGAAGGTCAGCTGGTTTTCGGCAGCGATGCGGGCGAGTTTGGCCGGTGCTTCGGCGTTTACGGCCCAAACGGCGGCGCGATCATCCTCGGCGCCATTGACGTCGTTGTAGGCGGCGCAGTTGATGATGGCTTCGTATTGTTTCCACTGGCGCTGCGGGGGATTGGTGATGTCGAATTCCGCGTGGGTGCAGAATTCGGCATTCTTGAGGACCCGTTTCAGTGCCCGGCCAAGCTGACCGTTCGCACCGGTAACGAGGATTTTGCGGGGTGGCATGGGGGTGACGTCGGCAAGCTCCGGCAGCTGCTTGTCTTTTTCTGAAACCTCGCGTGGTTCGAGGGGCCATTCCACGGCGTCGAGGTTGGTTCCGGTATAGCGTGCCTCGGGGGACCAATGCTCGTTAACCAGGTAGGAGTAGGAAGTTTCCTCGAGGGCTTGAAAACCATTGGCAACCCCCCGGGGCACAAATACGGCGGTCTCTGGCCCCACTTCATGGGTGACAATTTCGCCGAAGGTTGCGGAACCTTCCCGTAGATCGCACCAGGCACCAAAGATCTTGCCGTGCGCGACGGAGATGAGCTTGTCCCAAGGCTCAGCGTGCAGCCCGCGCGTGGCACCAGTGCGGTTATAAGAAATATTATTTTGCACCGGCTGGAACGAAGCCAGATCTGGCGCGGCCTCGCTAAGTTTCTCGCGCTGCCAGTTCTCCTTGAACCAGCCACGGTTATCTCCGTGTACGTCCAGCTCAATGATGCTTAGGCCTTCAATGGCGGTGTTGTGTACCTGCATAATTACTGTCCTTGCTCTTTATAGCGGGCTTCTACAGAATCCTTTTGGAAACGCCACCAAGTTTCGTTATCGCGATACCAGGCGATGGTATCTTCTAGTCCCGCCCGGATATCGGTATAACGGGGCTGCCAATCCAATTCGCGGCGCAGCTTGGAAGCATCCATGGCATAGCGCTGGTCGTGGCCGGGGCGGTCCGCCACGTGCTCGTACAGGGCCCGACCTCCTTGGGTATGTCCCATGATTTCGCAGATCATCTCGATGATGCGCTTATTATCGATGTCCGGCTGATCAGCGCCGATATTATACGTCTCACCTATCCGCCCCTCTTCGAGGATTTTTAGCACTGCCGCATTGTGATCGTCGACGTGGATCCAGTCGCGCACCTGCTCACCCGTGCCATAGAGCTTAGGCGTATGCCCGGAAAGGATATTGGTGATTTGGCGCGGGATGAACTTCTCGATGTGTTGGTAGGGCCCATAATTATTCGAGCAATTAGAAATGGTGGCGCGCAGTCCAAAAGAACGGACCCATGCCCGCACGAGGTGATCGGAGCTCGCCTTGGTAGCCGAATAAGGGCTGGAGGGCGCATAGGCGGTTTCCTCAGTGAACTTGGTATCCGCCCCAATTTCTAAGTCCCCGAATACCTCATCGGTAGAAACGTGGTGAAAGCGGACATCGTATGCCCGGCACGCCTCCAGAAGGGTATAGGTACCCACCACATTGGTCTGGATAAACGGTGAGGGATCCCGCAGCGAATTATCATTATGGGACTCGGCGGCGAAGTGTACGACGATATTCGCCTTGGCGACGAGCGGCTTTACCGTCGTAGCATCCGCGATATCGCCCTCCACTAATTCCACATCGAGCCCCGCAAGGTTATCTCGGTTGCCGGCGTAGGTCAGCTTATCCAAAACGGTGATGCGGGTATCTGGGCGAACCTTTGTCATGAGGCGCACGAAATTGGCGCCGATGAAGCCGGCGCCGCCAGTAACGAGCATGGTGTGCATGAGTCTCCAGTGTAGGGCAGTCCGTATAGGCGCTGCGCGTGGACAGCCCCAAAACGCTTGTACACGCACTTCTAGGCCGCACGACATGATCGTACGGCCTGAAGGCATGATGATGGGTGGGGAGTAAGGCATACTCACGCTGCGCCGGGAGGCGGCGGAGAAGGTGGTGAGCCCAGCGCCGAAGGCTGCGGCGATTCAACCGGGGAACCGGGTGGTGATTTTACCGGTGCATGAGGCTGAGCAGGCGGGTCAGTGAGCTTGCGCGCCGGGGCTTGCTCCGCAGCGGGGGAGTCATTGAGTTCCACCGCGGGCGAAAGCCCGCCGGTATGCGCTGAGCGGTAACCTACCCGCCCCGTTTCCGGGTCTCTTTCCGCATGCCCCATGCCATTGCGGCCATCGCGGTTATCGTTATTGTCCACGTGGTGCCGGCGGCAGAGCAGGGTGAGGTTCCGGAGGTCTGTAGCTCCCCCGTGGGACCAGGCTTGCAGGTGGTGGACATCGCAGTCTTGCCATGGCCGGTTGCAGTCCGGGTGGGTGCACACGATTTCACTGGCAGCGAGCGCCAGCTTTTGCCACAGCGAAGCGGTGCGCTTGGTGCGCCCGAGCTCAAGCGGGAAGCCCTTGTCATCAACGGCGCAGAAAAAGTCGTGCTGCGCGGCGCCCAAGCGGAGAAGATCGAGCGGGGATAGGTCGATTCCCACGCTCGTGGTGAAGCGGGTGTCACTGCTCATCGCTTGTAGCTCTTCAAGAGTGGTGGCGACGAAGAAGGAACCGAGACCGTCCGATTTCTTTTGGCCTGCGGACAAGTAGCTCCCCAGTGCCGCAGTCAACTGATCTGCCATGCGCTGGGCATAGGTGCGGGTATCGTCTTCGGGGCTCAGGCTTTCGCTGCCCTTATTCTTGGCAGGGGCGAAGGCGCTGGCTAGGACCGCGGCGGCGGAGGCATCGAGGTAGCCGGAGATGTGCACGCCACCGTCTGCATCTTGGTTAGAAATGCTGAACCGGCGCTTGCGGGTGGCCGCGTGCGGATCGCGCTTCCCAGAGGGATCGACGGCATGCTTATTCGCCTTGCGGATAGCGTGCCGCAGCCAATCGCGCAGGGACTCATAGGAGCGGCGCTTGGCTTCCTCTAGAGCCTTATTACGCAGCTCCCGCGGCCCAGGAATCGCGAACTTATTGAGGTTACGCAGCTCCCGTTCGATGAGATTGAGGATGCGCTCTGGGATAGGGTCTTCCTCGAAGAGCTTCTTGCGGCGCTCTTCTTCCGCGCGGCGTTCACGATCGGCGCGGCGACGCGCTTCCTCCTCGGCTTTCTTTTGCGCGGCCGCGTCTGCCTCGTCGTCTGCTGGCGGGGGAGTAGGTTCAGGATCCTCGATGGGTGCAAAAAGGTTCTTGCCGTTGCGCAGGCGTGCGGCGGCTTCGGACTCCGTGAGGCCAAGGCGGGCCACTAAATAGTCCTTAGCCTTAGAGGAGCCGACCCGCCTGCCGGCATCATCGCGCTCTGCAATAAAGGCAAAGGCGGCATCGATAGTGGATTTATTGCCCAGCGCCCGCTCTAGGTGTTCAAAGTTGGGGTGGAGCAATTCGAAGGAGAGATCGTCCGGATTCTGCATAAGGTTGCGCAGGCGCGTAAGCCCCGCAGCCACATCTGAAATGGCTGAATTGATTTCTGAATGCTTAGCAGTTTCCATGGTTCCCTCCTTCCTGTTTCGCTTTCATGTTCTATTATAGGCCAATAAAACACCAGCGCAACCGCAAGAAAGGAATTGGTCAATAGGCTGTACATTCCCCACTAGAACGGGCCTGTCCATAAACAAAACCACGGCAAATAGCGCCCAAAACCACTAGTCCGGAAACTTGGGCAACGCGGTTTCATCGAGCCATGCGGCAACGGTGGCATCGAAAAGAGCGGCGTCCGGCGCAGCCTTCCGGAAGGACGAGAGGAGATCGGAGGGCTGAACCACGGAGTGCTGATGCTGGGTGAGGTAGGAGGTGAGGGTGGGGAAGAAGGCATCGCCAAGCAGCCGGTGAATGGCGTGCACCGCGAGGGCCCCGCGCTTGTACACGCGGTCATCGAACATATCGCGCGCACCGGGATCAGAAACCTTGATGTCTTGGCGCTTGCGCATCAGAACTTGGTAATGCGAGCGCGCCGCCTCGCGCGCGGAGGAGGCACCCTTGTGCTCACCCCACAACCACTCGCTGTAGCAGGCAAACCCCTCATTGAGCCAAATATCCTTCCATGCAGAAAGGCCAACGGAATTGCCAAACCATTGGTGGGAAAGCTCGTGCGCGATGAGTCGCTCGAAGGCGTGATCGCCTTTCACATGGTTGGAACCAAAAATGGACAGGCCCTGGGCCTCGAGGGGGATTTCCAGCTCATCCTCGGCAATGACGACCTGATAGGCGGGGAAAGGATAAGGCCCGTAGATAGAGGAGAAGAAATCCACCATCTCTTGCTGCCGGGAGAATTCTTCGCGCACGCGCTCGCGCAAGAACGCCGGCGCCCACGCCTGGGTATCAGCCCCCAGCGAATAAGAAGAAAACTCGCCTACCTGCACCGTTGCCAGGTACGTGGCCATGGGGTGGCGTGTGCGGTAGTGCCACCGAGTGGTGGAACCGCCGGCCTTGCGGGAGACCAATTCGCCATTGGAAATGACGGTAAAGGGGCTATCGGCGGTGATGATGATGTCATACGTCGCCTTTTCTGAAGGCGTGTCATCGCACGGGAACCAGCTGGGCGCGCCATTAGGCTGGCTGGCCACCAACGAGCCGGATTCGGTTTCCTCCCAGCCAATTTCGCCCCACGTGGTGCGGATGGGGCGCGGGCTGCCGCCATAGCGAATGTGCAGCTCAAACTCAGTTCCGCCAGGAATCTCGTCTGCAAAACGCAGACGCAGCTTCCCCGAAGATTGGCGGAATTTAGCCACCCGCGGGGCGTGCTTGGCGGTTACGCGCCGCGCTACCATCGCCCCGCCGAGGTCCAAAGTTAAGGAGGTCAGCTCTTCCACCGCGCGCACGCTTAAAATGGCCTCACCCTGCAACAGGTTTGGCTCCACGCGGTAGTTCAAGTCCAGCGTGTAGTGGGTGACTTCAAAACCGAGGTTGAAGTCCACGCCGGTATAAGGATCAGTATGCGCACGCGAAAAGGCGGTAGGAAGCAATATCATAATATTGCGATCCTACCGCCCGTCAGGCACAGCCTAAATTTAGATATTGAATGCCTGCTTGAATACTGGCCAAGAATCCTTCAGATCCTGGTTCCAGTGCGGCCATGAGTGGGTTCCGGTATTGCGGAAGTTAAAGGTGGCTGGCACGCCGGCCTGGTCAAGCTTGGCCTTGAAATTGTGGGTGCAGTAATTTACCCCGGCCTCGATGGCGCCGCCTTCAATCTGCAGGGTGGCGGATCCCTGCGCTGCCTGTAGCGGATTGTAGCCCTTGGATTGGATATAGGAGAACGTATCTTCCTCGCCGGCCAAGCCAGAACCGGAAGAAATGTATAGCTCGGTACCGCGTAGCTTCTCAGCGTTCATCATGGCGTCGTTGTAACGGTTGGTCTCGGAGCCGTACGGACCCCACATTTGATCGACGCTGCCGCCGCCGCGGTTGACCGTCAACTCTACGCCCTTGCGTTCCAGTGGGTAAGCGGTAGCGGCACAACCGGCGTATGAGCCCACTGCATCGTAAAAGCCTGGGTTGTGCTGGGCTAGCAGCAGGGAAGAGGTAGCGGACATGGACATGCCGGCAATGGCGCGGTGGTTATCCGCGTTGATGTGCTTTTCAATGACGCCCGGCAGTTCCTTAGTTAGGAAGGTTTCCCACTTTTGCGGTCCCTGCAGGAATTTTGAACTCGGCTCAGAGATCCAGTCGGTGTAGTAGGAGAACGCACCGGCCTGCGGGACTATAACGTTGACGTCCTTTTCGTGGTAGAAATCAACGGCATCAGAAAGCTTTAGCCAATCCATGTCTTGCTCTGCTCCGCCTGCGCCATTGAGCAGGTAGATGGTTGGGCGGTTTTCGCTTTTGGCGCGGATGACGGCTAGCGGAATCTTCCGGTCATTCATCGCCGGCGAGGTTGCCTCGAGCGTTTCAACGCGCGCGTCGTCCTTGTACTTCTTGTACCAGGACTTACCCTCGATCTCCGGGGTAGGTTCCAGCGGGGAAATCGTGGACTGTGCGGTATCGCCTGCTACCTGCTGCGGGGTGAGCTCGGCTGCGCCCGTCACGGGGGCATAAGCTAAGCCCGTGCAAACCGCAGCTGCCGCGAGGATAGAATTTAGACGCTTCATGGTGCTTCTTTCCAGTGGGGAGTGGACTCGATAACTATACTTCGGCCGCGAAAAATCGGCATGTTGAGGGAAGTATATTCAGTATTCCTACATGTAGACCTAACCAATAATAGTGCCCAATAAATGCCTGCCGGTAAAGGCTTCCACTCACGTGGGGGAGTAGCGGGGGTAGGTACACCTTCATTGCCTTTTCCGCTATCAATGATAAGTAACGCTATGACAACTGAGGTTTCTATGTCATAATTTCCCAATGAAGCACAGCGTGACGTGGTTGGCGCCTGTAATAACATCAGTAGCGGCTGCGTTAGTGCTTTTAGTGTGAAAAGCTAAGCAGCGAGATTGTGTACTCGCGCCCCATCAAGAGAAAGAACAGCAATGAACCTTTTTGATTCCGCCCTCGTGTCCTTCAATGAATTCATTGGGCCATTCATCCACTCTGCAATGGATGCATATTCCACGCTGCTAGCATCCTTGGGCGTGATTTAAGTCCACGAATGCTTAAGGGCCCTGCGGAGGTGCATCTGCTGCTTGCCGATGCCCCCTTTGCAGGGCCCTTTCCCTATCCTTACCGCGGCTTGGGGTGGGGTGCCCCCAAGTGTGACCAATTACGCGACATTGAGGACAAAGTTACGTATCCTGTAGGGCGTGACTAACGAACATTATGACGTAGTAGTACTCGGTGCGGGCCCTGGCGGCTACGTTGCCGCCATCCGCGCAGCTCAGCTTGGAAAGAAAGTCGCTGTTATTGAAAAGCAGTACTGGGGCGGAGTCTGCCTCAACGTAGGCTGTATTCCCTCCAAGTCGCTGCTGAAGAATGCAGAGGTTGCCCACACCTTCAACCACGAGGCGAAGGCTTTTGGCATCTCCGGCGATGTTTCCTTTGATTTCGGTGTAGCTCACAAGCGCTCCCGCAAGGTTTCTTCGGGCATCGTCAAGGGCGTTCACTACCTGATGAAGAAGAACAAGATCACCGAGATCAACGGTCTGGGTTCCTTCAAGGACGATAAGACCATTGAGATTACTGAGGGCGATGATGAAGGTAAGACCGTTACCTTCGATGACTGCATCATCGCCACCGGCTCCGTGGTCAAGTCTCTGCCTGGCGTTGAGCTGGGCGGCAATATCGTTTCCTATGAAGAGCAGATCTTGAACGAGGAAGCACCAAAGTCCATGGTCATCGTGGGCGCCGGCGCCATCGGCATGGAATTTGCTTATGTGCTGGCCAACTACGGTGTGGACGTTACCATCGTGGAGTTCATGGACCGCGTCCTGCCGAACGAGGACAAGGACGTATCCAAGGAGATTGCCAAGCAGTACAAGAAGCTTGGCGTTAAGCTCCTGACCGGTTACAAGACCACCTCTGTAAAGGACAACGGCGACGATGTCACCGTTGAGGTGGAATCCAAGGATGGTTCCAAGCAGGACACCCTGACCGTGGATCGCGCCATGATTTCCATCGGCTTCGCCCCGCGCGTTGAGGGCTTTGGCCTTGAGAACACCGGCGTTGAGCTGACTGAGCGCGGTGCCATCGACATCGATGACCGTATGCGTACCAACGTTGACCACATTTACGCCATCGGTGACGTCACCGCGAAGCTGCAGCTGGCACACGTGGCAGAGGCACAGGGCGTCGTGGCAGCAGAAACCATTGCTGATGCAGAAACCCAGCTCTTGGGTGACTACAACAACATGCCGCGCGCTACCTTCTGTAACCCGCAGGTCGCATCCTTCGGCTACACCGAAGAGGCAGCCAAGGAGAAGTTCCCGGATAAGGACATCAAGGTTGCTACCTTCCCGTTCTCCGCAAACGGTAAGGCAGCCGGCCTGAATGAGACCGCCGGCTTTGTCAAGCTTGTTGCTGACGGAGAGTTTGGCGAGCTCATCGGCGGACACATGGTGGGCTCCAATGTTTCGGAGCTCCTGCCCGAGCTGACCTTGGCACAGCGTTTCGACCTGACTACTGAGGAAATCGGCCGCAACGTACACACCCACCCGACCTTGTCTGAGGCCATGAAGGAAGCCGCCGAAGGTATCAGCGGCCACATGATCAACCTGTAAACAAGCGTTCCTACACCGCATAACGGCACCGCAGCGTTCTCCAGAAAGGAGGACCGCGGTGCCGTTTCTCTGTGCGCGGCTAAACGCCCAGCTAGTAAGGTGCGACCGCTGAGCGGTGGATATCGATATCGATCGCTTCGTTGATGGGAGGGAAAGCGCGCTGCGAGCAGTTTTCTCGGGCGCAGGTGCGACACCCTGGGCCGATGGGGGTGGCGGCGTGGAGATTGGTGAGATCGAGGCCCTCCGCATAGACCGTGCGATCGGCGTGGCGGGCCTCGCAGCCTAAGCCAATGGCGAAGAGCTTATTAGTATCGCCGTAGCGTCCTTGGTGGTGCTGCACGGCGCGGGAAATCCACAGGTAGTTGCGGCCATCGGGCATCTGCGCGAGCTGGCGCGAAATGACCCCCGGGCGGGTGAAGGTCTCGTAGATATTCCACAGTGGGCAGGTGCCGCCGTTATTGGAAAAGTGCACGCCGGTGGCGGATTGCCGCTTGGACATATTGCCTGCACGATCCACGCGCACAAAGGTAAAGGGAATGCCGCGCAGGTTATCGCGCTGCAAGGTGGAGAGCCGGGATGCGACTGTCTCATATCCCACGCCGAAGACCTGGCACAGATACTCCACGTCGTAGCCGGCGCGCTCGGCCTCGCTGTGCATCATGGCATAGGGCATGAGCGTGGCGGCGGCGAAGTAGCTGGCCAAGCCGCGTTGCGCCAGGCTGCGGGAGGCATCAGAGGTAAAGGGCTCATCGGCTACCAGCGCGGAGATCTGGTCTTGGGCCTCGAGCAGGCCGAGCTCGGCGGCCATGCGGAAGGCGCGTTGGCCCTCGCTCAGGCGCGAGGCGAGCGTGAACTGCCCGCTCTCGCGGTTAAAGCGGTGCAGCGTGCCATCCATCTGCGCCGTCAGCTCGATTTCTACGCCGTGTTCCTCGCGCAGCCGGTTTGCCAGCGCCTGCTCTGTATCGCGAATGCCGAACCCAGAAACGCCGAGGTCGCCGGCAAGTTCCTCCGCGCGGTGATCCAGCCCGTCCAGGTAATTCTGACGGGCGTAGAAGAAGTCGCGCACCTCATCGTGCGGCATGGATAAGGCAGCCGCGCTTTCCGATGTCCTCCTCGTATCCGTAGCCAGCGACAGCTTATCGCGCACATTGCGGTAGCGACGGTGTACATCGACAAGCGTGCGGGCAACGGTGGGGTGGTTATACACCAGCTCCGAAAGCTCCTGCAGTTCCACTGGGGAAGGGCACAGTTCCTTGTCTTGGATGACGTCCTGGATCTCTGCGAGGAGGCGGGAATCATCATCGCGGGAGAAAAACGTGGCGTCGACGCCAAAGACCTCGGTAATGCGCAGGAGAACCGGCACGGTCAGCGGGCGGACGTCGTGTTCAATCTGGTTGACGTAGCTGGCGGAAAGGCCGAGGGTGCCAGCTAGGGAGGCTTGGCTGAGATCGCGTTCACGGCGAAGCTGGCGAAGGCGAGAGCCCACATACGTCTTACTCATGCGCCAAAGATTACTAGTAGAAAGCGCGCGTGTGCATCTTTATGGCGAAAATTTTGTGAAGACTCTTCGCTACCTGGACACCGGGTTTGTGGGGTTTCATGCGAAAGTTTGACACATAAAGGGGTGGGTTAATCACTCGCGTAACACGGAGTGGTGAAGCTCACAGTTTGGTCAATAAATATGAAACATCTGTATTGCGTAAATGAAGGTGGCCAAGGTGACAGCGTTTTCGCATTCTTGTTCTCAGGATACCCTTACCTAAAAGATCTCACCGCCTGATCGTGCCTGCGAACCAGGAGCGAACGGTCGCTCGAAAATAACTAGTAACCAGCGGTTAAGCCCGGTTAAGGTAAGTACGACTATGGAGGTGTCATGACTTTAAGAAATCCGGACCGTGAGGCAATTGCTCACGGCCACATCACTAATGAACCAATTCGTCAGAATTCCGGAACGCCATCGTGGGTACTGAAGCTCATCATGGCCGTCACCGGTTTGCTCTTTGCGCTTTTCGTGGTCGGCCACATGGCCGGCAACCTGAAGCTGTACATGCCGGCACACAACGGTGAGCCCGCACTGGATGAGTACGGCGAGTTCCTGCGCTCGATGGGTGAACCACTGCTGCCGCACGGCTCTGCCCTGTGGATCATCCGCATCGTGCTGATCGTGGCAATCCTTGCCCACATCTACGGTGCCTTTACCTTGGCTTCCCGCTCCAAGGCATCCCGCGGCAAGTTCAAGCGCACCAACCTGATGGGTGGCCTGGATTCCTTCGCCACCAAGTCCATGCTGGTGACCGGTGTAGTGCTGCTGCTCTTCATCATCTTCCACCTGCTGGACCTCACCTTGGGCGTACAGCCGATGGCCCCAGAGGGCTTCGTTGAAGGCTCTGTCAAGGCCAATATGATCGAAACCTTTAGCCGTTGGCCGGTCACCATCTTCTACGTGCTGGCAATGTGCTGCCTCTTCCTGCACCTAACCCACGGCATCCGCCTTGCCGCATCTGACCTGGGTATCACCGGTGCAAAATGGCGTCAGACCTTCTTGGTCTTGGCGTACATCATCCCGGCCGTTGTATGCATCGGCAACATCGTTATGCCTTTGTCCGTTGCCCTGGGCTTGGTCAGCTAAAGGAGATAGGAACCCATGACTACTACTGAACTCAAGCGTGAACACCCCAACTTCTCGCACCCAAAGTCCAGCGTTGAGGGCGTCTCCGCTGGTAATATCCTGGAATCCCAGGAACCGCACGGCGTGCCGATGAAGGATATGTGGGCTCACCACGTTGACCACATGAACCTGGTCTCCCCACTGAACCGCCGCAAGTTCGAGGTCCTCGTTGTAGGTACCGGCTTGTCCGCGGGTGCTGCTGCGGCAGCCCTTGGTGAATTGGGCTACGGCGTTAAGGTCTTTACCTACCACGACTCCCCGCGCCGCGCGCACTCCATTGCTGCGCAGGGTGGTGTCAACGCCTCCCGCGCCAAGAAGGTGGATAACGACTCCGCTTACCGCCACACCAAGGACACCGTGAAGGGCGGCGACTACCGCTGCCGCGAGTCCGACTGCTGGCGTCTGGCTAACGAGTCCGTTCGCGTTATCGACCACATGAACGCCATTGGCGCCCCGTTCGCCCGTGAGTACGGCGGCACCCTGGCCACCCGTTCCTTCGGTGGTGTGCAGGTCTCCCGTACCTACTACACCCGTGGCCAAACAGGTCAGCAGCTGCAGTTGTCCACGACCTCTGCACTGTACCGTCAGATCGGCCTGGGCAATGTGGAGCTTTTTGCCCACAACGATATGCAGGACATCATCACCTACGAGGAAAACGGCAAGAAGCGCGCGGGCGGCATCGTTACCCGCAACCTGATTACCGGTGAGCTCAAGGCCTTCACGGGCCACGCCGTCATCCTGGGTACCGGTGGTTACGGCAACGTCTACCACATGTCCACCCTGGCAAAGAACTCCAACGCCAGCGCCATGATGCGTGCTTACGACAAGGGCGCTTACCTGGCTTCGCCGGCGTTCGTGCAGTTCCACCCGACGGGCCTGCCGGTCAACTCCGATTGGCAGTCCAAGACCATTTTGATGTCGGAGTCCCTGCGTAACGATGGCCGCATCTGGTCGCCCAAGGAAGAGGGCGATGACCGCGACCCCAACACCATCCCGGATGAAGAGCGCGACTACTTCTTGGAGCGCCGCTACCCGGCCTTCGGTAACTTGGTCCCCCGCGACGTTGCCTCCCGTGCAATCTCGCAGCAGATTAACAAGGGCCTGGGCGTTGGACCGCTGAAGAACTCGGTCTACCTTGACTTCCGTGACGCAATCGAGCGTCTGGGTAAGGATAAGATCCGCGAGCGTTACTCCAACCTCATTCAGATGTATGAAGAGGCCATTGGTGAGTCCGCGTACGAGACCCCAATGCGCATCGCTCCTACCTGCCACTTCACCATGGGCGGCCTGTGGACCGACTTCAACGAGATGACCTCTATTGACGGCCTCTTCGCCGCCGGTGAGTGCTCCTGGACCTACCACGGCGCTAACCGCCTGGGCGCTAACTCCCTGCTTTCGGCTTCCGTCGACGGCTGGTTCACCTTGCCGTTTACCATCCCGAACTACTTGGCTGACCACCTCAACGAGGACAAGCTGGCCGAGGATTCCGCTGAGGCACAGGAAGCCGTGCAGAAGTCCCAGGAACGCATCGATAAGCTGATGCAGGTCCACGGCGATGACCCGCACGGTCCGTCTCACTACCACCGCCAGCTGGGTGACCTGCTGTACTTCGGCTGCGGTGTGTCCCGTAACGTCGAGGACCTGAAGGACACCATCGAGAAGATCCGCGCGTTGCGCGATGACTTCTGGAAGAACGTCCGCATCCCTGGTGAGGCGAATGACATGAACCAAGTCCTGGAATACGGCCTGCGCGTTGCCGATTACCTGGACCTGGGTGAGCTCATGTGCATCGATGCCCTTGACCGCGATGAGTCTTGCGGCGCTCACTTCCGCGAAGATCACCTTTCTGAAGAAGGCGAAGCCGAGCGTGACGATGAGAACTGGTGCTTCGTTTCCGCCTGGGAGCCGGGCGAGAACAAGAACGAGTTCATCCGCCACGCAGAACCCCTGTACTTTGACTCGATCCCGCTGATGACAAGGAACTACAAGTAATGAAATTGACACTTGAGATCTGGCGTCAAGCCGGACCCACCCAGGAAGGTAAATTCGAAACCGTCCGGGTGGATGATGCCTCCGAGCAGATGTCCATTCTGGAGCTATTGGACCACGTCAACGAAGGCTACATTGAGCGCGGCGAAGAGCCCTTCGCTTTCGCCTCTGACTGCCGTGAGGGCATCTGCGGTACCTGTGGTTTGACCGTCAACGGTCGCCCACACGGCCCCGGTCAGAACACCCCTGCCTGCCAGCAGCGCCTGTTCAACTTCAACGATGGCGACACCATCCAGCTCGAGCCATTCCGCTCCGCTGCGTACCCCGTAATCAAGGACATGGTGGTTGACCGCTCCGCACTGGACCACGTGATGGAGCAGGGCGGTTACGTATCCATGGATGCCGGCACCGCACCGGATGCCGATACCATGCACATCAACCACGAGACCGCCGAGTACTCGCTGGATCACGCAGCCTGCATTGGTTGCGGTGCCTGCGTTGCTGCCTGCCCGAACGGTGCGGCACACCTGTTCACTGGTGCCAAGCTGGTTCACCTGTCCATGATGCCGCTGGGTAAGGAAGAGCGCGGCAGCCGTGCCCGCAACATGGTTGCTGACTTGGAATCCAACTTCGGCCACTGCTCCCTCTACGGTGAGTGTGCCGATGTCTGCCCGGCTGGCGTCCCACTGACCGCAGTATCTGCCGTTACCCGCGAACGTGCACGTGCTGCTTTCCGTGGCAAGGACGACTAAGCTAGAGTTATTCCGTAGGAATACTAGGAACGAGAGAAAGACAGAAAGACTCCGCCATGAGCGATATCACCCACGTAGTTGCTGACTACCAGAGCGAAACGTATCCGGAGTTCTCCGGCAAGATTCAGGACAACTACATCGAAGGCTACGACCCAGTATCCTTCGCAGCTCCTCACTCTTCCCTTCTCCGCACCTCCACGTGGGTCGGCATGGGCTTGATCTTGTCTTGCCTCCCAGCAGCGGGCATCCTCATCTGGGGCCTCGGCGTCTGGGATACCCCGCTGGGTACCGCAGGTGAAGGCAACTACGGCCTGACCATCGCCATCGGCGTCATTTCCCTGGTTGTGGTGGCCATCGCCGCCGCCGGCACCATTCACTATGGACGCCGCTACTACCGCCAGTACCGCAAGGAAACCGGCCGAGTTAACTAGTATTCGCTCTTAAAGCACCTCCAGCCCCGCCTCTAATAGCATTGAGAACATGCCAGGAGGCGGGGCTGTTCCTGTTTTGACGGGAGGGCGGATTCTAGTGGTCGTGGAAACACGATTTTAGATTTCGGTGGCATAGCTTAGCAGTTCGGCCATTTTTTCGGCT
>NZ_JBEHFO010000018.1:0-39701 GCF_040225595.1 Corynebacterium sp. KPL2734 | reverse complement strand
ATAAGGTTGCTGAGCATAAGGACATCGATGATGCGGATCAGACGGTAACGTCTAAGAAGGATGAGAAGCCTGAGAAGTCTGATAGGAATCCGGAGATTTCTACTCAGGCTGAGTTTGCCGGAGATGCTGATCAGGTTGTTGCTGGTGCTAAGGTGACCGATACCGTTGAGTACAAGGACTTGGTCCCAGGGAAGAAGTACACCCTGAATGCGGAATTGGTTAATAAGGCAGACAAGTCTGTGGTTGGTAAGGGTGAGAAGACCTTTACTCCGCAGGAGTCGGCTGGCAAGGTTGATGTTGAGATCACTGTTGATAGTGATGTGACGGAGCCGGTTGAGGCTGCGGTTGCTTTTGAGGAGTTGACTTCTACTGAGGTTGATGCCAAGGGTGAGGAGACTCCGGATGCTGAGAAGCCGAATAAGGTTGCTGAGCATAAGGACATCGATGATGCGGATCAGACGGTAACGTCTAAGAAGGATGAGAAGCCTGAGAAGGACAACAAGCCTTCGGAGACGTCTACGCCAATGACTTCGACGAGTAGCTCCAAGCCAAGTACTTCGGAGTCCAAGAGCTCTGAACCAAAGAAGGAGACTACGTCCGAATCTAAGCCTTCGGAGCCGTTCGAAACGAAGACGTCTTCTTCGAAGACCTCGGCCAACGCTAAGCCTTCTACGAGCACATCTTCTGAGAAGTCGAAGGAGCCTCGCCCGACCGAGGTGCAGGGGCAGGAGCCTGGTGACAGCCCAGAGCCAAAGATCACGACGGATGCTGATTTTGCTGAAGGTTCGCACGTTGTCGTTGCTGGCGCCAAGATTGTTGATGAGGTTTCCTATGAGGGTTTGGTTCCTGGTAAGGAATACACTCTGAAGGCTGAGCTTATTTCCAAGAAGGATGAGAAGACTGTTCTGGGTACCGGTGAGAAGACCTTTACCCCAGAGAAGTCTGCTGGCAAGGTTGATGTTGAAATCACTGTTCATGATGATGTGACGGAGCCGGTTGAGGCTGCGGTTGCTTTTGAGGAGTTGACCTCTGTTGAGGTTGATGCCAAGGGTGAGGAAACTCCGGATGTAACTCCGGAAAAGCCGAACCACATTGCTGAGCACAAGGACATCAATGATGATGACCAGACGGTAACGTCTAAGAAGGATGAGAAGCCTAAGAAGGACGAAAAGCCGGAGTCTAAGCCTAAGGAAAAGGCTGAAGGCCAGAGTGAGCGCCCGAGCGTCAAGGTGAAGGAGCAGGATGCTCCGGCACAGGCTGACAAGGGTACTGGTAAGGTCGAGCAGCATGTCGATATAACGAACCACGTGCCTGGCAAGACTGGTAAGCCATTGCCGTCGGATGCAAAACGTACCGAGATTAAGTCCGTGCCATCTGGTGCGACCGAACTTGAACCAGGTATGCAAACCTACATTAAGTAGTGTGAACGTACTGGTTAGGTAGCAGGCTATAGCGCCTGGGTACAAAGTTTCCCCCTTCAGGGTGTCCCCGTACACGCTGGAGGGGGAAAACCATTTTATGAACCATTGAGAAAACTAAGTGAGGAGACTAGGTAATGTCTGAGGAAACAGGCCGCGAGGAATCCCTAAGCCGAGGTAAGAAGGTTGGTTTTATCGCGCTGGTAGTGGCGGTAATTGTGCTGCTGTTCCTGCTGGTTCTTAATTTCACCACTGGTGAGGGAGGCAATGAGGCTGAGCAGGGATCACAGAGTGGATCGGCTGTAGATACTTCTGCGGGGAAAAACCCGGAAGCTAAGGGTGATGCGTTCGTCGATGAGTCTGGCGCACAGGAGCATGAATTTGAAACGGCTCCGGGTCAATTTCATGGTTTCGCAGCGATGTCCGTGGGCATCGATGGCCAGTACGCTGCTGTGGATCCGGTGCAGGTGACTGACCGGGGTGTGCTGTTGCCGCCACATGATGTCACCCGTTTGGGTTGGTATTCTGCTTCCGCTGTTCCTGGTGATGCCGGTAATGTCGGTTCTAGTGTGATTACCGGCCACGTGAATTACCAGGGTCAGGGTACTGGTTACGCGGAAAAATTTACCCGGTTGCAACTAAACCAGGAATTCACCGTGGTTATCGATGGTGAGGAGCGTGTCTTTCGCGTGACGGAAAAGCCGTACCGTTTGCCTAAGGGTGGGGATTTCCCGGACGTGGTCAATGACACGGACGGCACGAATCGCCTCGTTCTTATCACCTGTGGTGGCAAGTTTATCGGCGGTGCGCTGGGGTATGAGGACAACATCATTACCGTGGCAGAGCCGGTCGGTGCTCCGGTTCCACCGGAAGCACCCCTGGTATAACGACATGTACTAAAGTCAAGCAGCGCCCGGTCCAAGAATGAACATGCTTGGCCGGGCGTTTGCGTGCGTGCACCGCATGCATGTGTGTCCATTGGTGCGGCGGGTATCTATGACATAATCTGGTGGAGTATCTGCTGCGTGGAGCGGAATCAAAGGAGTGAAGTCATGGATATTCCAGCGGAAATCGCCGGTCATATTGGCACGCCGTTGACGGGCAATGCCACGAAGGTATTGCTGCTCGGCGCGGGCGAGTTGGGAAAGCAGCTGGCTATTTCCTTCCAGTCCCTGGGCCTTGAGGTGCACGCGGTGGATAAGTACCAGGGGGCGCCGGCGCACCAAGTGGCGCACTATAGCTATATCGCGGATATTACTGACTCCGCGGAGGTATCAGAATTGGTGCAGCAGATTCAGCCGCACTACGTGGTGCCGGAGGTGGAAATCGTTGCGGTGGAGGCCCTGGAGCAGGTTGAGCAGTCCACCGATGCCGTCGTCGTGCCCACGGCGCGCGCCTGCGCGCTCACCCAAGACCGCGAGCGGGTGCGCGCGGTGGCAGAAGATATTGGATTGCCGACCTCGGCCTACCGCTTTGCCTCCTCTGTGGAGGAGCTGGAGGAAGCGGCGACGGAGCTGGGGTTTCCGTGCATCGTAAAGCCGGACGTGTCCACCTCGGGCAAAGGCCACATGCTGGCGCGGGATGTGGAAGACGTGCGCGAGGCGTGGGAGACGGTGCGCCGCGTGTCCTCGGATTCGCAGCGCGTGGTGGCGGAGCGCTTCGTGGATTTTGACCTCGAGGTCACGCTGCTAGCCATCCGGTCCATCGATCCGGCCACGGGCAAGCTGGCCACGTGGTTCAGCGAGCCCATCGGCCACCGCCACGAGAAGGGCGATTTGATCGAGGAGTGGCAGCCTACCGGCATGAGCGAGATTGCGCTGGAGAACGCGCGGTCGGTTGCGGCGCGCATCTCCAATGAGCTGGGCGGGCGCGGCGTGTACGGCGTGGAGCTTTTCGTCGCCGGCGATGATGTTTACTTTTCCTCGGTCTCCCCGCGGCCTTCGGATACGGCGATGCTTACTGCCTATACGCAGCGCTTTTCCCAGTTCGATCTGCACGCCCGCGCTATTCTGGGCTATCCAATCGATGCTACGTTGATAACCCCAGGCGCCAGCATGTTCTTGCACGCGCAGGAGCCGCTTGCCGATGTCGCCTTTACCGGCATCGCCTCCGCCCTCCACTACGCCGAGACGGACGTGAAGCTCTTTGGCAAGCCCGATGCCTATAAGGGCCGGCGCATGGGGCTTGTGACCACGACGGCGGAAACGGTGGAAGAGGCCCGCGACCGCGCCGCATTGGCGGCGCATAAGGTGAGCGTGACCTCGACTCCTGGCTTGCTCGCGCAGGGCGGTGCGCGCGGAATCGACCCGCAAGCGGACAATGTGCCCGATATTGAGGTCATTGAATATGAGGGTGGGGTCGAACTCGACCCCAAGCTGACCTCAGGGGTGGACGATACCGACTAGCGCAGCGCCGGCCAGCCCCGCGGCGCAGCGCTGGTTAGCGCTGCGGGCCGGCGTGCTTGACCATCTCGTCCCACTCGACGATCTTGATGCGCTCGCGGCCGTGCGGCTCGCCGGCGGCCTGCTCGGCGGAGTTGAGGCGGTGCCAGCCGTCCCAGGTAGTGACGGCGATATCGCGGCTGCTGAGCAGATCGAGAATTTCCTGCGGATCGCGCTTGGTGGCGGATGCGAGCTCGCCTGCCTTGTAATCCTCTAGCAGCATGCCGGTGGTGTCCTTGGCATCGGATTTAGTATTGCCAATCAAGCCCACTGGACCGCGCTTGATCCAACCGGTGGTGTAGAGGCCGGGCAGCTTTTTGCCGTCGACATCGGCAAGCACGTGGCCGCCGTCGTTGGGCATGGTGGCCGAGTCGTCGTTGAAGGGAATGCCCTCGACGGACTGCGGGTGGTAGCCCACAGCGCGGTAGACCGATTGCACCGGCCACTCGGTGAACTTGCCGGTGCCGCTCACGGAGCCATCGCCATTGAGCTGGGTGCGCTCGGTTTTGATGGCGGTGACGTGGCCGTCATCGCCAAGCACCTCTACTGGGGACTCGAAGAAGTGGATGTAGAGCTTGTGTGGGGCATCGCCAGGCTCGCGCATGGCGTAGGACTCTAGGGTCTGGCAGACCAAGTCGGTGGACTTTGCGGCGCGGCGAGCTTCTTCTGATGCCTCGTCGTAGATGATGTCCTCTGGGTCCACGATGACCTCGATGGTGGGGGACTCATCGAGCTCCTTGAGCTCCTTCGGCGTGTACTTGGCCTGCGCCGGGCCGCGGCGGCCAAAGACGTGGACCTCCTTGGCGCGGTTTTCCTTCAGGGAAGAGTAGACGTTGTCTGGGATCTCCGTCACCAGCAGCTCATCTGCGGTCTTGGCCAAGATGCGGGATACGTCGAGCGAGACGTTGCCCACGCCCACGACGGCGACGGACTCCGCGGATAGGTCCCAATCGCGCTCGAAGTTGGGGTTGCCGTCATAAAAGCCCACGAATTCGCCGGCGCCGTAGTTACCCTCGAGGTCCTCGCCGGGGATGCCCATTTCCTTATCGGCGGTGGCGCCGGTGGCGAAGATGATGGCGTCGTAGTACTCGTGCATCTCTTCGATGGTGATGTCCTTGCCCACTTCGATATTGCCCAGGAAGCGGATTTCTTCCTTCTCCATGACGTTGTGCAGCGACTGCACGATACCCTTAATGCGTGGGTGATCTGGGGCGACGCCGTAGCGAATCAAGCCAAAGGGCGCAGGCATCTTTTCAAAGAGATCGATCTGCACGTCCACATTGGACTTTACGAGGAGGTCAGAGGCGTAAATGCCGGCCGGTCCGGAGCCGACCACGGCGACACGCATGGGGCTAGTCATCTGTTTAGGGTGTCCTTTCTTTAGGTTTTCTCACATTCTACGCGGTGGCAGTGCGATAAATGCCACACTGCTTTGAGTTATCTACCCCCAGTTTAGGAGGTTGCGGAAGGGCGGGGGAGGGGGTGATTCACGTACAGTGGAGACGTCACCACGTGCTAGTAACTGTGATGTACGGCATAATGTTACGGCGCGTGTTCCAAGTGTTCCCGTGACGGCAAAGGAAAGGTAATCCGCATGTCTGCATCCCAGTCCACAGTGTTAAGCTCCATCGGCCGTGGCTTCGACGGCCTCGATATTCCCGCCTTGGCGGATAGCCTTGGCGCTGAACTGCTCCGCTTAGAAGATTTCGACCCCACCGTGGCGGATGTATTGTCCAACGCGCCCACCGCCACTGCCGATGCCCTCCTGGTCCAAGGCGCCGGCGAGATCTCCTTCGACGCGGAGGTCGCCGCCGCGCTGGGCTTGCCGCTGGTCATTATCTCCGGCGCCCCAGAGCGCGCCGCGGAGCTGGCACAGCGCAAGGCCGAGTCCCTCGGCGCCACCGTCGCAGGCGTTTTCACCGACTTGGAGGCCGTGCCCGGTGCGTTGAGCGCCGCAGAGGAGGCCGCGCCCGTCATGTCCGCAGACCTCTTCCAGAAGCAACTTATCGACCAAGCCAAGACCACTGGATCTCACATCGTTCTGCCCGAGGGCGATGACGACCGCATCCTTGAAGCTGCCGATGCCCTGTTGCGCGATGAGGTTGCCCGGCTGACCATCCTGGGCAAGGAATCCGATATCCAGGCCCGCGCCAAGGAGCTGGGTCTGGATGTCTCGGGTGCCGATATCATCGACCACCTAGAATCGCCGCTTGCGGAGGAATTCGCTGCCGATTTCGCGGAACTGCGCAAGAAGAAGGGGGTGACCCTGGAGCAGGCACGCGAGACCATGCAGGACATCTCCTACTTTGGCACCATGATGGTGCACAAGGGGCTTGCCGATGGCATGGTATCCGGCGCCGCCCACACCACCGCCCACACCATTAAGCCGTCCTTCCAGATCATTAAGACCAAGCCGAATGCCTCGGTGGTCTCCTCAATCTTCCTGATGGTCATGCGCGGGCGCCTGTGGGCCTTCGGCGACTGCGCCGTGAACCCGAACCCAACGGCGGAACAGCTGGGCGAAATCGCCGTGGTGTCCGCGCAAACCGCGTCCCAGTTCGGCATCGATCCGCGTGTGGCCATGCTGTCCTACTCCACCGGCGCTTCCGGCACCGGCCCGGATGTCGAGCGCGCCATCGAGGCCGTCGAGGCCGCCAAGAAGCTGGACTCCTCGGTGAAGGTGGATGGCCCGCTGCAGTTCGACGCCGCCTGCGATCCTGGCGTTGCCGCAAAGAAGATGCCGGATTCCGATGTCGCGGGTAAGGCCAATGTCTTCGTCTTCCCCGATCTGGATGCCGGCAATATTGGCTACAAGACCGCGCAGCGCACCGGCGGCGCCTTGGCCGTGGGCCCCATCCTGCAGGGCCTGAACAAGCCGGTCAACGATCTATCCCGCGGCGCTACCGTTCCGGACATCATCAATACCGTTGCCATTACTGCTATCCAGGCTGGAGAGAAATAAATGTCATACGTACTGGTCCTTAACTCGGGATCCTCGTCCATCAAGTTTCAGCTGGTGGACCCAACCGCTACTGCCACCGATGATCCACTCGTCTCTGGCTTGGTGGAACAGGTTGGCGAGCCGAGCGGCGCCATTACCATCAAGGTCGGCGGGGAAAAGGTCACCGAGGAACTGGAAGTTCCCGATCACTCCTTTGGCCTAAAGCGCGCCTTTGACCTGATGGATGATCATCAGGTGGGCCCGAAGGACGTCGATATCATCGCCGTGGGCCACCGCGTCGTGCACGGCGGCCGCCTCTTTTCGGAGCCACAGCTCATCGAGGATCAAATTGAATCGATGATCGAGGACCTCATCCCGTTGGCCCCGCTGCACAACCCGGCGAACCTGGACGGTATCCGCGTGGCGCGCAAGATCCTGCCAGATATTCCGCACGTGGCGGTCTTCGATACCGCATTCTTTAATACCCTGCCGCCGGCCGCAGCGCTTTATGCCATCAATAGCGAGGTTGCCTCCAAATACGATATCCGCCGCTACGGTTTCCACGGCACCTCCCACGAGTTCGTCTCCCAGCAGGTGCCGAAGATTTTGGACCGCGATCCGGAGCATACCCACCAGATCACGCTGCACCTGGGCAATGGTGCCTCTGCGGCGGCCATCCGCAATGGCCGTGCCATCGATACCTCGATGGGCCTTACCCCGCTGGCTGGCCTCGCCATGGGTACGCGTACCGGTGATATCGATCCCGGCATCATCTTCCACCTGGTGCGCCAGGCGGGCATGAGCATCGACGAGATCGATAACCTGCTTAATAAGCAATCCGGCGTCAAGGGCATCGCGGGCGTGAATGACTTCCGTACGCTGCGCGAGCACATCGATAATGGCAATGAAGACGCATGGCTGGCGTATAACATCTACATCCACCAGCTGCGCCGCTTCATCGGTTCCTACATGATTGCTCTGGGCCGCGTGGACGCGATTACCTTCACCGCCGGTGTGGGCGAAAACGACACCGAGGTGCGCCAAGACGCGCTGTACAACCTGGATATGTACGGCATCGACTTTGATAAGGAGCGCAACCTCGTCCGCTCCGATGAGCCGCGGGTCATCTCCACCGATGATTCCCTGGTCAAGGTCTTGGTGGTTCCCACCAATGAGGAGCTGGCCATCGCGCAGAAGTCTGCAGACGTCGCAGCCAAGGCGCGCGAGGAAGGCCTATTTAAGTAGGCCATCTAAGTAGCCGCTAGAAAGTGGTGATGGGCCGGACTTGGTTGGCCAAGTCCACCAGCGCGTAGCGGTGGCGGCTAAACGGGGCCTGGCGGGCAAGGGCCCGCAGGGTCTCGGCCAGGCCGGTGCGCAGGCCGCGCTGGGTAAAGGCGTACTCGAAGAGATCGTTGGGCGAGGACGCCCGCGCGAGATCGGCGTTGCGCAGGAAGTTAAGGCCCGCAGAGATAACGGCGATCTTGATTTGGAGGAAGCGCGGCTCGTTGGTGGGGACTTCTTCGAGGCGTCGGGCAGCGCGGCGAATGCGCGATTCAGACAAATCGTGCACGATGAGCTGCAGCACGGTGGTCAGAAGCGCCATGCGGAAGTGACGCGAGGCATTGGGCACCTTATCCAAGGTGGCTACGGATAGCTCCACCTGCCCCTCCGCGCGCAATTGGCGTGCGAGCCCAAAGGCGGAGGACACCGTTGTGGGGTTGGTGGCCCAGACGATGCCGTATAGGCGCATGGAATTAAACCGCAGTGCGCTTGGGTCTTGGGTGACGTGCGACCAGATTTCCGGCTGCCCCTCAAAAGCGGAAGAGGGGAGATCCGCCAGGGTGGTGTAGAGATTGGAGCAGGCACGGGCTACGGTGGCATCGATAAGCGGTGTTTCACTGTAATCAATCTGCTGCAGGATGAGCTCATTGATGGCAGCGATGGCGAGCTTCGGGGCGGCCTCACCGGGCAATAAGTCCAAAACGGTGGCGAAGTACTCCTGGGCATCGACGTAATCATCGTGCAAGAGCTCCGTAATGCCGGCGTACCACTGGTAGCGCCAGTCCCGGCCCAAGCGGTCCTCGATGGAGCCCAACCACTGGCGCGCCTCGTCGGTATAACCCAGGTCGATCATGGAGCGCACCACGCCGAGGGGAATCTCGGCGGAATGCTCGTATTCCGGGGTGCGCATGGCCTGGCGCAGGGTCTCAAGGGCTTCCTGCGGCTCGGCATACGAGGTACCTTGCAGCAGGCTGGCGCCGACATCATCGCGGTCTACCAGGGGCGTCGGCAAGGCAGAGACGACCTCAGGGGCGGTGATTTGGATGGTGCGATCGATGCCATCGATAAGCTGATCCGTGCGAAAGACCAGGTGCTTGGTGCCAAAGGTGGTACGTTGCGGCGAGAAGAGCGAGTGCTGGGAGGGGTACTGGCGGCCGTCGCGGATGGCAAGGACCTCGCGCAGCACGCCGTAGAGCTGGGTGCGCAGCTCCTTGATGGAACTAAACCGACGCTGCGGATCGCGGTGGGTGGCGCGCAGCAGCAGGCGGTAGAGGGAAAGGAAGCGGCGCAGCTCCGGCTCCTTGGACGGGTTGGGGATGCTGGGGAGGAAGACACCGTCCTCGCTGGGCAGCTTGAGGCACAGCGCCGCCAGGGTGCGGCCGATGGTATAGATATCGCTGGCGATGGACGGGCCCCTGGAGGCGACCTCCGGGGCCTGAAAGCCCTGGGTACCGTAGATAAACCCGAAGGCCCCGATGCCGGAGACCGCACCCAGGTCAATGAGCTTGACCTGGTCCTCGGTGACGATGATGTTATCCGGCTTCAGGTCGTTATAGACCACGCCGCGCGAGTGCAGGTACTCCAGTGCCGGCAGGATTTCCAGGATATAGCCAATGGCGATGTCAACGGGCAAAAGCTCGTTGGGCTGCTTTTTGCGCCTGTTTCTTAGCGATGGCCCGCCTACGTACTCCATGACGATGAATCCACCAGGCACGCGCTCATCGTCGATGAAGTTAAAAATCTTGACGATGCCCGGGTGGGTAATGTCTGCCAGAAACTCGCGCTCGGCTTCGGCAGCGGCCGTCTCATCGGCGGATTTTTGGGCCTGCATGCCCTTGAGCACCACCACGCGCCCGGAGACGTAGTGGTCATTGGCCAGGTAAATCCAGCCCATGCCGCCGTGGGCGATGACGCCGAGGATTTCGTATTGCTCTGCCACCATATCGCCCGGTTCTAGCTGCGGTGGCGGGACCTTTTTGCCCTTGATCTTTTCTTTGGGATCGATGAGGGCGGTGGTGGGATCGGCCGGGGTGATAAACGGCAGGCGCACCATGCCATCAGCAACCGGCCGCTCGGTGCGCTGGGTGCCGCGGCGCTCGCGGAAGGTATCGATGGCCTGCTGGCGCGAACGTTCCGAGGACTTTTCCTGGGCCGTTTTCTCATCGCGTTCGTTCTCGCGCTGGGCACGGATATTTTCTAGGTCCGCGAGCAGGCTAGAGAGGTGATCCGGGTCGATGGATCCATCGTCGTCTTCATCGTCATCGGCAAAGGGATCGAAGGCCACCGCAGAGGTTCCCGGATCCCCGCGGTGCTCGATGGGCTCGCTGGCGAACGGGTCATACGCCACGGCTGCCGTGCCCACTCCGCCGGTTTCGCCGTCATCGTCGCTCTCATCGGCGTCGTTGCCATTTCGTACGTCCTGAGCCGCGGTGCCCTGGGCCGCGGTGTCTTGTCCCGCTGCGCCCGGGCCAGTCGTGCGCTGGTCCGCAGCGTTTTGGCCAGCCGTGCCGCCACCCGCTGTGCGCCTACCCGTGGCCTCCGTATTCGGGAAGGCAGCCGCGGGTGCGGTGCCGGGAACCTGCGCCGCGGCGGTATCAACGTCAGCTTCGCTAGTGCCTTTATTTCTCTTGCCAGCGTTATGAGTGGTTGCCGCCGTATCGGCGCCGATGTTGCGGTTGTCAGCGTTGGGGCGAGCAGCGGCGGTATCCGGACCAGCGGGGTCGGCGGCGTCGCCTGTGTTGGCTGCGTCAGGGGAGTCGGCAGCGCCGAGGTCGCGGTCCTGGCTGCGGTCTTGGTCAGGTTCTTGGCCGTGGTCAGCGTCGCGGTAAGAAGACTTGGTGGGCTTTCGGAATTGGCGTTGGGTATCGAGGTTTTCGGGCTCTAGGTATTCGAGCTCGTCTTCGCTGAAATTCGGGTTATGCTTCATGACTTATCTTCCTCGATGTATGTACCCGACGGCAGGGTGGGCTCGTCTAGGTAAGCGCCGAGCCACGTATCAAAGATGTCGGACCACGTCCCGTCGCGGCGGATGCGCTCTAAGGTGGAATTGACCTGGCGCAGCAGCGGGCGGGTGTCATGATCCTTGCTGGGGCGGCGCGCGGCAACGCCGTAGTTCTCGGTCTTTAGGGGCTCGCCCACGATGGAGGTATAGGAATCCTGCGCGGCCATGCCGGAGAGCAGGGCATCATCAACCACCACGCCATCGGCCTGGTTGAGCTGCAGCGCCATGAGGCAATCGCCCCAGGAGCGGGTGATGAGGATATCGGACTTGGGGGCGCGCTCGCGGATGGTATCCAGCGCGGTGGACCCGCGCACCCCGCACAGCCTCTTGCCATCGGCGTCATCGATGGAATTCATCCCGGAGCTGGTAAGCACCAGCATGCGGGTCTGCGTGGTCATGTAGGGGATGGAAAAGGCCACTTCCTTTTCGCGCTCGGGGCTAATGGTCATGGTGCGCACGATGATATCGACGGTGCCATTATCCAGCGCCGCGGTGCGGTCAGAGGATTCGACGAAGCGGAAATCCACCTTATTGGGATCGCCGAAGATATCGCGGGCAATCTCGTGGGCGATATCGACCTCGAAGCCGCGGACATCGCCTGAGGCGGCATCGCGGTAGCTCAGCAGGTTATTGGAGCGGTCTACGCCCACGATAAGGCGCCCGCGCTTGACGATGTCCGGCACCCGCTCCTTCGCCGTTTTGCCATCTGGCCGGTAGGTGCCTTTGAGTTCGGTATCGTCTTCTTTCTTGGGTGTGGTGCTGCCGGCTTCTTCTATGGCGGAGCCCTCCGGCAGCGGCGGTCCGGGGCTGGCGTCGAGTGCTTGCTGTTCGGGCGATTCCAGCGGGGGAGCGGAGCGAATATCGCAGCCGACCAGTGCGAGGACACTGCAGGTGGCAATGATGGCGGTAAGGGGTGCTCGGTAGCGCATTAGAGGTACTCCTGCAGTCGGGGACGAATGCCCAGCCACACCGCGAAGATGGCGCACAGGGTGAGCAGGAAGACGGCGGAGGAGACCGCGGTCATGGCGGTTAGCCCGCGCTCCAAGTAGGTGCGCATGGCGATGCGCGCCTGGCCGATGAGTTCCGAAAGCTCGCTATCGAGCTCATTAAAGGACTGCGCGGCGGTGGTTTCGCCATCCTCAGGATCCGTGATGGTGGCCTGGTAGACCGCCTCATCGTAGTCGCCCTCGCTCAGCGCCTCCATGAGTTTTTCGTGCGAGTCTTGCCACTTTTCGGTGGCGGCGCGGGCGCTGTGGATGAGCTCGGGATCGTTGACCTCGACGTCATCATCATGCAGCGCGCTTTCATAATCCCCCAGCGCCTTTTCAATGGAATCTACCGATCCGGAAAAGCGCTCGAGCGTATCCTCCTCGGAGGAGCGCAGCACCAGCGCGAGGGTTTCTGAGGTGCGCGCCTGCTGGGCCTCAATGCGCGAGGCGGTTAACGAATCCCACGGGCGCGAGGCCGTTTCAAAGCCCTGATGGCCGGTGGACCAGGTGGCCAAATTAGACAGTGCGACCCAGAAAATGGCCAAGAAGAGCAGCACCGTTGCGGTTAAAAAGCCGCGGTTGAACCGGCGGCGGGTCTGGCGCCACAGCCACCACTGCGCCACGATGAGGAAGAAGACCGCAGCCAAAAGGCCCGATAGCGGCACCCACTGCGGCGAGGTGAGCTTTTGCTGCTGCTGGTTGACCTTCGCGGTGGTCAGCTGGAATAGCTCGGATGCCGCCGGCAGAATGTGCTCGCGCATGAGCGAGGAGGCATTGGACATATAGGAATTAGCCACGGCATTGCCAGCGCGGTGGTTCGAGCGCGCCTTTTCAATCATCGCGGTATAAATGGGCAGCTCGCGCTGGATGAAGGTAACGAGATCGCGCACGCGGGCATCGTCAGGCGTGGTGCCCAGCACGGATTCGGTCGCGGCAATGGAGGCGGCATCGATCGCATCGTTATAGCGCTCGCGGTTGCCCTCTGATTCCACGCCGGCCTGCACGAATCCGGTGGTGGCGATGGTATCTGCCACCGAAAGGGAGCTATAGAGGTGGTGGGCCGCATTGGACATCGGCTCGGTGGTATTAAGCAGCTCGTCGAGGTCGGAGTGGCGGGCGGCGGAAGACTGGGACATCGATAAGCCGGCGGCTCCCAACGCCACCGTGAGGATCAGGGTGACGGTAAAAAGCTTGCCTGGGGTGGTGGAGGCGAAGTAATAAAACCGCCGCAGCAGGCGCGCCGGGCCCGCAAACCATTCCATGGCGCGGTGGGTGAGCCCGCTGAGGGCCGGGCGAGAGGGTGCGGTAACCTCATCCAGCCAGTGATCGCTGGGGTGAGCGTCCTCTTCGCGCTCTGACTCTACCCGCACTGCCTGCTCAGTCATTTACTTAGAATAACGCCCCCAGTGTGCTGGGCGCCACCATTTACCCGCGTGTGTGGCTAGGATAGAAAATATGCATAACCCTCACAGTGGAGACGGCTGGGCGGCGGGCCCCAGTGGCATTCGCGTATGGGGAAAATTCGGTGCCGCTGGCCTCTTCCTCGTCGCCGGTCGCGAGGTGCTGCTGCAACACCGCGCCGCGTGGACCAATAACGGCAATACCTGGGGGATTCCCGGCGGCGCGCGGGACTTGCAAGAAACACCCACCCAGGCCGCGCTGCGGGAAACGCATGAGGAGTGCGCCATCGCGCCTGCCGATGTCGAGGTGCTCGACACCCAGGTAACGGCCGGGCCCTATCCTCCCGCGGGGGATTTGCCGGGGGAATGGACCTATACCACCGTGTTAGCGCGCACCCGCAGCGGCCTGCGTCTGCCCACCACCGCCAACGAGGAATCGCACGAGCTGCGCTGGGTGGGCCTGGATGAGGTGGAAAACCTGCCGCTTATCGCGCCATTTCGCCACGCCTTTCCCGCCCTGCGGCAGCGTGTGGAAAAACTGTACCGGTAAAGTATCCAAAATTATGGCACTGTAGTGCTCATGATTGAAGTACAGGGACTGACTAAGGATTACGGGTCTGTCCGCGCCGTTGAGGATCTCACCTTTCAGGTAAAGCCCGGTGTGGTCACCGGCTTCTTGGGGCCCAATGGCGCCGGCAAATCCACCACCATGCGGATGATCGTGGGCTTGGACGAGCCCACGGCGGGCGAGATTCGCGTAAACGGCAAACCCTACCGCGACTTGGAGCACCCGCTGCGCGAGGTGGGCGCGCTTTTGGATGCGAAGGCGGTACACCCCAACCGCACGGCCGCGAATCACCTGAAGTGGATGGCGGCGGCCAATGGCATTCCCGCCTCCCGCGTTGATGAGGTGCTGGGGCTGGTGGGGCTTTCCGATGTCGCCGGTAAGAAAGCCGGCGGCTTTTCCCTCGGCATGGGCCAGCGTTTGGGCCTTGCGGGCGCTCTATTGGGCGATCCGGGCATCCTCATCCTGGATGAGCCGGTCAACGGCCTAGATCCAGAAGGCATCCGTTGGGTGCGTCAGCTCGTGCGCGCGCTGGCTGCAGAAGGGCGCACCATTTTGATTTCCTCCCACCTCTTGTCCGAGATGGCCCAGACCGCGGATCACCTCGTGGTCATTGGCAAGGGGAAGATGGTTGCGGATAAGCCCACCCACGAGTTCGTCCGCGGCCACTCGCAGTCCTTGGTGTATGTGCGCTCGAACCACCTCCCGGAATTCGGTGAAGCCCTAAAGAAGGAGGGCGTTTCCTTTACCGAATCGAAGGATGAGGAGGGCCGCCCGCGGCTCGAGGTCATCAACCAGACCCCCGAGTTCGTGGGCGAGCTGGCCTATTCCACCGGGGTGCCGCTGCACGAGCTCACCCTGAAAAGCGCTTCGCTGGAGGATGCCTTCATGGATCTCACTGGCGATGCCGTGCAGTACCACGCAGGCACGCCTGGTGCCTCGGGCACGCAGGCAGGTCAGTCGGGCCAGGCAGGCCAGCCCGGTCAGTCCGGTGGGTTCGCCCGCCCCAACGAGCAGGAGGTTTAATCCGCCATGTTGAATATCTTGAAATCCGAGTGGATTAAGCTGCGCACCACCCGCTCCTTCTGGTGGACCACCGCGCTATTTCTCCTATTTTCCTGGGGCTGGGCCGGTGTCAGCGCTGCGTTTATGGAGCCACTCGATCCGGAAGCCGTTGATATGGGCTTCCAGCTTATTAGTCCCGAGTTCACCATCGTATTCTTGGGGACCCTAGGCCTGCCGGTGCTGATGATTCAGGCCATCATGCTGGTGACCACGGAATACCGCTTCGGCACCCAGTCCATTACCTTCATGGCCTCCCCGCGGCGCTGGAGCGTGGCCGTGGCCAAGCTGGTCTTATACGCGGTCATCGCGGCCGTACTGACCTTCATTGGTGTGGTGGGCGCGTACCTGCTTACGGATCTGTTTGCCGATAGCTCCATTTCCGCCACCTTCGACCCCTGGAACGATGAAGTCGGCCGCGAGCAGCTGTGGAAGTACCCACTGGCCGCGGGCCTCCTGGTGGCCTTTGCCCAAGGCATCGGCATGCTCATTCGCCAGACCGCGGGCTCTGTGGCGCTGGGCCTTATTTTGTACTTGGGTGTGGATCAAATCGTCAGCATGATGCCCGTGGTAGGCGATAAGATTGGTAGCTACATGCCCTTTACCGCTTTCCAGAACTGGCTATTCAATACCCCAGTGGATAACGCACTGTGGACCGAGGCTGCAGGCAGCGGCATCGTATTCTTCATCTGGGCCGCGGTGTTGTGGGCCCTTGGCGTGCTAGTACTGCACAAGCGCGATGCTTAGGCGAGGATATCGTGTTTGTAGAGAGGAAGCTTTAATTAATCTGTGAACCCTCCGGGCGAAGTTATTCGGGTTCGTCCAGTGTGGGTAGGTCTGTTGTTTGAGACCTGACTGGTAACCGGCTGATTGTGATCAGCCGGTTATTTTTTATTAGTGGTGATTAATGGCTGCCTCAGAAAACAGCCTTTCCAGGTGGGAGAATGGTTGAGGACCCTATGGATGAGCGCATATCGCAAATTAAACTCTGAACGCCTTTAAATATAATTCTATTTTATCGGAAATGCAGTTTAAATATTGTCTATGTGTTGAAAATATTTTTCTTTTTTGTTAAGGTGGGAAGAGAGGGAAAGAGATTGTGTAGAGCAATTTAGCCAAGTTTATCTGAAGGAGTGATAAAAGTGTCCGACGAAATTCTTCCTGATTCTGTTGAGAAGTTTGTAGCCCCGACTATCGCGGGCGCAGCATTAGTGGGAGGTGGGGTAGCCGCAACTACCCCTCCAGCTAAGGCACAAGGTCCTGTCGGTAACGCTGCTGAAGTAGTTAGCCACATGAAGCCCGATGGGGCCCGTGCACACTCTATTGTTAACGAAGTCAATGCAGCAAGGGCGGATCATGGTTTAAATCCCGTGACAGAAAACCCTGCGTTAAACAATATCGCTCAAGACTGGGCCGACCATTTGGTGGGAACAGGGGATTTGCAGCATCGGCCAAATCACTGGGAAACCTATCCGGATAGTATTCCTGCCGGTGGCGAAAACGTCCTTCAAGCATGGGATGATTTCGCAGATGCGAAGCTGGTGAATATGTGGCTGAATTCTCCCAGCCACAGGAAGATTTTGCTAGATCCAGAAGCGAAAACGGTTGGTACGGGCATTGCCGTTGGGGCGAATGGTGAGCTTTTTGCCGTACAGAATTTTGGACGTTAAAGAAGTTCCTTTTGTAATCCTCTTCGGAATAGGCGCGATATGATCACTCTTGTATTCCCTAAGCTTTTGATACGCTCTCGCGCATAGGCAATGTCAAAATCTAGGATCAGGCTTTACAGTAAAAAGCAATAGACAAGAGGGAAATCTGCGGAGAATTCGGCGTATCTTTCGCAATTAGTTCCAATAATTAACGCCGATCCGGAGTCAATTAAGTGGACTACAAACTCATCTCTGCGGTAATGCCGTGCGCGGTTCAACGCGGGATGTTCTACTTTGGCTCTACAACAGAAGGCTTGTTTTAGATATCCTATGAGCGGACTATTGGGGCATCGGCAAGCAAAGCTTATTGCAGTGCCGAGGTCAGCCGCATGACGTTATCGACGTAGCGGCGGACAAAACCGCGCTGGTTCCACTCCTCTAGGGTGAGCTCGTGGCAGACCGCGCGGTAATTGGCGGCGAGCTGGTTGAACTGGGCGAGGAGATCGCCTTTGGCCACGAGCATGGTGGTCTCATAGTTGAGACCGAAGGAGCGCGGGTCCATATTGGATGAGCCGAACATGCACAGCGGATTGAACTTCTGGTCATCCGGATCCGTGATGATGAACTTGGAGTGCAAGACGTAGGGGTAGGGGAATTGGTAGATATGCACCCCGGCCTCAAGTAGCGCTTGGTAATACGAGGACTGGGCGTGGTTGACCATGAATTGGTCCGCGGTATCGGAGACATAAAGCTCCACATCCACCCCGCGGTAACAGGCGGTGGTGACGGCCTCTAAGAGGGACTCATCCGGCACGAAATACGGCGAGCACAGCACGAGTCGCTGCTTGGCGTGGTGCACTAGGGAGTTAAACATGCGCAGGTTGGGCTCGGTGGTATAGCCGGGGCCGGATGGGATCATCTGCAGGTAGTTGGCGTCGACGGTTTGGGCATCATCATACGGCAGCTCATCTAGCGGGAGGTTCTCGCCGGATTCGGTGTACCAATCCACCGCGAAGACCGCGGTCATGGCGGTGACGATGGGGCCAGACAGTTCCACCATGTAATCGATCCAAAAGCGGTCCTTGGTTTTATATTGGCGCTTGATCAGGTTGATGGAACCGATAAAACCTACCTCGCCATCGATGATGACGAGCTTGCGGTGGTTGCGCAGATCCGGGCGGCGGAAGCGGCCCTTATGCAGCTGGATGGGCAGCATGAGGCGCCAATCCACGCCGATTTCCGTGAGCCTATCCCCCAGCGAGGAATAACCCTTGTACTTAAAACTGCCAATCTGATCCAGCAAAAGGCGAACCTTGACGCCGCGGGCGGTGGCGCGGGCGAGGGCCTGGAAAAATACATCCGTGGTCTCATCCCAGGATTGGATATAGACCTCGATGGAAACGTATTTTTCGGCGCGGTCCACGGCCGCGGCGATGGAGCGAATGCATTCATCATAATCCGCATGCAGGCCCAAGTTGTGGCCAATGAGCGCCGGAAAGCCGGTCAGCTCGCGGTTGAGCTTGATGACGGATTCCACTTCCGTCGACAGGATGCCCTTGGGATGATCCGGGGTGCGGGCGGAAATATCCTCGAGGCGTTCATTGGCTTCTTGCTGGATGCGGTGGCGGCGCCGGTTGATATACGGCGAGCCCATGAGCAAAAACAGCGGCAGGCCGATGACGGGCAGCACCAGAATGGCCAGCAACCACGCGGTGGAATTGGAGGGCCGGCGGCCTTCTGGCACGAAGCCGACGGCGATGATCTTGATGGAATAATCAATGATGAGGAAGAACAGCTGCCAGAAGCTGAGATCGAGCGACCAAGTCATTTAACGCACGGAATCGAAATCGGGCAGATCGAAATCTGCACTAAGCGGGCAGTGATCGGAGGTCTTCTCGCCGGCGCGTTCTTCCATGTCTACGCGCGCGCCGGTGATGTGCTTGGCCAGCGGCGGCGACGCGAGCTGGAAATCGATGCGCATGCCTTCGTTCTTGTGAAAGCGCATCCCCTTGTAATCAAAGTAGGTATAGCGCTGGTCTTCGGTAAAACGGCGCGTGACCTCTTCGAGGCCGGCCTCCTCGAGCATCTGGAAGGCGGCGCGTTCGGGTTCGGTAACGTGCGTCTTGCCGCGGAAGGCCTCGATATCCCATACGTCCTCATCGCGCGGGGCGATATTGAAATCGCCGGTTAGAAGCAGCTTGGATTGGGCGCGCCCCGCGGCGTAGCGGGTGAGCTGGTAGAGAAAGTCCAGCTTGTAGTCATAGTGGCGGTCGGTGATCTCGCGCCCGTTGGGAATATACAGCGACCAGATTTCTATCCCGCGGATGCGCGCACCAAGCGCCCGGGCCTCGCGGTCCTGGGGTTTTTCTGGGTCCTTGGAAAAACCAGGTTGGTGGGGGAATCCGGTAAAGACTTCTTCCGGTTCCTCCTTGGAAATGATGGCCACACCATTCCATTGGTTAAGCCCATGGCAGGTGACGTGGTACCCGGCATCCTCGAAGGCCTCGCGGGGGAATTTATCGTCCTTGACCTTGGTCTCTTGTAGGCACAGCACGTCGATGTCGTGCGTGTGGAGAAGATCCAGCGCCCGCTGGATGCGGGTGCGAACGGAGTTGATATTCCACGTGGTGATGCGCATGGATAATACAGTACCGCGCGGGCAATGGCCCGGACTAGTCCAGGCTGTGACCGGCGGGTTAGGCGGACTAGCGCAGCTGGGGCTAGTCGCGCAGCTGCGCGTAGATCTGGCGGTGCTGCTCGATGAACCCCAGCTTTTCGTACAGGCGAATGCCGGCGGTATTAGAAGCTAGGACATCGAGGTAGGCGTGCTGCGCGCCTTGGTCGCGCCCCCAGCGCAGCATGTGCTGGCCCAATAGGGCACCCAAACCCTGGCGGCGGTGCGCGGATGCTACCTCTACGGCGGAGTATCCCAGCCAGGCGGTGCCGTCACCGGATTCGGTGATGGTGCCGCGGGTGATGGCAACGGTCTCGCCGTCAATAACTAACCGTCCAAAGCCCATCGTGCCCTCGATGCGGGCGCGCAGGTACTCCAAGGCCTGGGCAGGAAGCGCCTGGCCGCGGAAGTGGTACATCTGCAGCCACGCGTCATCGGGTTGGTCATCGATGCGGAACTCTGCGCCGCTGGGGTGTGAGCCCGGCACCTCGGCGGATAGACCCGCGAGATCGCGCAGGACCATGACGAGGATTTCGGGTTCGATCTCCCAGGTGGCATGGGCAAGCAGGCGCTCTGCGGGCTTGCCAATGCGTTCCGGGATGAGCAGGCGCACCGGGAGATCGTGGCGGCGGTAGAACTCCGTGATTTCCGCCAGCGGGACCGGGTTAAAGCCCGCGGAGGGCCCGAGCGGGACGGCGGAATTAGACCGGCCCGTCACGCCATCGCCGGCGCGCATGAGCCAGGAGCCGTCCGAAGTCCACGTGTGCTCCTTGCCGGGAAAGGCCTGGGCGGTGGCGTATTCGACGGCGCGAATATCGGAATTGCGCACCATCCGCGGCGAGAGGCGCTTGATAATTTTCAGCTGCTCGGGCGCGATCTCCACGGCCTCGAGGTCAGAGGGATAGCCGCCGACCTGCTGCGGGCGAATGACCAGTGGCTTAAGGCTGAGGACGTGGCCAATGACGTCGCTGTGCACATCGCCAAAATCGCGCCGGGCCACGACGCGATCGCCTACCTGCACGTCATCGGAACGAAAGATGCGAGACATGATTAATCGTCGTGCCCGAAGGGATCTTCGTCTTCACCCGGCATCCAGGTGTAGCCCGGCTCGGTCCAGCCATTGCGCTTAATGGCCTTCTTGGCCTGCCGCTTGTAGCGGCCGATGAGGGTATCGGTATAGACGTAGCCGTCGAGGTGACCGGTCTCGTGCTGCAGGCACCGGGCAAAAAAGCCGTAGCCCTCCACGGTAATGTCGTTGCCGTGCTCGTCCTTGCCGGTCACGCGCGCCCAGTCGGCACGGCCGGTGGGAAAGCCCTCGCCCGGCACGGAGAGGCAGCCTTCGTCATCGGAGCCGTCATCGGCAGGCATGGTCTCTGGAATCTCGGAGGTCTCCAGCACCGGGTTGATAACGCACCCCTTGCGCATGCCGGCTTTGTCCGCGGGCAGCTCGGTGCCATCGGGGCCTTCGGTATCGGGGCAGTGGTAAACGAAGAGCCGCTTGCCGATGCCCACCTGGTTCGCAGCCAAGCCCACGCCATGGGCAACTTCCATGGTCTCGTACATGTCCGCGATGAGTTGTTGCATCTCTGGGCTGGAAATCTCGGATTCTTCCACCGGCGTGGTGGGCTGATGAAGCACGGGGTCGCCGTGGATAACGATGGGGCGAATAGTCATGCTTTACAGTTTAGGCATGAACCCCTTGTCTGACCTAGACGCCGCCATCTTAGATTTTGAGGAAACCGCCCCGCGCAGCATTGGCCGCAAGGAAGAGGCCATTCGTGCGCAGCTGGATATCTCGCCGGTGCGCTATCACCAACGGCTGAACCTGCTTCTTGATGCCCCCGCTGCCGCCGAATCCCATCCCCTCTTGGTGGCTCGGCTGAAGCGCCTGCGGGAGGAGCGTGAAAATACGCGGCGCGCCGCGCGGGGAAATACCCCACCGCGTTAGAACTGGCTACTAATGTTACTGAAGTGACTAAAGAGAATCCGGATAATCTATACGACCAGCAATTCGACGACGCCGCTGGCGATGCCGCCGCGGCCGATTACGGCGATGCTTATTATGACGACGCCTACGACGACGCTGCTGCCGCTGGCGCTGCAGGTGCCGGAGCAGGAGCCGCTGCGGCCGGAACCGGCGGCGGTGGGGGAGGCGCCCACGCTAAGAAGGGCGGTTTACCACTGCGCGGGCTTGCGATGGTGTTGATCGCCGTGGCCGTGATGCTCGGCCTGTGGGGCCTTTATGCCATGACCTCAGAAGACGACGATTCGACCGTAGCTTCTGATTCCGAGCAGTCGAAGTCAGACGGTTCAGCTAATGGAGGCCAGGAGGGCAATGGCGCCGGGGGTCCTGCCGCGGATGGCGCGCGCGACGATGGCTCCCGCGACGGGGCCAATAACCAACCGCCGCGCGAAGGCGAGGGCGATAACGCGCACCCGAACGGCGACGCCGAGGGCGAGGCCAACCGCGATGCGGGCCGCGAGGACGGTGCGCGCGGCGAAGATTCCGACCGTGCCGGGGATGCAGCCCGGGCCGGCGGCAACGACGCGCCGTCCGCTGCGCGCGACCGCAATGACATTAAGGTCAGCGTGCTCAATAACTCCGGTGAATCCGATAAGGCCAAAAACGAAGCCGATGTGTTGAAGGACGGTGGCTTCAAGGTGGGCTATGTGGGCAACCTGCCAGGCGACGTGTTGACCGTGCCCAAGACCACCGTCTTCTATCCAGAAGGCGATGCCTCCGCGGAGTCCCTGGCCAGGGAAGTTGCCGCGCGCTACCAGGCAGAAGTCAAGCCTATGAATAGGGACCTTCCCAAGGAAGCCACCGAGGACGGAGCTGTCGTGGTCGCCCTCGCAGTCCCACAGGCCTAAATAAAATTCATGGAATATTACCGCCTACCCGTTAAGCTGGACAGGTGAAGATTCCGGCAGAAGTATTCGCCCGTTCCCCCGAGCCCACGCTCGGGGTGGAATGGGAAGTCGCGCTCGTGGACCGCGACTCGCGCGATCTCGTCCCGCGTGGTGCTGAGCTCATTGATCTCGCTACTGCCGCCCACCCCGATATTCACGTGGAAAAAGAATTCCTACAGAATACGGTGGAACTAGTCACGGGCATTTGCTCCACGGTGCCGGAAGCCATTGCGGAGTTAGAAACTTCGCTGGCGGCCGTGGAAGAAGCCGCGGCCAAGCTCGGCATCGACGTGTGGGCCTCTGGCGGGCACCCGTTTACGGATTTTCGGGAAAACCCGCTGTCAGATAAACCCAGCTATCAAGAGATCATCGCCCGCACCCAGTATTGGGGAAAGCAGATGCTGTTGTGGGGCACCCACGTCCACGTTGGCATCAGCCACGAGGACCGTGTCTGGCCCATCATCAATGCGCTGATGACGAAGTACCCCCACCTTTTGGCCATTTCTGCATGCTCGCCGGGGTGGGAAGGATTGGATACGGGCTACGCCTCCAACCGCACGATGCTCTATCAACAGCTGCCTACTGCTGGCATGCCCTACCAGTTCTTCACGTGGGACGAGTGGCAGTCCTATATGCGGGATCAGGCGATTTCCGGGGTCATCAATCACACCGGCTCGATGCACTTTGATATCCGCCCGGCCTCGAAGTGGGGCACCGTAGAGGTCCGTGTATCCGACGCCACCTCGAACCTGCGAGAGCTATCCGCCGTCGTCGCGCTAACGCACTGCTTGGTCGTGCATTATGACCGCATGATTGATGCCGGCGAGGAATTACCCGTCTTGCAGCCGTGGCACGTGGCGGAAAATAAGTGGCGCGGGGCGCGCTACGGCATGGATGCCCTCGTTATTACCTCGCGCGACACGGACGAGGCCTGGGTCAAAGATGAACTGGCCCAGATGGTAGAAGAACTAACACCCTTAGCTCGCGAGTTAGGCTGCGCGGAAGAACTGGCCTTGGTGCATGAAATCATCGACGGCGGCGCCGGATACGAACGCCAACGCCGCCTCTTCCAAGAAACCGGCAGCTGGCGCGATGTCGTCGAAGAAACCTGCCGCGAGCTTCACACCTTTCGGCCGGTGCGCTAATTAGCTAACCGATGATCGGCAAGCCGTGCGCTCAGTGATCGCACGCCTAGAGCCACACTGGAAGTAGCTGGGCGCGGCCGCGACGCGGCGGTGCGCAGATGGCTGCCGCACCCGCACCCCGCGGCGGCATGCCGGTTAGTCGTTATCGAGGGCGTGGCGGCCACCGTAGGACGGGGGAGCCGGAATATCGGTATAGCCCTCGGTGGACGGAAACTGGCGGGTTTCAGGGTTAAATACCGGGAACTGTGCGGTTTCGTCGGTAGTGGCAGCACCCCGTGCGGCAGCGCCAGACGTAGGTGCACCAGATGCGGGAGCGCCGGCTGCCTGAGTGTGCTGCGGCTGAGCAGCACGCTGTGCCGCGTGCCGTCCGCTGGGGGCGTCTTCCTCGCTGGGCTGGGTGCCAGGGATAAATCCCCACAGCGCATAAAAGGCGATGTAGAGGATGCCGGAGCCGGTGAAAAAGAGCAGAGCCCAAGGCTGGAAGTCCACATGGTTCAGAGAGCGGTTGGAGGCTTCGAGCCAGAAAGCTGCGGAGACAAAGGGCAGGAGCACCACGCACATGGCCGCGAAGGAAATGAGTGCTGCTACTTGCGCGCCGATAACACCGCGCAAACGCTTGCCCAGTGCCTGGTTGACGGAGATGAGAACCACGATAGCCAGCGGGAATACCCAGACCCAGTGGTGGTACCAGGAAAAGGGCGAGACCAAGCATGCGCTAATGCCGACAATGGACATGGCGGCGGAGTTATTCTTGTGCTTCATCGCGGTCCGCAGGGCCAGGCAGGTCAAGACGAAGACGACCGCGACAGCGGCGAGCCACATCCAACCGCCGTCGATGCCCCAGGCGCGCACCATGACCGAGCGAATGGATTGCGCACCAGGGTTGGTGTGTTCACCCACGCGCGAGGAATTAAAGATGGCATCGGTCCAGAACACCCCGGCATCCGGAATGGTGACGAAACCAATCGCAACGGTCACCGCGAAGGTAAGGACGGAGATAACCGCCTGCCACCAGCGCCTCTGGAAAAGGAGCACTAAGCCCATAAAGGCTGGGGTGAGCTTCAAGCCTGCGGCGAGGCCGATGCCAATTCCTGGCAGTGCCCACTTCTTTGGAATGACGTCGAGGGCAACCAAGAACATCAAAAAGACGTTGATCTGGCCGTAGAACAAAGTGCCGTACATCGGCTCTACAGCCGGGGCACACAGCACCAGCAGGATGGCAACCACCCAGGTCAACGGCGAAAGTTTAAGGCCGCGCTCGTGGAAGACCATGAGGATGACGGCCAATAAGGCAAGGATGGTGCCGCCTTGCCAGAGGATGATAAGGGGGTCATCGGCAAGCGCGGAAATCCATTTGAACAGCGTGCCGGCAAAGGGAGGATAGGTAAAAGGAAGATCGCCAATATAGGCATTGTCATAAAGATTGGCGCCATCAGCCACCTCGCCGCCGGCGAGCCAGTAAATCTTCAAATCCAGCGGCACGCGCCAGATGAAAGCATTGGGGCCGTCGTATTTGCTATAGCGGGAGATGCTGAAAATAAAGAAGGCAACCAAAAGGGCGGCCAGAGTAGGCAGTCCGTAGAGCTTTTTCACGGTTAAAGGTGCCTCCTATTTGCGCCGCAGCGAACGGCCGGCGGGGCGGTCATTGCGCGACATCGATTCCTCGGAACCATACAGGCCTTCACGGCGTGCAATGCGTGAGGTGCGCTGCGCGGTTACCGGGCTGGTAAACATCGCAAACAGTACCAGCAAAATAAGCATACCCAAATCACCACGCTCGGCCATACTGAAAGATTCCGCGCCAGTAATACGGATGAACGCACCCATGATGGTGAGGATAAGCCCGGTGGTCTGCGGCTTGCTCACGGCGTGGACGCGGGACATCGTGTCCTTAAAGCGCGCCAAGCCAATGGCGGCGGCGAGGATGAGCAGGCTGCCGCTGATGACGAGGATGAGCGAGAGGATATCGGCGATTAGAGACCAACTCATTGGTTATCCCTCTTCCTAAACCTGGTAACAGACACGGTGGAGATGAAGCCGAGCAGCGCGATGACCAGCATGGCCGAGACCACGGAGGTATCTAGCGACCAGCACATATAGGTCGCCAGAGCGCATTGGAACATGGCGGTAAAACCGTCCATTCCCACCAGCCGGTCGAGGGAGTTGGGCCCGGTGATAATGCGCCAGACGGTGATTAATACGGAGACCCACAGCAAGAATGCGGGAACCAGCAGGATGGCGTGATAGATCTGCGGATCCATTATGGGTGGCTCCTTTCAAAGATCTCGATCATGGAAGATTCTAGACGGGATACGGCATCGATTTCGCGCTGGATCTGCGCCTCATCCCGAGCATCCAGAATGTGGATGGTGATCATGCGATTGGCGATGTCAATGTCTGTCACCGTTCCACCCGGCTGCAGGTTGTACAGGGTCACCGCAAGGGAGAGAATGAACTCATTTTCCAGGCGCATCGGCAATTCCAGGATGGCGGTTTTAGGCAGCGGCTGCGGCCGGGAGGCCAGCCAGCCCACCTTGAGGGAGGCATAAAACAGCTCCCAGAACCAGCGCAGCATGTAGCGCAGGAATTTGCCCCACGCGACCTCGACGCCGGCAATCGGCATCGCCGGCAGCGGCAGGGCGAAGACGATGACCAGGGCGACGAGGAGGCCGCCGACGACATTGCCCACCGTGATTTCGCCCATGAGCATGCACCACATGACCGTGATCCAGACGGTAAACCACGGCCGGAATCGGTAGCGCACACCGGCAAAGCGGCTCTTAGTCATCGCGGGCCTCCTTCTTTACTGGGGTAGGGCTTTCTGGTGCCTCCGATTTCGCCGGTGCGTCCGAGCTTGGCTTCTCCTTGTCGCCGGATTCCGGATCGTGCGCTGGGCCGGGGTCTGGCAGCAGGTGGCTGCGCTCCTTGTAGGAGTCCGCGCCGCCTTCGTAGCGGTCCTTCTGGTCAAGGTGCCGGGTGGGGTTATCTGCATTTTCGCCCAGTACGGCGTACTGATAAATGGAGGTATCCTGCGCGGATTCGGCCGCGCGGGAGGTGACACCGGAAATCGGGCCAGCCAGGAAGGTAATCGAGGTCGAGGCGATGACCAGCAGCGCCGTGGCACCCACCATGCCGAACGGCACGCGGCCGACATCCTGGCGGGAGGAAAATTCGACCTCATCGGTGATATCAGAAAGTGGGGCCGGGCGGGCTAGGGCGACATTGCCTTCGGGGGCATCGGCGCGATCGCGCTGGAAGCCCTTGGCCCAGACCAGCATCATGACGTAGAGCGTCAGCAGCGAGGTCACCAGCGCGCCGCCGATGAGCACCCACGCCAGCCAGGAGCCCTCATTGGCACCTGCCTGAATGAGGATGATCTTGCCCAAAAAGCCAGAGAACGGCGGCACGCCACCCAGGTTGATGGCCGGGATGAAATACAGCACGGCGATAAGCGGGGCGGAATACATCAGCGAGCCCAGGCGCCGCAGCGAGGACGTACCTGCTTGGCGCTCGATAAGGCCGACGACCAAGAAGAGCGCGGTCTGCACCAAAATGTGGTGGATGGCGTAGAAAATGGCGCCAGATAGCCCCTGGGCGGTGCCCAAAGAGACGCCAAAAATCATATAGCCGATGTGGCTGACCAGCGTAAAGGAGAGCAGACGCTTAATATCGGTCTGCGCGATGGCGCCCAAGATGCCCACCAGCATGGTGGCCAGCGCCACCCACATCAGCACGGTATCGAGCCCACCATAGGTAAAAATGGACGTGCGCGCGCGGATGATCGCATACACACCGACCTTGGTCAGCAGGCCGGCGAACACGGCCGTGACCAGCGAGGGCGCGGTGGGGTAGGAGTCTGGCAGCCACGCGGCCAGCGGCACCACTGCGGCCTTAATGCCAAAGGCCACGAGCAAGGTGGCGAAGATGGCGGTGCGGGTGCCCTCCGGGATGTCCTGCATGCGTTGGCCAATCTGGGCCATGTTCATGGTGCCGACGGAGGCATAGACATATGCCAGGGCCAGCAAGAAGATCATGGATGAGGCCATCGAGACCATCACATAACCCACGCCGGCGCGCACGCGGCCTGCCGATGCCCCCAAGGTCAACAGCACGTACGAAGCCACGAGGAAGACCTCGAAGCCGACGTACAGGTTAAATAAATCGCCGGCCAAAAAGGAGATATTCACGCCCATGGTCAGCAACATGTAGGTGGGCAAAAAGACCGCGACGGGTTCATCCTTGGTGCCATCGCGCACACCCTGGGAAATGGCGTACCAGATGACGGAGAACAGCACCACGGAGGAGGTAAAGAGGATCATCGTGGACAGTCGGTCCGCCACCAACGTGATGCCCACGGGTGCGTCCCAGCCGCCTATTTGCAGGGTCTGTATGCCATGGAAATCCACTATTATGATCAGGCTCGCGTTCACCGCAGCCGTAATCAGCAGGGAGAAAAAGGCGATCTGGCGCTGCACATTCGGCATGCGGGCAAACAGCAGCGAGAGTGCTGCGGCCACGGCCGGGATGATAATGGGCAGCGGGATAAGCACACCGACGTACGGGTACATCGTTTCGGCAGCTTGGTGGAATGGCTCAGTCATCTTCGGCTCCCTTCACCGGCTCCTCGAAGGATTCGGGGCCGAAATTATCGCCTTCCTTGGTGGCGCGCCCGGTGGCGGGGTCATTGGAGGCATCGTGGTCTGCGCTCGCCGCGGCATTGCCGGGCTTGGAGGCCTTGGCGGCAATCGCGGTATCTTCGGCGTCATCTTCAATGACGTCGGCGGTGCGGTAGCGGTACTGGCGGTAGGCCAAGGTAAGGATGAAGGCCGTCAGTGCCATGGAAATGACGATGGCGGTAAGGATCATCGCTTGGGTGAGAGGATCCGCAATATCGCTGCCATAAGGCTCGGCCTCGCGGCCATCGATGGGCGGTGAACCCGCAGGGCCGCCGGCCTGCAGCATGAAGAGGTTGGCGCCATTGCCCAGCAAGAGCAGCCCGAGCAGCATCTTGGTCATGGCTCGGTCGAGCAAAAGGTAGATGCCCGCAGAAACCATTACTCCGGCGGCGAGCAGGAGGAAGAGGTTGGCTTGCATTTATTTCTCCTTTCCTGCGTTGTCCCCGGAACCTGTGCCGGCGGAGCTCGTTGCGGCTGGTATCTTTTCTTTTTTCTTCTCTTGTTTTTGCGCCCGCTGGGCCTTTTGCTTGGTGCTGCGCTCCCGGTTCTTCCGCGCCAGGGAACGGGCGCGGTCGCGAGCGCGTTGCTTACGCATCTCTTCTTCCTCATCCAGCTTGGCGCCGAGCGAGCTGAGCACGTAGAGCGTTAGCCCCACGACGATGAGGTAGACGCCCAAGTCAAAGACCAGCGCCGAAGGCAGCGAGACCGCGCCGATAAGCGGGATCTCGGGTGAGGTATATCCGCTGGTAAGCGGCGGGTAGCCAAAGAACATCGGCACCACCACCGCCAGGGCGGAGAAGGAGAGGCCAGCGCCCATGGTGCGCCCGGCATCGATGGGCAGGGCCTCATCGAGCTCCGCGCGGCCACCGGCCAGGTAGCGCAGGATGAGCGCGAGAGCGGCCACAAGGCCACCGGCGAAACCGCCGCCTGGCGCATTGTGCCCGGCGAAGAAGAAGTAGAACGACAGCGCCATCATGGAGGGGAAGAGCACGCGGGTGGAGACATCGATCATCAGCGAGCGGTTGAGCGCCTGCTCCGATTCCGAGCCCGCGGCCAGCCAGCGGCGACCCGTGACCTGCAGGGTGGGCCGGCGGCTGTCCCTGGAGAAGGATTGGGTGCGGTAAATCAGGGAAGCCACACCGAGCGCGGCGATGATAATGACCGTGATCTCCCCAAAGGTATCCCAGGCGCGCAGGTCCACCAGCAAGACGTTGACGGCATTGGCGCCGTGGCCAATCTCCTTGGCCAGCTCCGGCATGTACTGCGAGATGGGTTCGGCAGACCGCGCGTTGATGGCGAACATCGCCACGATGGTGACGGTCAGGCCGGTGCCGACGGATAGCCACGCGCGCAGGCGGCCCATCTTCGGGTCCTGCTTCCACTCGGTAGAGGCCGGAATGCGGCGCAGCACCAGCATGAATAGCACCATGATGATGGTTTCTGTCAGCAGCTGGGTTAGCGCCAAGTCCGGGGCACCGTGGATGGCAAAGACGAAGGACAAGGAATAGCCGGTAATGCCGACGATGATGACGGCAGAGAGGCGGTTATCGGTGACCGTGGCGGCGATGGCGGCCACCATCATGATGATGGCGGCGACGACCTGCCAGGGGTTTTCTGCAACCACCATGCGGATATCCGTGAGATCACCGGTAATCAGCATCGTCAGCGGCAGCACCATCAAGGTGGCGAAGATAACGGTCAGGTTGAGCTGCAGCGAACCGCGCTGGGTAACGGCCGTGGTGCGCAGGGAGAGCTTGCGCAGGGTGGAGATGACCTTGTCGTAGACAGCGTCGGCATCGCCAAGCGCGGGGTACGCAAACTGCCATTGCTCTAGGACCTGGCGGCGCCAGTGCACGATGATTCCGGCCACGATGATGATGGCGGATACGCCCAAGGTCACCGACCATCCGTGCCAGAGGGCCAGGCCGTGGTGATCGCCTGCCCCGAAGGTGGAATCGAGGTGCTGATCGATGGCCGCTGAGAGCGCCTGCGGCGCGATGCCGAGCACGATGGTCAGCGCGGTGAGCACGGCCGGGGCAAGCCACAGGCCCACGTTGACCTTGTGCATCGTGGCCACGGCCTTAGAGACGCCGTTTTTATCGTCCGGCAGGTTCTTGGTGGCAAAGGCGCCCCACAAAAAGCGCAGGGCATAGGCCATGGTGAGGATGGAGCCTGCCACATAAGCCACCAGGATCATATTGCGCGGCATGCCGATGAGCAGCTCTTCGTGCATGGTGGATTCCAGCACGGCCTCCTTGGATACAAAGCCAAAGAGCGGGGGAACGCCCGCCATGGATAGGGCCGAGATAACGGCGAGGCCGTAGAGGAAGGGCTGCCTGCGGCCAAGTCCGGATAGCTTTGTAATATCCCGCGTGCCCGAGCAGTGATCGATGGCACCAACCACCATGAACAGTGCGGCCTTAAAGAGTGAGTGGGCAAAGGTGAGCGCCAGGCCCGCCTGCATGGCTTCCCGGGAGCCAACCGCCACGATGGAGGTAATAAAGCCCAGCTGGGAAACCGTGCCATAAGCCAAAATCAGCTTGAGGTCCTTTTGTTTTAGCGCCATCCAGCCGCCGAGCAGCATGGTAAATACGCCTAAGGAAATGACCACGAGGTGCCAGGTGGCTACCTCGTACATATCCGGTGCCAGGCGCGCGACCAGGTAAATTCCGGCCTTGACCATGGCCGCGGAGTGCAGGTACGCCGAGACCGGGGTTGGTGCTGCCATCGCACCCGGCAGCCAGAAGTGTGCCGGCACGATAGCGGATTTGGTGAGCGCACCGACCAGGATGAGCACGATGGCGACGGTGACGTACGGCGTTTGGGGGAAGTGATCGTATGCGCTGATTTCGCTAAACGTCCACGCCCCGGTCTGCCGGCCGAGCAGGCAGATGCCCATCAGCATGGACAGGCCGCCCATGACGGTGACCATCAGGGCCTGCTGTGCGGCGCGGCGCGAGGAGGCGCGCTCGGCATAGTAGCTGACCAATAGGTACGACAAGAGGGAGGTGATCTCCCAGAAGACGTACATGAGCAGCAGGCTATCGGAGGTCACAAGCCCAAACATGGCGGTGGCAAAGCCCACCATCTGGCTGGCGAACATGGCAAGCCGGCGGCGCGTGGAATCGAAATAACCCCAGCAATACAGCAGGACCAATGCGCCCATGCCTAAGATGATGAGGCTAAAGAGCCCGCCCAGGGCATCCATGCGCAGATCCACGGCGAGGCGCGCGGCCGGCATCCATTCGATGGTGTAATTCAGCGCGCCGCCGTCGCGGAAGGTACCCCGGGCAAAGTGCGCGAGGGTCCACACGAAACCGACACCGGGAACTATTGCCAATAAACCAAAGGCTGGGCGGCCCACATTCATAATGAGCAGCGGTGCAACCACGGTGGCAACGATGAGGGCACCCAGAAGTATTAGCACGTTGGAATCTGCGCTCCTTAGGTTGTGTCAAGTTCTCAGACCCTCGTTGCCGCGGGGCGTGACGATATGCACCGGGAGCATATACACACCAAGACAGTTCGTACTCGGCCGAGTACGAACTGTCCCACTTGTGCAAGCAGCGTGGCCGGAAACGGGGTCAACTCGTCGAAAGTTTACCGGTTTTTCCACAACTTCGAAAGATTATTTTTAGCGCACAGTATTACATGCCACCCGTTGCGCTCTTTTTCTATGCGTAACGCTGCAAGAAAAGCGCCTCCGCAGCGGCGATGTGCTCGATCTCGGTGGGATCGACGGACTCATTGGCGGAGTGGATGGTGCACTTGGGCTCCTCCACACCGTAAAGCGCGATTTCTGCGTTGGGGTGTGCCTCCTGCAGCTCGGTGGTCAGCGGGATGGAGCCGCCCATGCCCTGCGCTGCGGTGTCCTTGCCATAAGCCTCGGATAGGCACTGGCCCAAAAGTGCCACGGCGGGCTTTTCCGGGTCGGTGGAAAAACCAGCATTGGCCTCCACGACCTCCGCCTTGATGTGCGCGCCCCACGGCGCGTGGTTCTTCACGTGCTCGCAGACGGCCTCGCCAATGGCGCGGGCATCGGTTCCGGCCGGAACGCGCAGGTTCAGCTTGGCGGCCGCGGTAGCGGGAACGGCATTGACGGCTTCAGCCACCGGGGTGGAGGTAAAGCCGGTCACGGAAATGGCTGGGCGGGACCACACCATGTCTGCCACCGGGGTAGCGCCTTCTGGGTCCTTGGAGCCCATGATCTCGGTGCCCTCGAGCAGCTGCGCATCGCCGCGGAAGGCCTCGGCCGGGTATTCCTGGCCCTGCCAGTGGGCGCTGGTATCCACGCCATCGATGGTGGTGCGGCCGTATTCATCCGTGAGCGAATCCAGCGTGCGCATCAGCGCCTTCACCGCATCTGGGGCCGCGCCGCCAAATTGGCCGGAGTGCACGGGCGCGGCCAGGGTATTGACCTCGACCTCAATCTGCGCGCCGCCGCGCAGGGAGGTGGTCAAGGTGGGCTGGCCCACCGCGGCATTGCCGGCATCTGCAATTAGGATGGCATCGGCAGCGAAAAGCTCCGGGCGGTCCTTGATGAGCTGGGACAGGCCCTCGCCGCCGCGCTCCTCAGAGCCTTCGATGAGGTACTTCAGGTTCACCTTGGTACCGCCATTGGCCTCCAGTGCGCGCAGGGCCGCCAAGTGCATGGCCACGTTGCCCTTGCAGTCTGCGGCGCCGCGGCCGTACCAGCGGGTGGTGCCCTCGGCATCGGCGCGCTCGGTCAGGGTGAACGGATCGGACTCCCAGGCCGCGCGGTCTCCTGCAGGCACGACATCGTAGTGCGAGTACAACAGGACGGTCTTGGCGCCTTCCTCGCCCTTGCGCTCGCCCAAAATCGCGGTGGAACCATCCGCGGTGGTGATGGTTTCTACCGTTGCCCCTGCTTCTTCCAGCGCGGCCTTCACCCACTGGCTTGCGCCCTGGGCTTGGTCTTCCAAGCCCGGCTCATTGTGTACGGAATTGAATCCCACGAGCTCGCTGAGCTGGCGGAAGATGGTGTCGCGGTCACTACGTATGCTGTCAATCATATCTGTCATGCAATCCACGGTACCTTGAGCGCTTTAGCCGCAATACAGATCCGCACGACAATTCCTATGCATTCCTGCCCCGCGCTTGCCGATGCCCTCACCTTCCCCACCGCGCCACCTTCCGTCGCCGCCATCCTTCCGAGGGGAAGTGCTACAGCGGTGTGCGGCGGGCAAAAGATCGCTACAGGCAAGCGCGTTGTTTCTTGCAGTAGGGGTGGGAGAGTGCCAGAATGGGCGTTAGCACTCGGACAGGATGAGTGCTAGATAAATCTCCATCGTTGTGGTTGAGGTTGGTCCACACTCACCAGCCATGCCGTCGCGGGCGTCCGCAGCGAGAAAGACGTGAGTGTCGTCCTCAATAAATCCAAGGAGCACAAACACTATGGCAAAGATTATCGCTTTTGATGAAGAGGCCCGCCGCGGCCTTGAGCGCGGCCTGAATACTCTGGCTGACGCAGTCAAGGTCACCCTCGGACCCAAGGGCCGCAACGTCGTCCTAGAAAAGTCCTGGGGCGCACCGACCATTACTAATGACGGCGTTTCCATCGCTCGCGAAATCGAGCTCGAGGATGCTTACGAAAAGATCGGCGCCGAGCTGGTCAAGGAAGTTGCTAAGAAGACTGATGACGTCGCCGGCGACGGCACCACCACCGCAACCGTTCTGGCACAGGCACTCGTCCGCGAAGGCCTGCGCAACGTAGCCGCTGGTTCCAACCCAATGGGCATCAAGCGCGGCATCGAGACCGCGACCAAGAAGGTTGTGGACTCCCTGCTGTCTTCCGCAAAGGAAGTAGAAACCCAGGAGCAGATCGCTACCACCGCTGGCATTTCCGCCGCGGACCCGGCAATCGGTGAAAAGATCGCCGAGGCTATGTACACGGTGGGCAACGGTTCCGTAAACAAGGACTCCGTTATCACCGTGGAAGAGTCCAATACCTTCGGCGTAGACCTCGAGGTTACTGAGGGTATGCGCTTTGATAAGGGCTACATCTCCGGCTACTTCGCCACCGATATGGAGCGCCAGGAGGCAGTCCTGGAGGACCCATACATCCTGCTGGTCTCTTCCAAGATCTCCAATATCAAGGACCTCGTCCCGCTGCTGGAAAAGGTCATGCAGTCCGGCAAGCCGCTGCTGATCATTGCTGAGGACGTTGAGGGCGAAGCCCTGTCCACCCTCGTGGTGAACAAGATTCGCGGCACCTTCAAGTCCGCTGCCGTTAAGGCTCCGGGCTTCGGTGACCGCCGCAAGGCAACCCTGCAGGACATGGCCATCCTGACCGGCGGCCAGGTCATCTCCGAAGAGGTTGGCCTCTCCCTCGAGACCGCCGAGCTCGAGTACCTGGGCCAGGCACGCAAGGTCGTTGTCACCAAGGATGAGACCACCATTGTCCAGGGTGCTGGCACCCAGGAGCAGATCGATGGCCGCATCAAGCAGATCCGCGCTGAGATCGAGAACTCCGATTCCGGTTACGACCGCGAGAAGCTGCAGGAGCGCCTGGCTAAGCTCTCTGGCGGCGTGGCCGTGCTCAAGGTCGGTGCCGCTACCGAGGTTGAGCTCAAGGAGCGCAAGCACCGCATCGAGGATGCCGTGCGTAACGCCAAGGCAGCCGTGGAAGAAGGCATCGTTGCCGGCGGTGGCGTTGCCCTGCTGCAGGCCGCTTCCGTCCTTGATTCCATCGAGGCTGAAGGCGATGAAGCCACCGGTGTAAAGATCGTCCGCGAGGCACTGTCTGCACCGCTGAAGCAGATCGCTCACAACGCTGGCCTGGAGCCTGGCGTCGTTGCAGATAAGGTCTCTGGCCTGCCTGCAGGCGAGGGCCTCAACGCCGCTACCGGTGAGTACGTCAACCTCATGGAATCCGGCATCAATGACCCGGTTAAGGTCACCCGCTCTGCGCTGCAGAACGCTGCGTCCATTGCGGCACTGTTCCTGACCACCGAGGCTGTTGTGGCTGATAAGCCAGAGCCTGCCGGCTCCAACAACGCTATGCCCGACGCTGACGCCATGGGCGGCATGGGCTTCTAAGAGCCCTGCACAACGCCTAGCGCATACTGAGCTCCCGCTCTTATATGCGCCTGAGTCTGGCGAAAGCTGTGGGCCTCAGAGTATACTGAACGTACGCGGGGTGCCCCTACTTAGTTCCCAAATTTCGCCGGTAGGGGCGGCCGGGGACGGATCTCTGACTTAGTGTCTTTTCATGTGCGCCTAGTAGCCGACTGGGTTTTGCCCAGTCGGCTTGTTTCGCGGTTATGGGGGGTAGGCTGCTGCGGCTTCTTTAACTGAGGCGGGGTCAGGGTAATGCTTGTGATGTCGCGTCATGGCAAAGAAGACGTTGATTCGTCGGCGAGCGAGTGCGACGAGCACAGCGTTGTGATGCTTGGCCTAACCCCGGAAAGTGGGCACCTCCGGAGGTTAGGCTCAAGTGTCGATTCGATCGCATTGATTTTGGCATTATCAGCGTCGACCACATCATGCTGCACTAGTCATTCTGGCTTATCTCCTTTTACAGGTTGGAAACCTACGCACAACCCTTAGCCACTTCCCATCTACTCAAACGAATCAATACCTAGTGCACTTCGAGTTTCGAAGAAATTACTTCCACATTATTGACTAAAAGAGCACAACAATCCTCCGTAGAATCCACTTGCCGGGCGGAGGCTCTATCGAAACCCCGCTACAGGAAAACACTCCACCTACACGGGCGATGAGCTTAACAACGACACCCCTATTTGTGGTCAATCGAGAGAAGTTATTCCCATAAAGTTACAAAGTTAGCCTATACTGACTGCAGCGTGTCCATGTTGTTCATGTTGCTCGACATTACTTGGCCACACTCAGTCTCATCAGTACAATTTCAGCGATTGAAAAGGATTTGAAGTGGATCTGTTGCTCCAGATTAATGAAATCGTTTCTGGCCCGATAAAAGACTTGTTGGTAGAAGTCTCTGGCGGAAACTTTCCCGATATAAAGCTACCTGAGATTAATTTCCCAGAAGTCCCGCCACTGTCTTCTCCCACCTATCCGGAAAACATCAGTCTTGAAATTGGCGGTTCCTCTTTTGAAAATCTTGGCTCCTCCGAGCAGTTCAATGGTAACGGCTCTTCTGAGTTCTTCAACGATGCGGGGTCTTCCGAATTGTTGAACGGTCTTGGCTCCTCCGAACAGCTCAATGGTAACGGCTCTTCTGAGTTATTCAACGATGCAGGCTCTTCCGAATTGTTGAACGATCTTGGCTCCTCCGATTTCGACCTGTTCAACGGGGATGTTTCTCCTGACTTCTTGAACGATTTCAACTCTTCCGATCTCGATCTCAGCGCACTCGGTAGCTTGCTTTAAGTCGCACCGATATGGGGATTTGCGGATGCGTGAAGCTTGAATGAAGGCATAAGCACTTCTTCTGGTTTCACTGACGATATTAAAGATCGGTCAAGTTTCAGTAGACGGAATCCGCAGGAGATGAAATCAGTGCTGGCTTGTTAAAAATACGTCCGGTTCAGCGTGAGCTGGACGTATTTTTCTCTTTTTCAGAGATGAGAACAAAACTGGGGTCAAGTAGCAGGGGGTGTTCCTATGTAGTTTGTCAATCTCGCGGGTGGGGTGGACGGGGGCGGATCCCTAACTCGGGATTTTTAGGTGTGTTGTTTTGCGCGCGATTGGTAGCCGACTGGGATTTTCCCAGTCGGCTTGTTTCGTTGTTAGGGGTTAAGCTGCTGCGGCTTCCTTTGCTGGGGCGGGGTCGCGGTAATACTCGTAGTTGCGCATCATGGCGTAAAGGACGTTGATTCGTCTGCGGGCGAGTGCTACGACTGCGGCGTTGTGTCTTTTGCCTTCACGGCGCTTTCGTTCATAGAATTGCCGTGAACGCTCGTGGAATCTGATGGATGCAAAAGATGATTGCCATAGGGCGTTCTTTAATTTTTTGTTGTCGGCTCTATTTAGCGAGTTCGACATTATTGAAGTGCCTCACTGGTTTGTCCGGGGCGGCAGCCCAGCATATGAGGCCAAATGTCCAGGTGTTGGAAAGTCAGACATATCCCCGACAGTCATGAGGATTTGTGCTGCCGTCTTTGGTCCGATTCCCGGCATGGATAGCAGGATTTGAGTGTGGGGGATGTCGTTGATGAGCTTGATGACTTCCTGCTCGATTTGTTGGCGGTGCTCGAGCTTTAAAAGCGCGTCCTTCGCCGACATTGCTACGCCCATTTCGGCATAGTGTGCACCTGCAATAGTGACTGTTTGCTCAGAGATAGCAGCGAATATCGCATCGATAACTGGCTCGGGATTGCGTGCCTTATATCGTCGAGCCAAGGCAGCTGCCTTGGCCTTACCTAAGCGTTTTATCTTGGTGGGCCCGCCGTAGCGTGCAAGTAGGTGTAGAACCCACTTGCGGTGGATTATCTGACCGCGAAGGGCTTGTTCGAATTGCGGGTAGCAGCCTACTAGCGCACTTCGAATCTGGTTGATGAGCCTGGTGTAGGAGCGTGCTAGGTCTTCGTCGATACCGTTGAGGACCTTCAATTGGAGGAAGGCTTCTTGGACGCGGTCGACGCTGCGGAGGGATTCCGGAAGGTTCTTTGCAGCGTGGGCGATGATATAGGCATCCCGGATATCAGTTTTGGCATTACCAGCATGGATGCGTGAGAGCTGACGCATAGCCAAGCCGGGAAGATAGCGCACATCAATTCCAAGGTCTTGGGCGACCGCGACAGTAAGCCGACCAATATTATTTGGCTGGTCAACAACGACAAGGACCGTGTTGTTACCAGAGTAGAAATTCGAAAAGAGCGCGCGTAAAGCCTGCTCGTTTTGATTGATTCGTTTGGACAGGACCTGGGCGCCGTGGCTATCTAAGACGCAAGCGTGGTGGAAGTATTTTCCAACATCCATTCCGATGACATAGTCGTAGGCCATGCCAGACCTCCTAGCGAGTTTAATGAGTATGGGACTTCTTTCATCGCTGGTGGTCGGACATACTTCACGCTGGCATCCACATTACTTTGAGACCTCACACACTTGATGTGGGTCGAGCGTGTCAAGTTGTTTGTGTGTGGGGCTAGGTTTATAGGTATTTGTCGAAGCGGTCGGGAAAGGCCACGGCCATTTGGTTGATGGCTTGTTTCCAGCCGGAAACTCGGGCTCCTTCCATGAGTCTGCCGGCTGTTCTTGAGACTCGTTTGCCTTGCTTTGCTCTCTTTGCGGCTCGTTTGTCTTCAATAGTGCAGATCATCAGCCACAGCGTCTTGAGGGCGGATTCATCGTTGGTGAACTGCACCCTGTTGCGGGTGGCTTTACGCAGCTGGTTGTTAAACGACTCAATGGAATTCGTCGTATAGATGACCTTTCTGGCTGCTGGTGGGAACTGCACAAATGGCACGAATCTATCCCATGCGTCCTGCCAGACCTTGACCGACTGAGGATACTTCACACCCAGTTCAGAATCGGAAAATTCCTTCAACGCTGCTTCTGCCGTGGATTCATCAGTAGCCGTATAAACCTTCTTCAACGCGGCTGATACAGCCCGGCGATCCCCGTAGGTGACCTGCCGGTTCGCGGCGCGAATCAGGTGCACGATGCAGGTGTGCACCATGGAATTCGGCCAGGTTGCCTCTAGAGCCTCTGGTAGGCCTTTCAGCCCGTCACAGCAGACAATAAAGACGTCTTTGACCCCACGATTGGAAAGATTGGCACATACCTGCGCCCAAAATGAAGCACCTTCTTCTTTGGCAATCCACAATCCCACAATGTGCTTGATACCGTCGAGATCCACACCAATTGCCATGTACGCGGACTTGTTGACCACTCGGCCACCGTCGCGGACTTTAATGCGCAACGCATCCAGGAATATCACGGGGTAGAACTCGTCTCACTGGCGGTTGTGCCAGACCATGACCTCATCGCCGACGGCATCAGTTACTGCAGAGATTGTTTCATGGGAGATATCTACCCGCATCGCAGTTGCCATATGATGCTGGATATCCCTAATGGTCATGCCGCCGGCATATAAGCTGACAATCATATCGTCGACATCTGTTAGCCGCCTGGAGCCTTTAGGAACCATGGTTGGGATAAACGTCCCGGCCCGGTCTCGTGGAACATCAATGTTTACTGGCCCGTAGTTAGAATCCACGGTTTTCGGGTAGGTGCCGTTGCGGTGATTGTCTGTTTCAGCAGTAGCTTTAGCTGCTCTATCGCCGGGCTCATAGCCTAGGTGGGTATCCATTTCAGCATTCAAGCCTCTGGTGATTGAGGCTTGTAGCATGCCCCGAACTAGGTCATTGGCATCCGTGGTGGACGTGCCTAGGTCATCAATCAGTTTCGCGATTTCAGGGTTAGCAAGCAGCTTCTTTTCAATCGCATCAATCTTGGCCTTATCAGCTTAGATCTCGTCTCGCCATAGTAGTCATTCTGGTTGGGCCTGACCCCCGGAAAGTGGACACGTCGGGGGCTAGCTATGCTGCTGTGGTCAGTATAGCCGAAGACTTGGTTTCAAAGACATCAGGCGCTACGAGATTGCA
>NZ_JBEHFO010000017.1:0-40451 GCF_040225595.1 Corynebacterium sp. KPL2734 | reverse complement strand
GTGATGGTCGCCTTATTGTGCACCGGCACGAGGCTTACCACGGGTTACAGATACACCACACTAGCGGACGCAACCTTCCCGACCGCTTCGACAAATACCTATAAACCTAACCCCACACACAACTTGACACGCTCCTATCATATTATATATTTTGCATGTTAACGTCGGAAAGTTATTGAAATTGCCCTTTCTATTTCTGACAGTTTTCTATTTCTGACAATTCTGCAGATTTATGATCTAAAACGGGTACCTTCCGGCGATTTCCAATAGTCACTTCACGTCAACGAGCCAGGAGAAGGTATCATGTTGAAATCTGCTTCCAAGATTATGTCTTTCTTTGCAGTCGGCACCATTTTAATCGGTTCAGCTTCTACTGCTGCCGCTGTCGATATGCCACATAAGGAACCTAATGCTTCAAACAGTACTTGTGCAGCGTCGAATGGCCCATCCAACACGAAGGACACAACCCAGTCTCCAGACAAAGCAGAACTTCTAAAAGAAGCTAAGGGAAATGTCAGCAAGGGAAAAATCCATGCTCATGGTGGCGTCGATCGCCTTGATCTCGACAATACAAAGGTTACGACGGTAAAGAGTGATGACGGAGAAAGCTTTGATCTCGTTACTGTGCCTTATTCGAACGAGGGAGAATATAATTACCTCAGTAACATAACCGTCGCCTACAAGACGGAAGATCACTCCTCTCCAATTGGCCAATCGGAGACGCTTTATACAAAAGGTTCTCACAACAAGTTTAACGTCCAGGTGTTCAAGGATGATCAGCTTGTTAAAGACGAAGGCCTTGACATTGACTATGTTGACGGAGCCACCCTCCAGGCTAATCAAAATGTCCCAATGGCCGATCCTGACGCCCCTGAGCTACAGGGCTGGGGAGAGAAGACCGCATGCATTGGTGCCATTCTTGGTGTTAATGGAGTGGTTGCTGGACTGATCGGTTCGACTTGTGCAACGGCCTGTGGCGTAGAGCCTATCGGCGCGGCGGTATGTGCAGCCTGCGTTGGAGGGATTGCCACCCTCGGCACCGGCGATATCGCCGGTGTCGTCGAATGTTTTAAACTTTAGTTGAGGGGGGCGGAATGAAAGCTGCAATTCTTTTCTTCGGTGCTTTTTCTGCGGCGCTGGTCGTTGTCCTGCTGCCAAGATGCTTTGACGATCCTAGTTCCTTAGAGATTGGCGCCATAGCATTTTTTTCTTTGCTGTCCGTCGGCTTTTTGATGTTGGCGAGAGCCATGAGTGCTGAGCGGTCTGGCAGGAAATGACTGGCTCTCTGCGCCACATAATGCAACTAGCGTTCCACTCACCGCTGCTACCTGTTCTTTTGGTATTTGGCTCCCTTTTTATAGGGATGAAGTTTGAAAGTACTCTGTTGATGGATAGCGGTCGAGAGGGACTTCCTGCTGAAATGATTTCTCTAAAATCTTCGAGCAAAGTTGTGCAACAAGACGACAGGGTTGGACAACTTTGGATAAAAGAATCGGAGGAAGCAATGAAAAAGCGATGCACGGTCAACCACCTGAGAAATGGTTTTTGGATAACCGCACGTCACTGTGTCCAAGGACTCAATGGTCAGAATGCTTCGGGATTCATTAGGCAATATGACGGTCAAAGTGCGAAGGTGGAAGACGTGTATACTAAGGGAGAAACAGAAGATGTTGCATTGATTAAAGTTTCTGACGGAATTACTGCTGATTCATTTGAGCTACCCACAAAGTCCTTAACCTTTAATGATGAAGCGAGCTTGATAGGGTATGGGGGATACCATGATTTCCCCTCCACAGCTGAGGTTCGTGTAGTTGCGTACTATGATAAGTACTCATTTGAAGCAGGCAGCTTTTCCAACATTCTCCAGAGTGTTGCTACTACCGACGCTTGGTCGTGCTCTGGAGACTCCGGCGGCGCGGTATACTCCGGAAACACTATTTATGCTGTTCATACAGCAGGAGGAGCGAATCCCACTTGCCAAGACCGTAGGGGTGGGAAGATGTGGCACTCAGATATCTTCCCGTATGCTGATTGGATTAATTCCCTTATGAAGGAGACGCAGGATAGCAGTGAAAGTTACCGTTAATCTTGGGAGGATTCTCCTTTGGGGACAAAAAGAGCGAAAGATGCCAAGATAGTTAGAGCGCATGTTTCGGACTTATGCAGATTGGGTTTAGATGGATCTAGTTTTCCACCTAAACCCAATCTGCATCTTTTTGCGAACTTAGTTTCACGGCTGTGCTTATTTCCGGCAGGCTGACGGTTCTTAATTCTTGACTTCCAGTGACAAAGGAACTTCCCTAGTACTTCTCGTTGTTGGAAGCATTGAAGAAAAGCCACCTACGGGGGTGTCGGAGTCGTGGCTTTTTGCTTTCCTTCTGTCCGACTATGTGCCGGGGAGGTGCGCTGCGGACACCCAAAAGAGAGTGTCTAATGGTTTGTGTGTGGGTTCGGGATTATAGGTGTTTGGCGAGGCAACCTCCTAATGAACCAACACCTTCTCCGAGCCGGACCCAAAAACCGAGCCTGGCACTGTCACTGGTTCAGAGATGCAGAAGGCACAGATGCACCATTCCGACAGACTCGACCCCTTCTCATTTCGAGATCGCCCCCGCTCTCAGCGTTAAGGCCCTAAAATGGATAACTGTTTTGGGATATGAGTCCGGCCACCATCGTTATGTATGGTTGCCTTCTATTTGTGACATTGGCGCTGATTCAATTGTTCCGACACATTTGCTGGGGACTATCCGGTACTTAAAGCAGACTTTTTCGAACTAGGCAAAATTGTTTGGGTTGGCGAAGAGGAAATTGCAAGTGCAAAGGCACAGGCCGTCGGAGGGTTTGAGTTACTATAAAGATTTAATTGAGCGCGCCAAGGAAAGAATCTGGAGCAATAAGGATTTCCCTTTATCGAAATTCTTGTAAAGCTCTGTTAAAAGTTAACCAAGCGGGTTCCGCTGCTTTATTGAAATCTGCTAGGCGTGGGATCTTTTGCCCAATAAAGACTGTGGGCACGTAGTCCCTTATGACGCCACCTGAAGCGCGTTAGATTTTCTCATCTACTCAAACGGAGCAAACCTAGGACATTTCACGAGACAACCTCAGCAACACTTTCTGTCGTTTAAGCTGAAAGGACTTTTCGGTAGTTCCACTTCACCTCTCATGCGAAAATGGCTCCTTCCGTTCTTGTAAAATATACCTCCCCGGGGTATATGGTGGGGAGAGTAACCATCACTGTGTTCCACCGAAGCTAGGACTCCTCATGGTGCAAGGAGGAGAAGAAAGGAACTTCATGAGTACTTCTCACCAACACGGTGAGCATTCCGGTGCTCACCAGGCCGCGGAAGCGGACCATACGCAACACACAGATCATGGCGGTCACGAAGAACACTCCCACGGTGACCATCACGGTCACGGTCACGAGCACGGCCACGGACACGGACACGGACACGGGGAGCACGCGGCGATGTTCCGCAGCCGCTTCTGGTGGTCGCTGCTGCTATCGGTACCGGTCGTCATCTTCAGCCCTATGGTCGCAGAATTGCTCGGCTACGGCGTACCCGAATTCACTGGTTCATCCTGGATTCCCCCGGTGCTCGGCACCATCATCTTCATTTATGGCGGCACGCCGTTCCTGCAAGGCGGCTGGTCGGAACTGAAATCCCGCCAGCCCGGGATGATGCTGCTTATCGCCATGGCCATTACCGTGGCGTTCGTTGCCTCATGGGTCACCACCTTGGGTATTGGAGGATTCGACCTAGATTTCTGGTGGGAGCTGGCCCTCTTGGTCGTCATTATGCTGCTGGGCCACTGGTTGGAGATGCGTGCACTCGGCGCGGCCTCCTCCGCTTTGGATGCCTTGGCAGAACTTTTGCCTGACGAGGCTGAGAAGATCATCGATGGGCAGACCCACACCGTGCCAGTCTCTGAGCTGGCGGTGGATGACATAGTACTGGTTCGCGCTGGGGCGCGGGCGCCTGCCGATGGCACCATTGTTGAAGGCTCAGCCGAGTTCGATGAATCCATGATCACCGGTGAATCCCGGCCCGTCTTCCGCGATAAAGGTGAGCGCGTGGTCGCCGGTACGGTAGCTACAGACAACACCGTCCGCGTCCAGGTAGAGGCCATCGGTGGGGATACGGCCCTGGGTGGTATTCAAAGCATGGTCGCCGAGGCGCAGGAATCTTCCTCCCGCGCCCAAGCCCTTGCCGATCGCGCCGCAGCGTTGCTCTTCTGGTTCGCGCTGAGCGCAGCCTTTATTACCGCGGTGGTCTGGTCCATTATCGGTAGCCCAAGCGACGCCGTGGTGCGCACCGTCACCGTGCTCGTCATCGCTTGCCCCCACGCCCTCGGTTTGGCTATCCCACTGGTCATTGCGATCTCTACCGAGCAGGCCGCACAGTCTGGAGTACTCATCAAGGAACGTATGGCGTTGGAGCGCATGCGCACTATCGACGCCGTCCTCTTCGATAAGACCGGCACCCTGACCGAAGGTGCGCACGCGGTCACCGGTGTCGCAACCGTTGAGGGCATCAGCGAGGGGCAGCTGCTAGCAGTGGCCGCCGCGGCCGAGGCCGATAGTGAACACCCGTTGGCCCGCGCCATCGTCAAGGCAGCCGAAGACCACGCGGAAGCATCCCAGGAGCAGCTGCACAGCTCCGATTTCAGTGCTGCCGCCGGTCGTGGAATCCAGGCCACCGTCGATGGGGCAGAGGTCCTCGTCGGTGGACCGAATATGCTGCGCGAGCTAGAGCTTGCCACCCCTGGGGTTTTCGATGCGCAGGTTGAGGAGTGGTCCCAACGCGGCGCGGGTGTCCTGCACGTCGTGCGCGATGGTCAGATCATCGGTGCTCTCGCGGTTGAAGATAAGATTCGTCCCGAATCCCGCGCGGCCGTACAGGCCCTCCAAGAGCAGGGCGTCAAGGTTGCGATGATTACTGGCGATGCCACGCAGGTCGCCGAGGCCGTTGGCGAAGAACTGGGTATTGACGAGGGTTTTGCCGAAGTCCTGCCGCAGGACAAGGACTCCAAGGTCACCGAATTACAAGAGCGCGGCCTGGCAGTGGCCATGGTTGGCGATGGCGTCAACGACGCCCCAGCCTTGGCCCGCGCGGAAGTCGGCATCGCCATTGGCGCCGGCACCGATGTCGCCATGGAATCCGCCGAGGTGGTGCTCGCCAGCGATGATCCGCGGTCGGTGCTTTCAATGATGAGCTTGTCGCGCGCTAGCTACCGCAAGATGATCCAAAACCTAATTTGGGCATCTGGCTACAACATCATTGCCGTGCCCTTGGCGGCAGGCGTACTCGCACCCATCGGTGTCGTGCTCTCCCCGGCGGCCGGTGCGGTATTGATGTCGCTATCGACCATCGTGGTGGCATTCAACGCGCAGTTATTACGCCGAATTGAACTGGACCCAGCACGCTTGGCACCCACCAGCCACTAGGTGGAGGAGACCAAGCTCGAATAAGTGGTACGGGGACTTCGGCTACTTGGGATTATTTTAGAATTGAAGTCCAGTTGCTAAAATAATCCTCATGACCGAGCGGGACGACTTTTGGCTTGAAGAGGATGAACTAGCAGCATTCATGTCCCTGATGAGCGTGAATGTCCGGCTCACCAATATTCTGGACGCGCAGCTCCGCGATGACGCCAAGCTAAGCTTCTTTGAATATACGGTGCTCTCACGGCTATCAGAGGCCGAGAACCATGAGATGCGCATGCGGGATCTTGCGATTACCGCAAATGGCTCCCTGTCCCGCCTGAGCCAGGTCGTTACCCGCCTGGAGCGCCAGGGCTGGGTCGTGCGGCGTCCTTGCCCCAATGATGGGCGGACGACGATGGCGCACCTTACCGATAGCGGCTGGGACAAGGTAGTAGAAACCGCCCCAGGCCACGCCAAGCAGGCCCGCCGATCCGTTATCGATAATCTGACCCGTGCGCAGATCCATCAGATGACCCAAATAAATGAACGCATCATCAAAGCCATCGAAGCAGACGAGCGCTATGGCGGCCGCTATTAATTACTTTTTGGGATAGCCGCGGCGGCCGGAGACGGTCTTATCAAAGGGAATCCAAAACCGCAGGGCCGCTTCCTGGTTTTTGGAGATGCCAATGCGCGGGCCGCGCACCCACTCCGGTGCAGAGTCGCGGCCAGAAAGCTGCACTGGCAGGTGGTTATCTTCCAGCGTTGCTCCCAGAGCTTTTCCGAGGTTCCCAGGGCCGCGGGCTAGATTATGAAAATCGCTGGTGCCGCGTCGTGCAAAGGCGGTATCGATACCGGATAGCACCTCACCGCCGCGCAGTAGGCACCCTTGGCCCACGCCTTCGGGTGCGCATACGATGTTGACATTGCGGTGGATGCCGTAAGAGGCATACACGTACAGTCGGCCGGGTGGGCCGAACATGGCTGCATTGCGCGGGGTTTTCCCACGAAAGGTATGGGCAGCGGCATCGTCCGTGCCTAAGTAGGCCTCGACCTCCGTTAGGCGAATGCTCACCCCAGCGTGCGTGATGACGCAGCCAAGAAGTTGCGGAGCTACGACATCAGCAGTGCGGGAAAAATCAATCATTAACGGGAGTAGTAGCGCTTTCCATCTACCGGGGTGCGCAGTAGCTCATCGAGGCTGACGGGCTCTAGGCCCTTTGCGCGCAAGCCGTCGATAATGCACTCGGCCGCATTTACGGTGGTCGGGTGAATATCGTGCATCAAGACGATGGAGCCTGGGTTAGCATCTTGGACGGCGGCATTGCAGACGTGCTGCGAGTCGCGGATCTTCCAATCCAAGGTATCTACATTCCATAGTGCCTGCGACAGGCCCTTATCCCTTGCTACCTGGTCAACCGTCTCATTGGTGGCACCGTAGGGCGGGCGCAGCCACTGCGGATTCTGCCCAGTGGCATTGCGGATCGCCGCATTGCCGGCGTCTATTTCTTGGGCAATATCGCCGTAAGCTAACTGGTTGAGCTGGCGATGGGTCTTGGTGTGATTGCCAATGGTGTGACCTTCTGCCTGCATGCGCTGGAGCGCTTGGGGGTACTGGTAGGCGTGATCCGCTAGCACCATGAAGCTGGCGTGGGCGTTTTTAGCTTTGAAGGTGTCCAAGAGCTGGTTGGTATAAGGGCTTGGGCCATCGTCAAAGGTAAGGGCCACGCAATTTGGGCAATCGATGCCGTTGGCCTGTGGCTGCGGGGCTGGTTGCGGTGCGGCCCCAGCTTGGGGATTTGGCGCGGGTGCGGCTTCCTTCTGCGGCTCGTCTTGCGGCGCTACCGTGGAGACAAGGTCCTCTGCCTGCGCGCGGGTGCTGTCGATGCGGCTTTGAATATCGGTCTGAATCTCAGAAACCGCGGATTGGATATTTGGTTCTGAGGAGCCGACTACTTTCGGGGTGCCTTCGAGGAATTGCGCATTGGCGCAGGCAGGAAGGGCAGCGGTGGCGAGCACGGTGAGCGCGGAGGTAAGAAGACGACGCATACTTTTCCTAGGAACGAGGACAGATGGGCACGAGTAGCCAGCCTACTCCACTGCGAAGGGAATTACGGGATAAACCGCGTGTGATAAAAGTGATAGAAGTAAAACACTGTGGCGCGGTTTCATCGGCATTTTTGGAATGAGCGGCTACAGTAGTAGAGTACAAGCCACTGGGGCATTAGCTCAATTGGTAGAGCATCTGCTTTGCAAGCAGAAGGTCAGGAGTTCGATTCTCCTATGCTCCACAGGAAAAGTCCGGGTTCTGGTCAAAGAATCCGGACTTTAGTCATGCATAGGGCTAGGAAAAGCGCTTAACCATGATGTAATGCTCGGCGTACACACCTACATGCTCGAAGCCCAAGCGTTCATAAAGCCGCTGGGCACGCGGATTATCGGGGTGGACGGCCAGGGAAATACCGGGCGCTTTGAGGGTCTGGGCGAGGGAAATGGCGGCATCGATAAGCGCGGTGGCAATGCCCTGGCCCGCAAAGCGGCTTTCTACCGCGATGGCAAATTCTGGGATGGCCGGTTCCACGAACCCGTAACCGTGATTGTCCTCGGTACCCCAATTGAGCCACACCCCGCCGGCGGGCACGAGGTCCTCCCAAGCGATGAAACCTCCCTGGTTGGGCTCCCAATTTTCCACGTAAAAGGAAAAATCATCGGCAAAACCGGAAGAAAGCTCGCCTCGTTCATCACCGAAGGTATCGGTCAGGAAGTTGAGGCGAGCTATATAAGTGCGATCGGATTCTTGTGTCGCGCGAATTTCCATAATCCCCAGGATATATGAAGAATCCGCCGGGCTAGTTAAGCCAAGTGGTAGTTATGCACGTCCGCGCCGTTGAATTCGCGCATTTCACCGGATTCGTCAACGGAGCGGAAGGTAGCGCCGTTATCGATGGCAAAGCGGAGGTTATCCACGCGCGGGGAGGGATCATCGGTTACTGGGCCTGCGGGGAAATAGTACGTTGAACCGTCTTTGAGCTTGACGGTGAGAGACTCAAAGCTCATTGTTTATCTCCTTGTAGAAAGCCTTAATGGGTGAATTCAAGCAGGAGATTTTTGAATAGGCAAAGCAATGAGATCTAGGCAACGCCTAGTGCACCCCCACGGCGGGGGTGCGAGAGGAACTACTGCTCGTCAGATTGCAGGCGGTGCTTGCCCTCACTTTGGTGGTCATCCGTGATGCGGCTGGTGTCTGCCTCCTCTGCGGCGGCCTCTTCTTCCTCGCGGTGCTTGGCCAGCTGTTCATCGATGGAACCCAAGAGCTCTTCATCGCGCACGGCACCCTCTTCAGCGAGGTCCGAATCGTTTTCGGGCTTAGCTTCGCTAGTGGAGGTGTAGACCAAGGTAGATTCTGGGGCTGTGTTTTGGGTGTTACCGCGGTAGTCATCTACGCGCGGTGGGGTCTGAGAAGGCTTGTCATTGGAGCGCAGCCAAGCGTAAATCGCACCGGTTGCCGCGGCGAGCAGGGCAATGATTCCGGCAACAGTCCAGAACTTGGAAGACGTCTTGTTCTTCTTGGTCTGCTTCTTTGCAGCCTTGGTGGCCTTCTTCTTGGCCTGCTTGCGGGCCTTTTTTGCCTTCTTGGTGGCTTCCTTTTTGGCCTCATCGAAACGCTCGACGGCGTCTTCGCGGTAGTTATTGAAGTCCTCTAGTGCGCGCTCGAGGCGGGAGTGTGCGGCCTGGGTAACGGCGCCTGCCTGCTTGCGGGCCTCATCGAAGGCGTTGTTGTCTTCCTTTTGCATCTGTTGGGCAGCCTCTTCGAGGGCGGTATAAGTTTCGCGGGACTTTTCTTGCCGGTAATCGCGCAATTGCTTCCACATATTGGAACCGGTCTTGAACGCCATTTTCACTACGGTGGGGTTCATTGGTGCAGGTGCTCCTTAGGTGAGATTTATTTGTCTTTTCCATCCAGCATAGTGGTCAGCCTGACACCCCACCACTGTTTTGGCGGGGGGATTCAGGGGTGGAAACAACCGTAAAATAGACCGCTTGGTTCAGAATGGAGGATTAATATTCACGTCGATTTTGGCTAACCGCGCTGTTTATGGGCCTGCAAAGGTAATACCATTAGCGTCGCGCTACCCCGCAAACTGAACAGCTTGGTACGTTTTCCTCCAGACAGCAATTGAGATCGGGAAAAGGAGGTGACTATGAGCCCGCGATTTTCGGCGTCAGCACCATTGGATTCCATAAGTGAAGAAGAACTGATGGTGCCGGAGCGTTTGGTCCTATCTTTCGAGGTAATTCCACCGCGCCATGACGCCGATGAAGCCAAAATCGACCGTTTGCTGGAAACCTTGGAAAGCTACCACCCGGATTATATTGCGGTGACAAGTTCCAAACGGTCCGGTTGGCTCGAAGGGACGACGGCCTTTATCGAGCGGATTTCGCGCACCACCTCGATGCGCCCGCTTGCGCACTTGGCCTGCACGGCTGGTTTGCGCACGGAACTAATCGGTTGGATCAACCGCTTGGTCGATGCCGGTGTCCGCGGCCTGCTGGCCCTGCGCGGGGACCTGCCAGAGGAAGGTTTGCCGGAGTACTATCCGCAGCATGCCGATGAATTGATAAGCCTCATCCGGCAATTGGAAAGGCAACAAGCCGCGCGGTTCGCCGCTGGCCGCCTGGCCGTCGGAGTCGCGTGCTATCCCAGCGGGCACGTCGAATCTAAAAACGAAGATGAAGATTTTGACGTCTTGCTCAAAAAGCAACGCCTCGGCGCGGACTTCGCCATTACCCAGCTATTCTTCGATGCCCAGGATTACCTGCGCTTTACCAAAAAGGCCCAACTGGCCGGGGTGCATATTCCCCTTATTCCGGGAATCATGCCCATGACCAGCCTGCGCCGGGTGGAGCGAATGGGAGAGCTGTCCGGGCTCGCCGTGCCCGAAAGGGTGCGGTCGGCGCTCGCGGCAGCGACAACCCCAGAAGAAGAATACGAAACCGGCATGGAACTGACCGCCGAACTAGCCCGCGACATCGTGGCTGGTGGGGCGAGCGGGCTCCATATATATACCCACAACAACCCCGACAATACTCACGACCTACTAACCCGAATCGGAGTAGACAATGACCAACGCTAATTTCCCCAAGGCGACAATTGAGGGCTATCCCCGCATTGGCGCCAACCGCGAGTTGAAGCGCGCGCTCGAGTCCTACTGGGCGGGCCGCATCGATGCGGAGACCTTCGAGTCCGCCGCACACTCGCTGCGCCTGGATACCTACAACCGCCTGCGCGACCTCGGTCTGACCGAGGACTACGCCATCCCGGCAGACGTCGCTTACTACGACCAGGTTCTCGAAACCGCACTGACCGTCGGTGCCGTTGCCGGTGAAACCCTGGATGATGAGTTCACCTTGGCCCGCGGTAATAAGGACACCGCGCCGCTGGAGATGACCAAGTGGTTCGACACCAACTACCACTACATCGTGCCGGAAATTGCTGATGACCACGCTTTTAAGGCGCACCCACAGCGCATTATCAAGCTGGTAGAAGAAGCCCGCGACGCAGGCCACACCGTGCGCCCGTACCTCGTTGGCCCGGTCACCCTGTTGGCCCTGTCCAAGCAGGCCGAGGGTGCTGCCAAGGCCCCGCTTGAGCGCCTAGATGATGCCGTTGCCGCCTACCAAGAGGTCCTGGCGGAGCTGCACAAGGCCGGCGTGGAGTGGATCCAGTTGGCAGAACCTGCCCTCGTTGCAGACCTGACCAACGCTAGCGATGAGGACTTGGCTGCATATACCAAGCAGGCATACTCCGCCATCCTGGGTGCAAAAGAGCGCCCACAGGTCTACCTGACCACCCCGTACGGCTCTGCCCGCAAGGGCCTCGATGTCATCGCAGAGCTCAAGCCAGAGGCCGTTCAGGTTGACCTTTCCGTCGGCACCCTGGCCCTAGATGAGGGCTACCTCGAGCGCGTGAAGAGCCTGAACACCCACGTCGTTGCCGGCCTTGTCGATGGCCGCAATGTCTGGGCCGCCAACCTGCGCGACCTGCGCTCCAAGTACGAGGACCTGGCCGGCAGCATCGATGAGCTGTCCGTATCCACCTCCGTGTCCTTGCAGCACGTGCCGCACTCCGTCGAGGCAGAGTCCAAGCTGCCTGCCGATGTCGCCCCGTGGTTCTCCTTCGCCAATGAAAAGGTCAAGGAAGTCGTTGCCCTGGTACAGGGCCCAGAGGCGGCCGAAGAGGCTTACAGCGTCAGCGACCGCGCCGTGCGCACCCGCGCCGAGTCCGAGCGCATCAACAACGCCGCCGTGCAAGAGCGCATCTCTCAGCTGCCGGAAGGCGAGGTCAAGCGCGAGCCGGCCTTCAACGAGCGCAAGGAAGCACAGAAGGAGCTCGGCCTGTCGGAGCTGCCGACCACCACCATCGGTTCCTTCCCGCAGACCAAGGAAATCCGCCAGGCGCGTGCCGCGCACCGCAAGGGCGAGCTTTCTGATGCCGACTACAACTCCGCCCTCAAGGACGAGGTTAAGTCCGTCATCGAGCTGCAAGAGCGCCTCGGCCTGGACGTCCTGGTCCACGGCGAGCCAGAGCGCAATGACATGGTGCAGTACTTCGCGGAGCTGCTCGATGGCTTCGTTACCACCGAGAACGGCTGGGTACAGTCCTACGGTTCCCGCTGCACCCGTCCGCCAATCGTTGTGGGTGACATCTCCCGCCCGGCTGCCATGACCACTGAGTGGTCGAAGTTTGCACAGTCGCTTTCGGAAAAGCACGTCAAGGGCATGCTGACCGGCCCGGTCACCATCCTGGCGTGGTCCTTCGTCCGCGATGACGTGCACCAGTCCGTATCCGCGGACCAGCTGGGCGTGGCTTTGGCAGACGAGGTCCGCGACCTGGAGAAAGCCGGCATCGACATCATCCAGATCGATGAGCCAGCCCTGCGCGAGCTGCTGCCGCTGCGCGAGCAGGACCGCAAGGCCTACCTCGACTGGGCAGTGCGTTCCTTCCGCCTGGTAGCCCTCGAAGCCAAGCCCACCACCCAGATCCACACCCACCTGTGCTACTCGGAGTTCGGCCAGATCATCGACGCCGTCGCCGGCCTGGATGCAGACGTCACCTCCATTGAGGCAGCACGCTCCCGCATGGAGCTGCTGGAGGATATCGATGAGACCTTCCACTCTGAGATTGGACCTGGCATCTACGATATCCACTCCCCACGCGTGCCTTCCGTGGAGGAAATGGCAGAGCTTATCCGCGCCGCACTCAAGAATGTGCCGCTGGATCGCCTGTGGGTTAACCCGGACTGCGGTCTGAAGACCCGTGGTTACGAGGAGACCGAAACCTCCCTGCGCAACATGGTGGAAGCCCGCGATGTGGTGCGCAACGCCCTCTAAATAGAACCTGAGAAATTCTAGGTTCTTAAAGAAAACGCTATGCAGCCGGTCTGCATAGCGTTTTCGTGATCTTGTACCCACCCGCGACGCTATGGCCGGAACCGGATTACCGTGGGCGCCATGAAGCACTCAGCATTTCGCAATAGCCAAGAATCCTTCCTGTCTGATTCCCTGGCCGGTTTCATTGCCCAGCATCCCGATGCCACCTGGCACGATGCGGGCTTCATTGGGCGCACCACCCCGCTGCGCACGGCCGATGATAAACCGGCGGTTGCGGTCATCTCCGGTGGCGGATCCGGCCACGAGCCCATGCACGCCGGCTTCATTGGGCAAGGCATGCTCGCCGCAGCCTGCCCGGGCCTGCTCTTTACCTCCCCGAACGCGGTCCAGGTCAGCGAAGCCACGCAGTGGGCCGACCAGGGCAGGGGAGTGCTGCACATTGTGAAGAACTACACCGGCGATGTCATGAACTTCACCGTGGCCCGCAACGCGGCAGAGGCCGTAGATACGCGTTCAGTCTTAGTCGCCGATGATATTGCTACCGAAGGCACCGGCGAGGGCCCAGGACGGCGCGGTACCGGCGCCACGATCTTGGTGGAAAAGGTGGCAGGTGCCGCGGCGTATCGCGGCGATGACCTGGACCAAGTAACGGAGCTAGCGGAGAGGACCGCGGATAAGTCCCGCAGCATGTCCGTGGCACTGGGATCCGGCTTTTTGCCCACCACTGGGCGCGATACCTTTGATTTGGACGACGGGCACATGGAAGTCGGCGTGGGCATCCACGGCGAGCCCGGCACCCACACGGAAAAGGTCGATAATGCCCACGCCATCGTCGTCACCGTGCTGGAAAAGCTGGGTGCTGCCCTTAATATCAGCAGCGGCGACGAGGTGGTGTGCCTGGTCAATGGCTTGGGCGGCACCACGCCTTTGGAGCTGAGCCTAGTCTTTGGCGAGGCTTCCGCGCAGCTGGCGGAGAAGGGAATTACGGTAGTGCGCTCCATGGTGGGCAACTACGTCACCGCGGTCAATATGCACGGCGTATCCATCACGCTGCTCAAGGCGGACGATGAGCTGCTCGAGCTTATCGATGCCCCAACCCAAGCCCCCGCCTGGCCGCATACCTTGGGCAGTGCCAAGCAGGTGGAATCGGCGCGGATTACCTTTGAGGATGAATTACCCAGCGAAGGCGCAGAAAACCAGTGGTTGAGTGACTTCGTCGGCCGCGTGCAATCCTCCATCGAGGAGTTGACCGAGCTTGACCGCAAGGCCGGCGATGGGGACTTCGGTACCAATATGGAGGCGGCGCTTGAAAGCATTAAACTGCCGCTGCGCGGCTCGGATGATGAGATTTTCACCGGCCTGGCCAAGCGCTTCCTCGTCCTGGCGGGCGGAACCTCGGGCGCGGTTTTCGGCAGCTTCTTCAACGACATGGCCCGCGCGGAGACCTTAGCGGAAGGTTTGAGCAGCGCGGCAGAGTTCATTCAAGAACTGGGCGGCGCGCAGCGCGGGGATTGCACCATGCTGGATGCGCTCATTCCGGCCGCGGAGAAGGCGCAAGAAATCGGCGCCGAGCGCCCAGACGAGCAAACGCTCCAGGCCCTGTACGAGGCCGCACGGGAGGGCGTGGAAGAAACCGGAAAGATCGCCGCCAAGAAGGGGCGCGCGTCCTATCTGGGCGATCGCAGCAAGGGAGTCATTGATCCCGGTGCTCTCGTGGTTAGCTGGCTATTTGGGGGACAAGCCTTGTCAGCTGACTAAGGGAAGACACATCGCCCTCTCCCTTTCCGGACCTGTCGAGGTACACAGCGCGCAGGCCCGCCCTGCGCGCACCGAGCACATCATTTTCCAGTGAATCGCCCACCATGAGCGTTTCCGCGGGCGTGACATCGAGCCGTTCGCAGGCGGCCAGGTAGGCCTGGCGCTGCGGTTTGGGGTAGCCGAGTTCGACGGTGGGGATAAGGGGGACATCGGCAAGCGCGAGGCCTCCCGCCTCCAGTTTTGCCTGCTGCATCTCGCGCTTGCCATTGGTGAGGATGCCCACCCGGAAGCCGGATGCGAGCGCCCACTCGAGGGTGGGGCGGGCATCGGCAAAGGCGCGCCACTGGCTCTGGTAGGCGGCCAAGTAGCCGTCGTAGGCGGCAAGGGCTGCGGCATCGTCCATGTCCTCGCCCAAAAATTCGCGGCAACGGGCGATGCGCTGGCCTTGGTGGGAGACCTCGCCGCGCTCATAGGCGGTAAACCACTTGCGTTCAATGGCGGCAAAACGCTGGTGCTGCCCAGTATTTAGCCCGCGCTGCCGGCACCATTCATCCACGCCGGCCCGCGCTGCGGCGGTGTGATCCATCAGGGTGTCATCGAGGTCGAAGAGCAACGCGCGAATCATAAGGATAACGATAGCGCGATCGCTGAGAGCGTTATGTCTTGCACAGCGGAGAGGAAGTAAATTCTTTACAATGGCTGGCATGACTCAGAAGACCGCAACTGCAACGATGCATACCAACTACGGCGATATTGTTATCGATCTCTTCGGTAACCACGCACCGGTAACCGTTGAAAACTTCATCGGTTTGGCCAAGGGCGAAAAGGACTACTCCACCCAGAACGCAAAGGGCGAGCAGTCCGGCCCGTTCTACGATGGCGCCATCTTCCACCGCATCATCGATAACTTCATGATTCAGGGCGGCGACCCCACCGGCACCGGCCGCGGTGGCCCGGGCTACCAGTTCCAGGACGAGTTCCACCCAGAGCTGCAGTTCGACCGCCCATTCCTGCTGGCCATGGCCAATGCTGGCCCAGGCACCAACGGTTCCCAGTTCTTCATCACCGTGGCGCCGACCCCGCACCTGAACAACCACCACACCATCTTCGGTGAGGTCACTGACCCTGCTTCGCAGGAAGTCGTTTCCAAGATTGGCAAGGTCGATACCGACCGCATGGATCGTCCGCACGAGGACGTTGTCATCGAGTCCATCGATATCGCCTAAGCGTTTTCTCGCTCCGCGCCCGGCACCACACCCTTCCCGTGGTGCCGGGTTCGTTTAGTTTTATCCGAATGCCAACAAAGGGTCAGCTTCTACGCCATGGTGAAAAATTATTTGCGAACCGCCCCCGTTACCTCGACCATCGCCGCGATCTGCATCATCGCGTGGTCAATTACCGCGGTACAAGCTCGCACATTGGGCGAGACTTTCTTTCTCTCCACGCTGAGCCAAGACTGGGCCTTGTGGGGGCCGCAGTACGCCGATGCGCCGCTAACGGCGCTGTCCTCGGAATTCATGCACTTGGACGGCGGGCACCTCGCGGTCAATATGGTGATGCTCCTGCTCATCGGTAGGGAAGTAGAGCGCGCCTTAGATACCGGGCTATACATTGCCGCGTACCTAGTTTCTTGTTTGGGCGCTTCCGCCATGGTGCTGTGGTTCGATTTTGGCACGCCCACGGTAGGCGCCTCCGGGGCGATCTTTGCCCTGATGGGCATGCTGGTGGGCGTCTTCCGGCAACGCGGGATGGACTTGCGCGCGCCCATCGTCCTCGTATTGGTCAATGTGGGCTATACCTTCGTCGCAGAGGGAGTCTCCCTGTGGGGCCACCTGGGTGGGTTGTGCACCGGCATTGTCTTGAGCTTCTTCCTCTTTCATCGAAATAAATCCGTGCGCTGGGCGGGTGTCACTCTCACCGCTGCGGTCGTCATTGTGTTATTAGCTCTGCGAGCTGGGGTTTGGGGATAACTGTGGAATTTGATCACCGGAATGGGTGTGCGAAAGAAATCCACAATAGTTATCCACATTGTGGATAACCACATTCTTGTAATTTACCGAACGCTTTTCCGGAGTTTTCCCTGATCACACAGGTTATAGCGGTATCGGCGGCCGAAAAATCACCTGTGGAAGCCCGTGAAAACACTTATCCACAGGGTGGGGATAAGTCTGTGAAATAAGTATTCCACAGGTTTCTTCCACAGCCTGTGGATAACTTTGTACCCATCGTGTGGGCGAATTGGTAAATTGGGGCCACTGACCTGCACAAGGAGGACTGTGGATAAACAACCGCACGCTGTGATCGTCGGCGCAGGACCCAATGGGCTCACCGCCGCGGCCCGGCTCGCCACGGCCGGTTGGCGCGTGGATGTGTATGAGCGCGCCAGCCACCCGGGTGGGGCGGCGGCATCGTCGACGGAGATCTTTCCGGGCACCATCGTTGATCTTGGCGCGGCCGGTCACCCCTTCGGCATCGCGAGCCCGGCCTTCCGCGCACTCGATCTGGAATCCCACGGCCTGCGCTGGCGCCATGCGCGCTATCCCATGGCCCATCCACTGGAGGGCGCGCCGGCGGGCATTCTCCACAATTCCCTAGAGGAGACCGCCGCGGGGCTCGGCACCGATGCCCGGGCGTGGACCCGCCTGCACGGCCACGTGGTGCGCAATATCGACGCACACGTGAATAACGCGCTCACCCCGCTGGTGCGCTGGCCCGAGCATCCGGTGCGCCTGGCGCAATTCGGCGCGCCGGGCGTGCTTCCGGCTAGCGCGCTCGCGCGGGCGGCGTTTTCTTCCCCGCAGGCCCGCGCCTTATTCGCCGGTAGCGCGGTACACGCCATTACCTCGCCTACCAGGGCTTTTACCTCCGCATTCGGCCTGCTCTTTGACGCGCTCGGCATGACCCGCGGCTGGCCAGTGGTGGAAGGCGGTACGCAGGCGCTTGCCGATGCCCTCGTTTCCCTCCTCCGCTCCCACAACGCCCTCATCCACACCGGCGCCGACATTACCGATGTGCGCAGCCTGCCCCGCGCCGATGCCCTGATCCTCAACCTCACCCCGCGCCAGATTCTTAGGCTGGGCGGGCTCGACCTTCCTGCCCGGACCCGGCGGTCCCTGCGGCGGTGGCGCTATGGCAGCGCGGTGTACAAGGTGGACTTTCACTTAAGCGAACCCGTGCCGTGGGCCGATCCCCGCGTGGGCCAAGCGGGCACCGTCCACGTGGGCGGCAGCGTGGAGGAGATTGGTGGGGCGGAAAGGGACATCGGCAAGCCCCGCATGCCCGAGCGTCCCCTGGTCATGGTGTGTCAACAGTACGTGGCCGACCCGTCGCGCGGGCTGGTGCTGTGGACCTACGCGCACGTGCCGCACGGCTATGAGGAGCGTTATCCACGGGAGGTGACCGGCCTCATTGCGCGACAGATTGAGCGCTTCGCACCAGGTTTTCGCGATACCATCCTGGCCACCCGCGCGACGAGCCCGGCTGACCTGGAGCGCTGGAACCCCAACCTCGTGGGTGGCGATATCGCCGGTGGCGCCATGACCGGGCTGCAGACCGTGCTGCGCCCGCGCCTTTCCGCGCACCCGCACCGGCTCGCGCCGGGAGTATTCATGGCATCGGGGTCCGCCGCGCCCGGGGCCGGCGCCCATGGCATGCCCGGGTGGTGGGCCGCTGAAAGTGCGGCTACGCCTTAATGGGCGCGCGGCGTTCGCAGTAGAGGAATACCGCACCGATCATCCACAGCGTCACCGCGGCAAGATATCCGGGGGTGGTCGTGGTCTGCGGCTCGATACTATTGCCTGGGATAAGCCCAGTAACCAGTGGCTCCAGCACGAAACCGAGTACTGCAACGTAATCTAGCCAGCTCAACCTGTGGGAAAATGCCCCCGCCACGCCGAAAAGTGGCCCGGCGATAAGGGCAAAGAGGAACCACGCGGCATTGGAGGAAAAGGCCGTCTGCCAGTCGTAGATGCCAAAGGCGAAAAGCAGCCCGTAGTGAACCGCCAACATGAGCAGGAGTATGCCGGCTCCTGCGAAAAAGGCCGTGGTCCACCGGTGGGAGCACGCCTTGCCCATGAGGTAAGCAAATAGCGCCCACACCATGCCAGAACCCAGTACCGGGCCAAGGTAATTGCGCAAGGAGAGGCGCGCGGGAGCGGTGCCTTCGATCAGGGCGGGATCAGAAAACGCGATATGGACGGCGGCATAGGCCACCGAGACGGCTAAGCCGGCCACGAGAACGTACTGGGACCGGTGCCGCGGCGGTGCGGGTGAACGACTGGTCATGGTGTGCTCCTTGAGATGAGGATCCCGCCATGTCCGAGGCGAGTACTTGTGAAGGACATGAAACGGTTATAATTTCAATAATAATAATTGCATGCGCGATATCGCGGAAGAGCACTCTTAGTGGTCATTTAGACAGTAGATCGCACCCAATTTATCCCTGCGCTTTTGCAGGGTAGCTGCTTGATGACAAGACCGGAGGGCCCAGTTGAGCAGACTGATTATCAAGGCAATGAGCATGGATATGTCTCAAAATGCACATATAGGGCTAGTCATGAAGCAACAACCATAGTGCTAAGGGCTACGTAACTTAAAGGAGATACGTGGTCAGTTTTCATCTCTATTCTTCCGTAGGTCATTCATTGGTCGGGCGCATAAAGATATCCATCATCGAGAAGATGGGATCTGACGAGGCAAAGATCCGGTCTGTTATATCACGCGGCGACCAGCTATCAGGGAAATCCTTGAACTCATTTGTGACAGTTCCGAGGGCCAAATCGGGACTATTTTTAACAGCAGTGAGGATGGTGAAAACCTCGTCAGGGGTGGCGTAGAAAGAGTTTATGTCATTAGCGCCGGTGGCATCAGCAATGCTGGCCCAATCATTTACTTCCGCAATATCGCTTAAAATATTAGAAACAATAGTTTCTGGTTTTAAATCCATATTTACGTTCTCCTGACGTGACGCGGTGGTTGGCGTAGGTAGCGCGCTTGCTAGAGAGAAGCCGAGGGTAGAGGTGGCATCGGCAAGCGATACTTCCTAAAGATCAATGTAGTCCAGTGGCTGGTGCGGGTCTATGCCTAAACGAAGTTGAGCATCACAGTCGATAGTTTTCGAAAATCTCACATAAAAAATTGAAAGTGACCCCATTGACAACGGCTTATGGTACCAATAGGTTATAACATAGTGCTGCGCTGGGATATCGGCGTGTTTATGGGATGGTGCCTGCCCACACAACAGAAAAGTGAACGAAATATGCAGACACAGACGAAGGGCCGCGTAGAGGGCTTGTACATCGACGAGAACGTCGAGCTGCGCGCTGGTGCGCTGAATTTTGGCGGGCGCATTGAAGACATCTCGCTTGGCGATGTCCCCGCAGCGCAGGCGGCCTGGCAATCCGGTGACCCAGACGTTTTGCTGTGGATCCCAGGTTTTGTGGACCTGCACAATCACGGCGGCAATGGCGGAAGCTTTCCTAATGGTGATTATGACCAGTGCCGCGCCGCTGCGCGCTTCCATCGCGCCCATGGCACCACCACGCTGATAGCCAGCATGGTCTCTGGAACGCAGGCGGAGCTGTGCGCGCGAGCGGAGCTGCTCGCCACGTTGGCAGAAGAAGGGGATATCGCCGGCATCCACATGGAAGGCCCGTTTATCGCCGCTGCCAAATGCGGCGCGCAGGATCCATCGCGCATCGTGCCGGGGGATCCAGACTTTTTCCGCGCGGTCATCGATGCCGCCCGCGGCCACCTGCGCTCTATTACCTTCGCCCCAGAAACACAAGCCGCGGCGGAGCTCCTCGCGGTCTGCGCCGAGCACGATATCATCGCCAGCTTGGGCCATACCGAAGCCGATTACGAGACCACGCTGCGGGTCATGGGGCAGGCAAAAGACATGGGCGTTACCGTCACCGGCACCCACCTCTTTAATGCCATGCCGCCCATCCACCACCGCAACCCTGGCACGGTGGCCGCCCTGCTCACCGGCTCGAAGGCCGGCGATGTGGGAGTAGAGCTCATTGCCGATGGCGTGCATCTTGCCGATGGCACCGTCGACATGGCCTATAACCGCCGCGCCTTTGCTGTTACCGATGCGATGGCTGCTGCCGGCATGGTCGATGGCTCCTATGATCTGGGCTCCCTGCCCGTCACCGTGACCGGCGGCGTGGCGCGGGTGGGCAGCGGCGCCATCGCCGGTGGAACTTCCACCTTGGCGCAGCAGTTTGCGCGTTTTGCCGCGCGCCACGGCGCAGAGGAGGCGGTTCGGTTTACCTCCACCACGGCCGCGGACGTACTGGGGGATAAGGACATAGGGCGTTTGGCTCCCGGCAAGCGCGCCAACCTCGTGGGCCTGAATGCGCGATTCGAGCCCATGCGCGTCATCGCTGATGGCATTGACATCACCGCCGCGACAGATACTGATTCACGTTAGGAAATACTGCATGGACATACTCATTCGTTCCACACCAGCAGAGGTGGCTATTGCCGCCGCCGATATCTTCGTCCGCTATGCCAACGCCGGGGCCACCTTGGGCCTGGCCACGGGTTCTACTCCGGTAGCGATGTATCAAGAACTCACCGCCCGCTACGAGCGCCAGGAGGTGAGTTTCGCTTGCAGCCGCGCCTTCCTCCTCGATGAATACGTGGGGCTGGCTCGCTCCCATGAGCAGTCGTATTACTCCACCATCCGCCGCGTATTTACCAGTCACGTCGACTTCATCGATGAGTTAGTGCAGAGCCCCGAGGGCGATGCCGCGGACTCGGACCGCGCCGCAGCCGCCTATGACCAGGCTATTCGCCATGCTGGCGGCATCGATATCCAGCTGCTGGGCATTGGTGGCAATGGGCACATCGGCTTTAATGAACCCTCCAGCTCCTTGCAATCGCGCACGCGCCTGGAAACGCTGCACCCGCGGACGGTGCAGGATAATGCCCGCTTCTTCGAGAACACGGACAGTGTTCCTCGCTATGCGCTAACCCAGGGGCTCGGCACCATCAGCGAGGCCCGTCACCTATTGCTGCTGGCCACTGGGACCGAAAAATCCAGCGCGGTCCGCGACATGGTGGAGGGCCCGCTATCCGCGCACTGTCCGGCCTCGATCCTGCAGATGCACCCGCGGGCCACGGTGATTCTCGATGAAGACGCCGCCTCCCAGCTGGTGGATCACGAGTACTACCGCTTCGTGGATGAGCACCGTCCGCACTAAATCCCTCTTTACTTCTTTACACCTTTGAAAGGACTCCTCTCGTGAAACTCAATATTATGGGGCCGCTGCAGCGGCTCGGAAAGGCACTGATGGGCGCCGTGGCAGTACTGCCTGTCGCGGCGATCCTCGGCGGCGTTGGCTACTGGATAGCCAGCGTTGCCGGCCAGGATAACGTTGTCGCGCAGCTGCTGGTCAGCTCCGGCGGTGCCGTGCTGGATAATCTGGGCTGGATCTTCGCCGTTGCCATCGCCTTTGGCCTGGCCAAAGACTCCAATGGTGCCTCCGCACTGTCCGGTTTCCTGGCGTATGCCACCTTCATGAAGCTCTTGGGCCCCGACGCGGTGGCCGGCTATCGCGGCATCGAAGATCCCGAGGCTCTTACGGGCGACGAAGCCGTCGAATGGGCGGCTGAAGGTTGGAATGCAGTCGGTGACGGCAACGTTCTTTTCGGCATCCTTGCAGGCATCATGGCGGCGATGGTCTATAACCGCTTCCATGGCACTAAGCTGCCGGACTTCCTGGCCTTCTTCTCTGGCCGCCGCCTCGTCCCCATCCTCACTGCGCTTTTCGCCATCGTGGTTTCCGCCATCCTCTACTTCGTATGGCCCTTCATTTACCACGCGCTCTTCAACTTCGGTACCTCCATCCAGGGCCTCGGTGCTGCGGGTGCGGGCATCTACGGCGTGGCCAACCGCCTGCTCATTCCGACGGGTCTGCACCACGCACTGAACTCCGTGTTCTGGTTCGACGTTATTGGTATTAACGACATCGGTAACTTCCAATCCGGCCAATCCACTATCGACGCGGCCGCCGCGGCTACCTCCGCCGCAGAGTGCCCTGGTATTTGGGAAAACGGACAATGCACCGTGGACGGAGTGGTTGGACGCTACCAGGCCGGATTCTTCCCAATCATGATGTTCGGCCTGCCAGGTGCCGCCCTGGCCATGTACCTGCGCGCGGATAAGGGCCGCCGCAAGGTCATCGGCTCCCTCATGGCCGCCGGCGCCCTAGCCTCCTTCTTCACCGGCGTGACCGAGCCGCTGGAATTCTCCTTTATGTTCGTCGCCCCGCTGCTTTATGTGGTGCACGCGCTGCTGACGGGCCTGTCGGTCTTTATCGCCTCCGCGATGGAATGGACCGCGGGATTCGGCTTCTCCGCAGGTTTTGTGGATATGTTGTTGTCCTCGCAAAACCCGCTGGCCAATAAGTGGTACATGCTCCTAATTATGGGCGTTATCTTCTTCGCCCTGTATTTCGTTATCTTCTACTACCTCATCGGCTGGTTTAACCTGAAGACCCCAGGCCGCGGCGATGACGAGGGTGCCGCAGAAGATGACGAAGCCGCCACGGGCGATGACAAGACTGCCGCGTCCGCCTCCCGCATCATCGAAGGGCTCGGTGGCAAGGATAATATCGATTCCCTGGATTACTGCACCACCCGCCTGCGCGTGGGTGTAAAGGATCGCGCGCTTGTCGATGACCCCACTATCAAGCGCGCCGGGATTTCCGGCGTCATCCACCCTTCCGAAAAGAACGTGCAGGTCATCGTGGGCCCCTCCGTGCAGTTCATGTTTGATGAGGTCAACCACCAACTGCGCACCGGCTCCGCCTCGGTAGCTACGAAGTCGGCGAAGCCCAGCGAAGATTCTCTCTCCGCAGAGAAAATCGGGACCGATGTTGAGCTCCGCGCCCCGTTCGAGGGAACCGTCGTGCCGCTCTCCGAGGTCCCCGATGAGTCCTTTGCTCAGGGCATGGTGGGCGAAGGCTTCGCCGTCATTCCTACTGAGATCGATGCCTTCGATGTCTGTGCCCCAGTAGATGGCACCATCACGATGGTCTTCAAGACCGGCCATGCCTTTGGCATGCGGACCGAAGAGGGCCTCGACCTGCTCATTCACATCGGCATCGATACCGTTGAACTGAAGGGAGAGGGCTTTACCAAGCTCGCGGCCAAGGGCGATGTCGTCCGCGCCGGGACCCCCATCATCGCTGTGGAGTCAGAGAAGCTGCGCGAACGCGGCATCAACCTGATTACCCCGGTGGTCTGCCCCACGGGAAAGCAGATTGCTGGAGTAGATATCGAACACGAGGGCCGCGCTGACCAGAGCGTCTCCGTTGCCCGTGTGCGCCCGGCTGGCCACTAGAGTTTGCCCTTCCAGCTTTTCTTTGAGACTGGTGGCCAGGTCTAGAAGTTCGTCCGGGTTATCTGCGGGGCGCTGTTGAGATAGATTTCGCTGCGCCTTGCGCACGAACTTTGAGAGTGTGCCGGCGCCGCGCGCTAGTGGGGAAGCGGCAGGAAGTTCCGCCAGTAGTGCCGTAAGTGTTTGGCGGCACTACTGGCGGCGTCTAACGTGTACTTGTAGTCTCCAGTGTCCCCGTGGGCTCCGATGAACAAAGCTCACTGAAATGTCCTAGGAACAAAACCCGGGGCACTTCAAATTTCTGTCGCGCTAACGTGGTCGAGTCCCTGCGGCAGCGGCTTTTCACAACTTCATGGGCGGTTCAGTTGATGCCGGTAAGGAAACCTAGAGAGGCCCTAGCAGCACGGGGGATGAGTTTATTAAAGGCCGAAGGCGCCGCCGCTGACGAGGATGAAGGTACCCAGGCCGATCAAGACGATAGGGAACAGCACATGCTCCCAGCGTTCGAGAATCTCCGCGATGGGCGGACGGGTGGCCACGAACTTCGCCAACAGGACCAGGCCCGCCACCAGAATCAGAAAGACAAAGCAGTAGATGATAACGGTGGCGGTATCCACGTTGAGAAAAACCGGGACATAGACACCGATATTGTCGCCACCGTTGGCAAAGGTCACCCCGGCGACGGTCAAGACGCTTACGTTCTTTCCGCTGACTTTCGCGTCATCGTCGTCATCGTCTCCCCGCCAGGCTTGCCAGGCCGCCCACAGCCCCAGGGCCAGGGGGATCAGCCCGAAGTAGGGGATCGCCTCGATGGGCAGAAAGGCATCCGCCCCTAGGGTGACCAGAATCGAGGCTGTGAGGATGCCCGCGAAACCAAGGTACTGCCCGGCTAGGATCCGAAGTGTGGTCCCTGCTTGGCCGGCCCCACGGGCGAAGAACAGCGAGAGCACGATGATGTCGTCGATATTGGTGGCGATAAACAGACCAACCGCCCCCAGGAGACCAGTTACCACTTACCTGTTCCCCTCTCCGGTGGCACACCCGGGCACGTCACATGCCGAGTCAATACACGGGGCATTTTCGTCGGCAGCCAGAGTGGTATCTAGCAGTGAGTTCAACGCTTGGACAAGATGGGCGTCGACGATCTCGTAGCGGGTCTTCCTCCCCTGCGGTTCGGCGACCACAATTCCGCAGTCCCGTAGGCAAGTGAGGTGGTTCGACACATTTGACCGCGTCAGTTCCAGTTCCCGGGCGAGAGCGGCCGGGTAGGCCGGGCCGCCCAGCAGGGTCAGGAGAATACGGGATCGGGTGGGATCGGCCATCGCCCGACCCAATCGGTTCATCACGTCCAAGCGCGAAGCAATAGTCAGCATGCACTGGACTATACAGCGTCTGCTGAACTGTTGCAACGAGGGGCGAACGTCGGCCCGACGGTGATGTGTGGGATGTTCAGAAGACTGAAATGGTAGCGGTGTGGTGAGTATCTGGTAGCACCTGAGTGAGTATCCGGTAGCGGGTAGACTCGGGCCTCGACTTGTCGACTTTCCGAAAGCAGCCGTTCGTCAACGCTGCGTCCTGCTAGGCGGTGGTCGGGCCGAGGCTTCGCAGTGCATGGTTCGATTGTGGAATGGAGCGGTGAGAGCACTCGAGCCGACGGTAAGAATGCTGCCGTAACAGCAGTGTCATCACGGCATGATAATCCCTCATGGCAGACCCCTTTCAGTATGTGCCGCACCCGAGTGGTGCGGCTACCGGGAGTATCATCCCGAGCCTGGTGAGCCGCTACCGGATAGCCACTAGAGCGCAACCGGATAGTCACGACACTGCTACCAAATACCCGGGCGCAACATGGGACACCAGCATCCTTCGGTACTGTCTGTGTCGAAATCGTTCGTCTATGAACAGCAGGCTGCCGCAAGGGTCACTCAGGCGGCCGAGGCCTCTGTTCCGGACAAGGACAAGGAGCAATCCGCGGGGCTGCCCCTACGAGCGTCAAGAAGAAAGCGTAACTGGCCGGCTGTCAGGGACGCCACCGCCTCCCACCCCTGACATATTGCCTTAGGGGTGGCGGTAATTCGACCATCCGCAGCTTAGGCTTGGCCCTTCAGCCAACTCCTGTCGATGACCCGGTGTGCATAGGAGATCATCGCCATGGCGTCGAGAAAATCTTGTCCCTTTTCTTCCGATCCCAGACGTGCGCGATGGGCGCGATCGTTACGAAGGTGTCCGTAGATTCCGTTGAGTAGATGGATGAATCCGAAATGCTCGGCCTCATCTGCTGGGCTGGAGAAATCGTTTATGAATCGTGGCCCAGGGTTATTGCGTGTACCGAACACGTACTGAGTGAGCTTCTCTCCGTCAAGCGCGCAGTCTGCGGGCCGGATACGTTCCATCAGTGACTTTGTCGCTTCGGTTACAGCATGGAACATCGACTGATTAATCAGTTCTTCTTCACAAAATCTCAGCGCCTCGGGATGAGTGCCGCGCAAGACAAGCTTCTCTTTTATCCGCCTGGTCAGGGCGTCGGCGCCGATGACGCCTTCACCTGTAGGGACGATGTGCCCCTCCTCGGTGACGCTGAACCTATAGGTGCGAAGGATTGTGTCGACGTCGGAGATGATCCGTTGACGCTTCTGTGGCCCCTTCAAGAACCGGGCTGGAGCTAGAGCCTCTGAAACAAAACGTGCCAGTGGCCTGCTCGATTCAGCGGATTGTTGCTCGTTCATCAAGGCGTGGTAGGCGATATCAGTCTTGGAGGAAAAACCCTCGAGCACCATGATACCGGCCGCGGCGAAGACATTATGCATCTCCGTAGCTGAGATTCCCTCCCCTCCTGCCACGAGTGCCTTGCAGAGTGCGCGTGTCAGAGCGGGGTTAGCAACTGGAAGGTTATTTTTAGAAAGCATGCTATGAATTTAGCGAGTGCGTCCCAGCATGTGTCACCGGATAGGGAAGAGTGCGCAGTTTCTGGCACGCTGTTGCAGGGCTATAATAACTCTCTTGACGCTGTGGGTGCGGGCACGGAGGTTTCTCTATAGAAAAAGTGGGGACGACTTCTAGCACTTACTTGTGATGTCTAGTGGCTTTTTGGACGTTTGCGGCGGTGGAATAGCCGGATGGCTATTCCATTGCATAAGCGTAGAAAGGTTGCAGATTTCGATCCCGTTCGTGACGGCAAGACGGTTACACAGTTGTGCAAAGAATTGGCAATCTCGCGGCAGACGTACCACAACATCAAAAACCGGATAGCGCAGAAGGGCCGAGCAGGCATTGTGCCGGATTCGACTGTCCCGAAGAATCTTGTTAAGAAATTTCACGAGGCCGACAAAATCGCAGTCGTCCACGCCAGGCAACAGTTGATGGAGCAAGGCTTGGATTATGGGCCTTGGTCGATCTACTACTTCTTGTTCGATACCGTAGGTCCAGATTTCACACCGTCGCGTTCTACAATCGCCTCGTGGCTCCATGAGCTGGGATTCGTTGATGCCAACGCCCGCAAACGGTCAAGTCCCGTGTAGTGGTGTAGTGGTTTGTGCTTTCGGCTCGGTATGAAGTTCGGGGTGCTGGTTAGGCGGTTAGCTGGTGGTGGTCGCCACGATGATCTCCTGGGTGGTGCATGAGGTGCTTGGTGTGTTCGAGTGCTGAAAGTGACATGTAGCGTTTTGTTGGAGGTCAAGTCCATTGACGAGCTGTGTGCCATGAGATCCCCAACTTTGAAGCTACTGCCTGGCACGCGGGGTGCATTGACATGTTTTCCGCCACGATGCGGTCTTCCACGAGACGGACTAGGCGGTCCTTTGCATCCTGGTCAAATTTTCTTGGCATGTTCCAGATTTTCCCATCTACTCAAACGGAACAAACCTGGAACACTTCAACCTTGTGGTGGGCGGCGAGGATTTCTTTGGTTGCGGTCTAGGCCTAACGCCAGCCCATGGTCATGAGCAGGCCAATAAGGGCGAGGCCGAAGCCGATGCCGTAGTTCCAACCGCCGAGCTCCGCCATGAAGGGGATGGATTCACCGGCGAGGTAATTGACCACGAGCCACAGCAGGCCGAGGACCATCAGGCCAAGCATGATGGCCACGTACCACTTCGGGGTGCCTTCAGAGTTGATTTTGACTGGGGTGCGGTTCGCCCCGGCAGAGCTCGATACCTGGGTGGCAGAGCTCTGGGTGATCTTTGACTTTGGCATAAGAGACCTTCTCTAGATTTCAGTTCTTATCTCAGTGCTTACTGATGAATTACGATACCAGCAGCGGTGGTTACGGCAGTAGCGCCGAGGCTTCGAATTTCCAGATGCGAACCTCCACGTCCTGATCCTTGCGGATGGTATCGCCAGGATTGATGGACGTCCAACCGATCTTATTGCTATCGACCAAGGCGCCGGTAGGAATTGGCTCGCCCACGCGCAGCTGGCCATTCCAGCCCGCCTGGCGCAGGGCATTTTCGGCTTGTCCTTGATTCTTGTCCATTACCTCGGGTGCCTTCATGAGCATCCCATTGGATACCTCAATGGTGACAGTCTGGCCCTTTTCCAGCTGCGCGCCCTGGTTGGAGACGTTTAGCACGGTGCCTTCCGGCTCTAAGGAATCGACTTCGCGGACATTGACGTCGAAGTCACTGGCTTCGAGGCGGCTGCGCGCATCCTCTTCGTTCAAGCCGGAAACATCAGGAACGCGCTTCTTTTCGATGCCCTTAGACACCGTCACCCGGACCTTCGAGCCCTTGGACAATTGGGTACCACCCGCGGGGTTCTGCTGGATTACCTCGCCGGCGGGGGCCTCATCATTGCGCTCAGAAATATCGGAGTTCAGCTCCAGGCCTGCCTCTTCCAAGACCTGCGCGGCCTGATCCAAGTTCATGCCGGTGATATCCGGGACATCGATGATTTCCTTGCCGGAAGAAACGGTCAAGGTGACCGAGGCGTTCTTCTGCAATTCCGAACCCGGGGCCGGATTGATGCGAATCGCATTATTGCGGTCGATATCCGGGTTAGCCTCTTCGTTCACGGTGACGAGAAGCCCCAAGTCCTCGAGCTCTTTGACCACTTCATTGCGCGGGCGGTTTTCTACCTCCGGCACGATGACGCTATTGTGTTCCGCTACCTCGGTTTGGTTCCGGCCGTCCCTATTCTTTTCATCGTCGCTGCTCCAGAAATCCCAGGCAAAATAGCCCAAGATGGCGACCAACAGCGCGACGAGAAGCAGCGCGAGCCACTTCATCCAGCCGCCGCCTTCATCTTCTTCGGGTGCTCCGGTAGGACGCGTCGATTCGATCGGTGCCCGGTGGGATGTAGCAGTAGCGGTGGCCGGCGCGGGCATCGCCGTTGTGGCATCGTCCTCGTTGACGTGCATGCGGGCAGCCTCGGTGACCTGGCCCGTGCGCAGGCGATCCAAATCGCCGGCCATCTCCCACGCAGACTGGTAGCGGTCCGCGGGGTGCTTGGCCATCGCGGTCAGTACCACCGCATCGATATTGACCCGCTGGGTGGGGGTCAACGAGGGGTCATCGATAAGCTCCGAAGGCGGGGTTGGTTCTTCCTGCACATGCTGGTAAGCCACGGCAAAGGGGGTTTCGCCTTCGAACGGGGTGCGGCCGGTGAGTACCTCGTACATGACGCAGCCCAGCGCATAGACATCAGAACGCGCATCGGCGTTCTTGCCGCGCGCCTGCTCCGGGGAAAGGTACTGGGCGGTACCGATAACGGCAGAAGTTTGGGTCATCGCCGAGGTCGAATCATCCAACGCACGGGCGATGCCAAAGTCCATCACCTTCACCTGGCCGGTGTTGGTGAGCATGATATTCGCCGGTTTGATATCGCGGTGAATGATTCCCGCCTCATGGGATGCCTGCAAGGCCTCCGCGACCGGCTTGAGGATCTCCGCCGCCTCTTGGGCAGGCAGCGGGCCATCTTCGCGAATAATATCGCGCAGCGTGGCCCCGTTGACCCGCTCCATCACGATATACGGGATGGTCATGCCGTCCATCTCGGTCTCGCCGGTGTCATAGACCGCGACGATATTGGGATGGTTTAATTTGCCCGAGTTCTGCGCCTCGCGGTAGAAGCGCTCGCGGAAGTTGATATCGCGAGCCATCTCCGTGCGCAGCATTTTTACCGCTACTTGCCGGCCTAAAGTGGTGTCTTCTGCGGCAAATACCTCGGACATGCCGCCGGAGCCGATGATCTCACCGAGCCGGTACCGGTCATTGACCATGGCTTAGTCACCATCCTGTCTTAATAAATCAGATAAATCCCCAGGAAGCTCATCGGGCCGTGAGTTTACTGTGTTGTTCTGCTCAGGTGTGTTTTCGACCTGCGGCTGCTGGGGCTGGCGTTGCTGCGTCGGAGCATTCGGGCGCTGCTGGTTTCGCGTCGGAGCCTGCTGGTTCGGGGTCTGCTGCTGCCGGCGATTATCACGCGGTGCCTGATTGCTCTCCTGATCCGTGGGTTCCGTCTCCGTTACCGTCACTTCCTGCGGCGTCTCATTCGTACCTTCGTCCTCCTCCAGGGTTTCTACTTGCGTGGTTGTGGGATCCCGGTATTCGGTAACCACGGAAGTTTCTTGGGTAGAGGAAGGCTCGCTGTCGCCGCCCTCGCTACTAATGAGGTTCATTATGGCGTAGCCACCCGCGGCAAGCAGGGCGATGGCTGCGACGATGCCCAGGCCCTTGAGGAATGACTTCCCGCCCTTCGAATCACTGTCCGGAGCTGATGCTGCCTTGCGTTGTGGCGCGGCAGCACTCGCCGCCGTCCCCGCCGCCGGATGGATGGTGGTGGGCTGGGCGACATCGGCAAGCATTTCGGTCGATGCCGAAGGCGATGGCTCTGGGGCCTGCTGGTGGGGCGGAATGGACTTCGGACGCGGCGGGCGCTTGCCCAAGCGCACATCGGATACCGCGACCGTGAATTCATTGCCATCGGCATAGCGGGTATTGGGATCCTTGCGCAGTGCGATGCGGATGAGCTCGCGCGCCGGGGCGCTAATCGTGGTCGACAGCGGTTCTGGCTCTTGGTTGATGTGGGCAAGAGCAATGGACACGGAGGAATCGCCCGAAAAGGGACGCTTGCCGCCGAGCATCTCGTAACCAACGACGCCGAGCGAATAGATATCAGAGGCAGGGGAGACTTCCTTGCCCTGCGCTTGTTCAGGCGAAACGTACTGGGCAGTACCCACCACCATGCCGGTGCGCGTGAGCGGTACCGCGGCGGCGGCCTTGGCGATGCCAAAGTCCGTAATTTTCACCTGCCCATTTTGGGTAATCATCAGGTTGCCGGGCTTAATATCGCGGTGCACCAAGCCCATCCGGTGGATAATGGATAGACCGTGACCCGCTTGCTCAAGCACGTCCAGCGCGAGTTCTTCCTGCAAGGTGTTCTCGCGCGCGAGCAGGTCCGCGAGGGATTCGCCCCGCACGTATTCCAAGGCCATGAAGCAGAATTTGCGGCCATTATCTTCCAGCTCGCGGTAGTCATACGTGGCCACCACGTTATCGGACTGGATAGATTCAGCGGATTCCGCTTCATTGCGGAAGCGGGAGAGGAATTCCTGGTTATCAGAAAATTCCGGCCGCAACACCTTGATGGCTACTTCGCGGTCATTACGAGTGTCATCGGCAAGCCACACCGTGGACATGCCGCCGTGGCCAATGATCCACTGCAGCTCGTAGTCGCTGCCGATGAGTTCCTGGAGATGGTCTTTGTTCTCGGTATTCTTCATTACTGTTCCCCCTGGTATGCGCTCAAGATGGCACGACCAATTGGGCCAGAGACTCTGCCGCCCGTCGCGGATTCGCCCAAGTTACCGCCATTCTTGACGACGACCCCGACGGCAATATCGCGGTCCGGGTCAAAGGCGACGTACCACACATGCGGAGCCAGGCCTTCGCCGTGCTCGGCGGTACCGGTCTTGGATGCAAAGCCATTGCCGTCGTAGCCCCACGAAGAACGCTCGGAGGCAAACATCAAGTCCCGAATGGTCGATGCGGTCTCTTCCGTGACGGCCTCGCCGGCCTTCTTGGGCTTGGTGGTGCGGATTTCCTTCATCTGGGCATCGGTAATGCGATTGACTAGGTAAGGCTCCATGCGCGTGCCCTTATTGGCCACGGTTCCGGCCATGACTGCCGCCTGCAGCGCACTCATGGTGACATCGCGCTGGCCGATGGCCGATTGCGCCGTCGCTGCACCATCCGGCAGGTCTCCCAAGGTGCCTGCGGAAGAAGAGACACCCAAGTCGTATTTCTTGCCGACGCCGAAAGCATCCGCGTACTTGCGCAGCTCATCCGCGCCGATCTGCTCAGACATCTGCACAAATGCGGTATTACACGACAGCGCGAAGGCGGTCTGCAGAGTCACGGAATCCTGGCCATTGCATTTCTCATTGCCGTAGTTCGTCAGCTCCGTGACGGTATCGGGCAAGGTAATCACGTTGGCACCGGTCAGGCTCGACGAGGGATTGTATCCATTATTCAATCCGGCCGCAGTCGTAATGATTTTGAAAATAGATCCCGGCGGCAAGGTATCCGCCGCTGCATGGTTGACCAGTGGCTGACCGGCCTGTTCCTGCAAACCTGCCCAAGCCTCCTCAGCGGACTCGCCCACCAATGAATTTGGGTTAAAGCCCGGGTTGGAGGCCATGGCCAGAACCTTGCCCGTCGACGGCTGGATGGCAACAGCCGATCCTTCGTACCCAGGGCCCGCCAACTGGTCATACGCAGCCTGTTGCAATGCCGGATCGATGGTGACTTCTACATTGGCTCCCTTGGTGGGCTTATTCGCGATGGTATCCAGCCAGTGCTGTTTGAACAGGGAATCGTCCGTGCCATTGAGAATTTCGTTCTGCGAAGATTCCAATTCCGAAGCACCAAATTGGCTGGACAAATAGCCGGTGACATTGCCAAAAGCGGGCGAATCGATGGGATAAGACCGGGAGTAGGTCTCATCAGGATTTTCCGTGGATTGCGCCAGCACCGTATTGCCGGAATAGATCTGTCCGCGCGGGGTGGTCTGCAATTCTATAAACCCGCGCGAGTTCTTCGCGTTATGCGCGTATTTATCATCCGAAAATGCCTGAATGACCGTCAGGTTCACCAACAGAACCGCGGTCAAGATGATGGCAAATAGGGATACTAGGCGGATGGATTTGTTCATCGGTAAGCCTCCTGAACCGACGGGAACATGGAGGTGTCACTCGGAGCGTTGCTCGAGTTCTCCTGCATGGGTCGGCGTGCTGCGTTAGAGATCCGCAGCAAAATCGCCAACAGTACATAGTTAGCCATGAGAGAGGAACCACCGGCGGACATGAAAGGAGTGGTCAAGCCGGTCATCGGCAGCAGGGCGGAAATGCCACCGGTGACGACGAAGACCTGTACCGCCAAAGTAAGAGAAAGGCCTGAAGCGACCAGTTTGCCGTAGGTATCGCGGGTACGCAACGCGGTATTGAATCCGCGGGTAACCAACATGCCAAAGAGGACCAGAACGGCAGCTAGACCAATCAGGCCCAATTCCTCACCGATGGCGGCGAGGATAAAGTCTGAGTGCGCCACCGGAACCAATTCGGGGTGTCCTTGGCCCAAGCCGCTGCCGGAAATACCGCCAGAGGACATACCAAAAAGGGACTGGGCCAATTGGTATCCAGTGTTGTCATAGTTAGCCAGCGGGTCCATGAAGTTGGAAAAACGCTGCTGAATCTTTTCGGATACCTGGTAAATGCCAAAGCCGCCGATACCAACGAGGACGAGGCCAATAAAAAGCCAGCTGACCCGGCCGGTAGCCATAAATAGCATGCCCAGCACCGTGCTGAAGAGCAGCAGCGCCGGACCAAAGTCATTGGAAATTCCCATGATGATAATGGCGATGGCCCACACGATGAGAATGGGGGCGAGGTCGCGCAAGCGAGGCAGGGAAATCCCTAGGAAGCGATATCCAGCCACAGTAAAGAGGGATCGCTTCTGCGTCAGCAGCATGGCAAAGAATAAGATCAGCATGATCTTGGAGAACTCACCCGGCTGGATGGAAAATGGCCCGAAGTTCAGCCAAATGCGCGCCTCAACGCCATCAGGTTGTGGCCACACCAATGGCAGCGCCAACAGTACGAGGCCAGCCGCACCCAAGATATAGGAATAGCGGGTGAGTGACCGATGGTCCTTGACAACCGCCAGGACCAGCACAAAGAGCACGAGGCCAACGACGGTCCACATGACCTGGCGGACCGCGAGACCCCGATCATTGACCAAATCCAAGCGGGCCAAAACGATAAGCCCAATGCCATTAAGGATGGCCACGATAGGCAACATGATCTGGTCCGCGTAGGGCGCCAAGAAGCACATTGCCAAGTGGGCAATGGTAAAGACACCAATGAATCCACCGATGAGGTAGATCAAGTCTGTCGTAAGCGCATTATCCTGCGACAGCTCCAAACTGACCAAGGTGATGGCAAAGACGACCGCGGCGAGAATAAGGAGGCCGAGTTCGATTCTCCGGCTAAAAAACTTCTGCATCAGCTACACCTCCCTACAAGTGACCCCAGGTTTGTTTTCCTTGGTGTCTTTATTGTCTTTTTGGCTCGGCGCAGTGATACATGGCTTGAGTGCCTTTTCACCCAGGTCATTAATCTGATCCTGAACCTCGCTCAGGTCACCGGCAGAAATATGATTGACCGCGCCGCGCTCAGACTCGGGCAGATCAGAGACCTTCAACGGGGTGAAGTCCCCCTTGCACTTCTGGGCAGAAAACAGCAAGGAGTTCTGGTCATTAATGCACACGTATTGGTGAGTGGAGCTTAAATCCTTGCCAAATAAGGAATAATCCGCGCCTTTGAGGACAGTGATTTCTTGTGCGTCGTTGGTCTCGGCGTAATAGTTATTGGACAAGAAATTCTTTACCCACAGCCCTGCGCCAATAACGAGCGCCAAGATGATGATGAGGGCGATGAGGATCTTCCACCCAATTTTTCGTCGAGGGGGCTCGTCTTCTGCCTCTTCTTCATCGGAGTCCTTAGCCGCATTGTCTTCATCGGCCATGACGGCCGGCGGAATCACCTGGGGTTTACGGGTGAGTTTCGCGGCGCGTGACGCCGAGGAATCCGGGTGCGTGGGCTCTTCTACCGAACCTGCAAGAGCACCAACGCGGAACGGCTCGTGGGTGGCGGGTTTTTCTTCCGTGACCTCGGCGATGACGACGGTGACATTGTCCGGTCCGCCCGAACGAATAGCGAGATCCACGAGGGTGGAGCCCGCCTGTTCGATGCTTCCCTGGCCAAGGGCAGTCTCAATCGTGGAAGCGGTAACTGGGTCCGAAAGCCCATCCGAGCACAGCAGGATGCGGTCACCCGCCTTGGCTTCGAACGTGAAGAGCGTCGGCTCCACCGAACGGCCGGTATAGGCCTTCAAGATGAGGGACTTTTGTGGGTGGGAAGAAACATCTTCTGCAGCCAGCTCGCCCTTATCCACCAAGGATTGCACATAGGTATCATCCTTGGTGATTTGCTCGAGCTTGCCATCGCGCAGCAAATAAGCGCGCGAATCACCCACATGGCAGACACCAAAGGTCGTGCCATTGAACAGCATCGTGGACAGCGTCGTGCCCATACCTTCAGTCTCCGGGTGGGCGGTGACGTGCTCGCTGATGGCTTCATTGGCGTCATCGGCAGCAGCTGCAAGGAGTGCCTCCGTGTCCTCCTTACCCGGATCCTGATCTAGGATTTCGAGGTGGTTGACCATGAGTTGGGAGGCGACCTCACCTGCGGCATGCCCGCCCATGCCATCGGCCAAAATCAGCAGGTGGGATCCGGCGTAACCGGAGTCCTCATTATTACCGCGGATAAGCCCGCGGTCCGACTTGGCAAAAAAGTTTAACTTCAGTGTCATGCGTTCAACCTCACGGTAGTGCGGCCTAGCTTAATCTCGGAGTTCGCGCCGACTACCTCAGGTTGGTCGATGCGCACACCATTGACGAGGGTTCCGTTGCGAGATTCCAAATCCTCCACTACCCACTCGCTGCCGCGGCGAAATAGGCGTGCATGATGGCCGGAAGAGTAATCATCCCCAGTGACAAAATCACAGTCAGCGGCGCGGCCCAAGGTGCATTCCTCGAGCGTGCCCAAATTCATGTGGGATCCCTGCAAAGGGCCCTCCACAATAGAAAGCTGCTTCACCGCAGCGTGACTGCGTGGGGACGCACCCATTTTTGACGGCTGTGGCATAGCACCTGCGGATTTATTGGTATCCCGCCGCATGGCATTCAAGGCCACCAGGACAAATACCCACAAAAGAGCCAATAAGCCGATGCGAAGCGCCAGCATGATGACTGCATCCATGGCGGCCTCCCTTCCTCAGTGTGAATTAGTAACTATGCGAATCAAGGCCCGTAATGCGGACCTCGACGTGGGAATGGCCCATGGTGATCACATCGCCATCGGCAAGCAGCCAGTTATCAATGGGAGTGTCATTGACCGTGGTGCCATTGGTGGACTGCAAATCCACCAACACGGCATCTTCACCGTTCCACGTGATTTCCGCGTGCTGGCGGGACACGCCCGTATCCGGCAGGCGCAAATCTGCATCATTGCTGCGGCCAATAATATTTGACCCTTCCTGCACGTGATAGACGCGGGAAGAGCCATCCTGCAACATCAAATTGACTGCGGGGCCCTGCGTTTGCGGCGCGGGTTGGTCATCTTGCGCAATGAAAGCGGTAGTAGCTGCGTCATCCGCATTATTTTCGTGCGGGTTGGTCATCTGGTCCTCCTGACCATCAAAGTCGTGGAAAATCGCCTCGAAACCGGTCTCTTCTGTGGGCTCGTGATCTATAAACGAGGACACACGAAGCTGGCCCGTGCGCAGGCCCGATTCCTCCGCAATCCGCACAATGACGGGACCAGCGAGGGACCATCCGTTATTGCGGATAAAGCGAGATAATTGGTCTGCGCAATCGGCAGGCAAATCCGAATCTTGCGACAAGTTCTCCAAATCCTTGGAGGAGACACCTACAGTCATGACATTGGGACTATAGAGTTTGTCATCGTCCCCGTGGCCGAGATTGTCTTGGGCTTCTTGCTTCAAAAGCTCATCAATCTCTGCAGGAACGACCTTGCCGCCGAAGACAAAAGCCATGCCGTTATCAAGGCCGCGTTGCATAGCGGAATCAAGCTTCGCCAGCCTTTCTAAAAACGCCACGAATTTTGCTCCTTTCCGCTATACAGCGATCAGTAGTGATCAGTAGTAGCCATTATAGTTTGTATACCCCTTTCAAACGTAGACGGCGGCGCGAAAGTTCCTAGTTTTTCGCCATTAAATGCGCAAAATAATCCGCTTTTCCTGCTGATTTGTAATTGCATGCACTCCCTGTGCTATCTTTATCTAGTCGCACTGACAACCACACCCTGCCCGGGTGGCGGAATTGGCAGACGCGCTGGCTTCAGGTGCCAGTGTTCGATAAGGACGTGCGGGTTCAAGTCCCGCCCCGGGCACAATGTGAAGTCTCGAGACATCGTTCCTATGGTGTCTCGAGATTTTTCTTTTTTGCGGTGCCCAAAAATGTTCAAAACTTTAGGATCTTTGTGGCTTAATTTCCCGATTCATGGATCGTCGACGCCCGATGGAATCTGCCCGGGCGAAGTACTGTTCGGTGCGGAATGTAAGCCTTCGATGCAGGTTCTGCGGGCGCCAGAACTTTGCGACGAGGCACTTTTGAGCCTCTCGCGTGCCTGCTATCTTCGGTGGAAGCTGAGCTTAAGGTACGTGTAACTATCTGCTTGACGTTAACGCACTATGACCTTGTTGGAACGATGTCTCGAGACATTCCTTTTTGCCCAGTTGGGGCATTTTCATCCATGGGTTGTCTGCCGGATCGATGTGGTGAGACATTCTTGCAGGGCGAACCGGAACGATCTCATGAGACATGCGGAACGATGTCATGGAACCAGACACCGCCCCGGGCACAATGAGCAGTTGAACAAACTGCACCACCGGAAGTAACAAACTCGAAAGGGTTAGTGACCTCCGGTTTCTTTCTTTTTCTGAACTTTAGTGGTCGAGGATTGTAAGTGTGGGGTTTTACATCCTAAATCCCGCCCGAGCCGGTCGACACGTCTTTCGAATTTTGTTTTCGATGGTGTCAACAAGTCATCTTGATCTGACACCCTTCTTTTGAGTTTCGGTTTATTGTGTAGGCAGTCAGTCCGAGGCTTGATGTTTGCTTAGGTTTGGTTGGCAGGGTCGAGAGGATAATAGTTTTATTGCATGATCTCGATCTCGTAGTTCGATTTGGGACCGGGCCATTACTTTCGGTGGATCTCTGCTGCGCCCATAGGCCAAGCAGTTTTAGGGGTTCGTTGTACGGGAAAGCTGGTGTGCCTAAACCATCCTTGACTTGAGATCCTACTTAGGGTCACTTGGAATCCTCCAACTGAGGTGTTTCCCGGGTGTTGGAGGATTTCCTAGTCGTTGAATCCTGATCTAGGAGTTAATCGACTGGGCTGACGCGGATAAGGTTTCCATCAGGGTCGGCAACAACGAAGGTGCGGCCGAAGACATCATCGTAGGGTGGCTGCACAATTTGGATTCCTTTCGATTTCCATAGACGGTATGTCTCATCGATGCGGCTTGCCGGTCCATCCAGCATCAAACCTATTTCGCTCGTTCGCGGTGTCTGTTTCTCCATGTGGGTGTTATGGCCGGTCCACACAGCAAACAGGACATCCTTTGAAATCTCGAATGCTACATATCGAGGACTGATGAACGATGGCTGCATATCGAATAAGTCGCTGTAGAAGGCAGTCGAGATCTCTGTATCGGAGACATAGGTTAGGAAAAGATTGGGGGTTGGCATCGCCATTCTCCTTTCGGTGAGTGGTGTTGTTTACGTGGACGCAGTGCATTGGAGCAAACAAACCTGACAAGGAGTGTCATATTCCGGAAAATATTGTGGTTCCAGTGATAATTACGGCATGAGATCGGCGCGCTTGTTGTCTATGCTCTTGCTATTGCAAACCCGAGGCCGTGCTACGTCTGCCGAGCTGGCTTCGCATTTTGAGGTTTCCCAGCGCACAATACTGCGTGACGTTGATGCACTCTCGGCCGCAGGAATACCTGTTTATACGGAGCAAGGTATGCATGGTGGGATTGTGCTCGATAGGCGCGCTCGATTGAACGCTTCTCGATTGGATCCGACTGAGATTCAGCTGATGAGGATTCTTGGCGTCGGGGCAGATTCACTCGCACACTTGGGTTTTGGCCAAGACATCGCCCTGCTGCAGAAGAAAATGAACGCAGTCTCATTCTCTAAAGCGTCCGATACTCATAATTTGGAAGAAAAGGTCCTACTTGATTCCAGTGGCTGGTTTAGCAATGAAACCCAAAACGACTTAGAAGAGTTGCTAGAGGCTGTACGGAAAGAAGCTCGAATTGAGGTGTCCTATCGCCGAAGCGGGGACAAGAAGCAACAACGTGCTGTGGCTGATCCTTATGGGCTTGTACACAAGGGTAGAAGTTGGTACTTGGTCGTCGATATCGATGGGGAACCAAGGATGTTGGCAGTCTCGCGTTTAGAAACCTTTCGCGTTTTAGGTCAAGCTGCTCAGCTTCGTCCAGGGCAAAGTTTGGCAAGGGTGTGGGCGCAGCTCGTTGAGCAATTAGAAGAAGACATGCCAGTTCGAATCACCGCACTTCTTCGAGCGACTCGGCTTGATATGGCATCTCGTATTTTGGGATCACGGCTTATCCATTATGAACCCGTGGACGAAAACTTTGTCCGTATCGTGGTGGGATATGCGGATATTCAGGGGGTAAGGCAATTGCTTCAGTTTGGGGACCACATCTGGGTCACCGATCCCCCGGAAGCAGTAAAAATCACTGCTGATCTAGCTAATGAACTTGCGAAACGACATAGTGGGACCACAAATCCTGAATCGTAGAGACCGAAGATGGGCACTGGGATGCCGTCGTAACAGGCCTGCTGAAAACGGTAAGAGGTGCGCTAACAATCTAGGAGCTCTCGTGGATCTTATGATTGGAGAAAAGTAAGTAACGATGGCTTTCGCTTCACTCGCAGGGTGGTGGAGTAAGGGCTTTGGAGGTTCAGAGCGCCTTCAAGGCGGGCGAGGGCCTCTTACCACTGGTGAAGCCGCAGCGTAGTGCGGGCATCTTAGCCGGTCTACAATCTTCCCACTTCACATTGAGGGTCTTTACCATGACGATTCTGTGTGTTCTACCAAGGGTGTGAGAGCAGGTTTACATGTCACTCATGAGAATTCAGGTGAGCACGACTTAGAGGTTGAGGTACGCAAAATATTTCGGCCATAGTGTTGCGGATTATGCGCCCTTATCAGATTGTGGCCACTGAGCGCATTGTCACCAAGGTGCTAGCCGGTATCCACAACCACAAGTTGCTCGGCACGGTGGTTGCGTCCGCTAGTGTGGTGTATCTGTAACCCGTGGTAAGCCTCGTGCCGGTGGAGCGTGTCAAGTTGTTTGTGTGTGGGGCTAGGTTTATAGGTATTTGTCGAAGCGGGCGGGAAAGGCTACGGCCATT
>NZ_JBEHFO010000016.1:0-41865 GCF_040225595.1 Corynebacterium sp. KPL2734 | reverse complement strand
ACGAGCCGTGTGCCATGAAACCCCCAACTTTGGAGCTACTGCCTGGCACGCGGGGTGCATCGACATATTTTCCGCCACGATGCGATCTTCCACGAGACGGACCACACGATCCTTTGCATCCTGGTCAAATTTTCTCGGCACGTTCCAGATTTTCCCATCTACTCAAACGGAACAAAACCTGGGACACTTCAGTATATGAGAATCAGGGAAGTATTTTCTTCTGAGTCTGATTCCGTAGTCGCTCCGCTTGAAATTGACTACATGGAGAACATGGGGCAGTACCCAGCCGCAAAGTCTGCTTGCGAAACTATTTATCGCAGCACAAATCGGTCGGTAATGGTAGTTCGACCCGGTCTGATCGCCGGCTACGGCGACGAAACAGGGCGCAGTGGTTACTATCCGTGGCGCTTCGCGCATCCCACGGGTGAGAACGTGATCGTCCCAGACCTGGCGTTTCCCGTCGCTATGATTGATGTGAAAGACCTTGCAGGCTGGATAGTTGAGTCTGCAGAAGTTGGGACTTTCGGAACCTTTAACGCTACGGGGTTTGCTACTTCCTTGTCCGATGTGTTCAAGATTTCGCGTGAGTTAACCGCATCGGAGGCTACGGAACGACCTTGCTCTGATGAACTGCTTCTCGCTAATGATGTAACCCCGTGGATGGGCCCAAAATCGTTGCCGTTGTGGGTACCAGGTGAACAGTTTCGCAACATCGCGCTACTCGATTGCGCCGCAGCCTACGAAGCTGGCCTGCGGATTCGCCCGTTGAAAGAAACATTGGCGGATGCGCTGCGATTCGAAGAAGAACATCAGGGGGAAAGACTCACTGGGCTCAGCGATGAAGAGGAAGTCGTGCTTCGCCAGCGGTTAGAAGATGGTATTTAGTTTCGGCAGGACCAGTTTTAGTTGCAGTCGGGACCGCGCTGAGTTGGTTTTCGCCCCGCGACTGACTGTGAGAATGAGTCCGAATCAGACTTGAGCGCAACTTCTGCGGTGCTAGCTCTTCGTAACGGGGAGCGATCTTGTCTTCTTTCGCCCCTCCGTGGAGTTCTGTTTCGTCATATAACCTCTGGTGTATGTGAAAGGTCGCGAGCAGACCTATTGCAGCAACCCCTTGACACCGCGCAATGGGTAAGCTGAATGAGCAAACGGTTAGAGCGATCGTGGGGAGGAGCCTCGGCATGAGTCTGAAAGATGACCTGGAGGAGTACGTCCAGAAGACCGTCGACGAACAGTGGGAACGTCGCGCAGGCCAGAAGGTGCCCGACGCCGATGACCTTCCGCTGAAGAACCTTGCTGTCGAGCTCGACGCAACTGTCCTCTACGCGGATCTTGCGTCGTCGACGAAGATGGTCAAGGGGTACAAGGACTGGTTCGCTGCGGAGGTCTACAAGAGCTATCTCTATTGTGCAGCTAAGATCATTCGAGCGCGGGGTGGTATCATCACGGCCTACGATGGGGACCGTGTCATGGGTGTGTTCATCGGGGACTCGAAGAACACCGCTGCCGCGAAGTGTGGGCTCCAGATCAACTGGGCGTCGAAGAATATCGTGGCAGCGAAAATCGCTGAGAAGTACCCGAAGAGCACCTTCGTGCTCAAGCAGCGGGTCGGCATCGATACCTCGAAGCTTTTCGTCGCCCGAACAGGCATCCGAGGCAGCAATGACTTGGTGTGGGTTGGGAACGCAGCAAACAATGCGGCGAAGCTGGCTGCGCTCGATCCTCGCTACCCGACCTACATCACCGCCGACGTCTACAACAGGCTGAATGAGACCTCGAAGCTAGGGGGTAACCCGAAGCAGAACATGTGGACTGACCTGGGGACCTCCGACATGGGCTATCGGATCTATGGGTCGACGTTCTGGTGGTCTGTCTGACGGGAGATGTCAACTGAGGGAGCTGATCCACTCGTCCATCTGCGGGATGATGGGATTTCCCTGGTACACGGTTCCGATGCCGGGCATCCCCTGCGGCCGGAGTAGGCCTTGGTTGTGATCGTTCAGGTTCGAGTAGAAGACGCCTCCGACGACAACCGGGCTCGATCCCCAACCGCGCCCCGCTAGGTGCGCTAGATGGGCTGCCCTGTTGACGACGTCGCCCATGTATACGACGTCGTTGATCGTGCTGCCGCTATAACCCGCCTTGATCATGAGGACCCGCCCGTACTCAACGCCTATGCCGATGCTGAGCTGGGTGATCCCTGCTTTCTCGTAGTGGTGGTTGAGGAGGTCTAGGAGGGTATTGGCCTGCGCTGCTGTAGCGAACACATCGTCGATGTGGTTGACCTGCGTCGTCTTGTAGGAGGCCCACACGCAGTCGCCGACGATATTGACCTCGCGCACATTAGAGTTGGAGTTTAGGACTGCGACCATTTCCGAGATAAACGACCGGTAGATCTTCGCAAGAACGGGTCTCTTGTGCTTCGATGTCAGGCCGGACGAATCTCGGATGTCAATGAAGATCGCCGAGCACATGCCGTAGAAGCCGTTAGAGAACGTGAGCTTGTCTCGGTCAGGGAGTCCGTCTACCTCCTCATACGCTCCTGCCGGCTGGTCCAGGATCGCTTGGATCCGTGCCGAGCTGGCCTTCCAGTCATACGGTCTATAGTTGCCGTCCATTTGCGTCCTAACTGTTCGTGATACCGACAACGAGGGACAGGACTGCGATAGCGGCTCCTGCAGCGAGAGCGTACCGGATGGCCCACTTTGCGGCGGATGCTTTTACCGTGGCAATCCGAGCATTGACATGTATCTGGTCAGCGAGATCTTTCGTCAGCTCAACAGGGTTAGAGGTCAGTACATGGAGCACCTCGCTGTACTCATGCCTCTTGCCCCTGAAATTTCGATCGATGCTTCCAAAAAACAGTCTGTTGATCGCGTCTCGATCTGCATCCTTGTCCTTGACTCTCGGTGTCAGTGTCCATCCGCACCAAGCGCCGGTAATAAAAAGCAACAAGCAGGTCAACCCAACGAGAGTGTCGAACAATACAGTCCGGGAAGTAACGTCCTTTGCGAGGTTGTATGTCATTGTTGCCATCACCCCGGTGAAGGCAAGTGTCACGCTGGCCTTCGCATCTGAGTGGCGAATCCACTCGTTCACCAATGCGAGTGTCTTCCATGCGTGATCTGGGTTAGGTTCGGGTGAGCTGGCGAGCGTGGTCGCGTCGTGCGGATGGCCCTCGGTGGTCCGTCGTCCACCGCGCCGAAACGGCATTCGAAACATAGCTCTAGAGTACAAAGGTTTACATAGATACTTCAGGAACGTCCATTACACGCGAGTCTCAAATGGGCCCACGAGCTGGCAGTCACGGGTAGAGCTTGAAGACGGTTTACGCTCCTGCCCCCGCAGCTGCCGGGGCGACTGCGGCGGAAGCGCTACCTATCGATTAGGAGGTTACCCTGTACTGAAACGTGGTCGAGTTCAAATTAAACGTGTAACGCGGGGCGTTGATGACGCTTCGCGTTATTGGGGGTAGGTTGAAGCGCGGTCTGTTCGTTCGCCGACGCGGCCGCCGCCGGATTCTCGGCGGCGATTCCGGCCCGAACCTCGGGGACATCCCCCATCTTCGATAGCTTGAGTGAGCACGACCATCTGATCTGGTGCGCTGGTTTTCGTTCGGCTCTCGGTCTATTCCGCCACCTCATGCGCGGCCGCGAAACCGCGGTGAAGAATCTGCATCTAGTCAGTTACGGCAACTGGAACGGCGAGGGCTCGGCAACGCTGATGAGGGTGGGGTCCTTTGTCAAACACACTGCCCAGGTAGTCGCGGGCTGTGTCGATGAGACTCGGCAGCACTCCGAATGGATGTCCGTGGTATCAAGGCCGCTGAACTATTCAAGTTGCGGGACGAAAAGAGTCTCGCAGTGACGCTTGGTCCCTGAGCAAGTTCGATCCTTCCACGATCTGCACTGGAGACGCCAAGCGCTCGGGGCCCTTGACCGGCTGGGGCACGTGCCGGGTGGTGGCTCGCCCACAGCCCCCGTGCCCACACGCACCGAGAACGGACAGGCCACCGGGTACGATCCCAATTCCACGGAGACGGACCGTGAACTCGAATGACGTGCCTGGCCCAAGGTGTGTCCGCTCGGCGTGTGGTTTAACCCCTATGAGACTTGCCGGTCACAGCCTCAGCGCTTCGCTTGCGCAGCCCGCAGGCCGTTCAAGATCACGATCACTTCGGCGACCTCGTGAACCAACACGACGGCGGCCAGACCCAGCACGCCGCTGATCGCCAGTGGCATCAACACGATGATGATGGCCAGAGACAGCACGATGTTCTGGTTGATGATCCGGCTTCCTCGGCGGGCGTGCTGCAGCGCCTTCGGGATTAGCCGGAGGTCGTGGCCGGTGAAGGCGACGTCAGCAGACTCGATCGCGGCGTCAGAGCCGGTCGCTCCCATCGCTATGCCCACCGTCGCACCCGCCAGTGCCGGCGCGTCATTGATGCCGTCGCCGATCATCGCCGTCGGCGTCTTGGAGGAGAATTCAGCGACGATGCTTGCCTTGTCCTCAGGGCGCAGCTCGGCGCGCACGTCGTCGATTCCGGCGATTCCAGCCAGCGCCCGGGCGGTGCGAGTGTTGTCGCCGGTGAGCATGCTTACTTCCACATCGTTGGCGTGCAGGGCCTGCACGGCTTCGGGCACCTCGGGCCGCAACTCATCACGGACCCCGATCGCCCCGGCGAGAGCGTCATCGACGGTGACCAGGACGCAGGTCTGGCCCTCGGACTCCATGCGCTCAACGTCTGCTTTCAGTGGCCCGGCGTCGATCCATCGGGGGCTGCCCACCAGCACCCGTCGGCCTTCGACGGTGCCGCCGATGCCATGCCCAGCTTCCTCGCTGATGTCCGAGGCGGTGGGCGCTTCGGGCCCCGCTGCCGCGATCGCTGCGGCGAGGGGGTGTGTCGATTGCTGCTCAACTGCTGCCGCGAAGGAAAGCACCTGCGGCCGATCGAATCCGTCTGCCGGGACCACTCCGGTAACCTCAGGCTGGTTGCGGGTAAGGGTTCCGGTTTTGTCCACTGCCAGGTGACGGATGCCGCCGAGCCGCTCGAACGCCGCGCCGGACTTGATGACCACTCCGAACTGGCTGGCCGCGCCGATCGCGGCCACGACCGTCAGCGGCACGGAGATTGCCAGCGCGCACGGCGACGCTGCGACCAGGACTACCAGCGCACGGGTGATCCACGTCTCAGGGTCGCCCAGCAGCGAGCCGATAACGCCGACCAGCACCGCCAGGATCATCACCCCGGGCACTAGGGGTTGGGCAATCCGGTCGGCGATCCGGGCGCGGTCGCCCTTTTCCGCCTGCGCTTGCTCGACTAGGTCCACGAGTGTGGTCAGCGAGTTGTCCGTTCCAGCTGCGGTCGTCTCGACCTCCAGCACCCCGGCGGAGTTGATCGCTCCCGCAGGCACTTCGTCGCCGGGCGCAACCTCCTCCGGAATGGATTCTCCGGTGATCGCTGAGGTGTCAAGGCTGGAGCGCCCGGACCGAATGATGCCGTCCGTGGCGATCCGCTCCCCGGGGCGCACGAGCATTAGCTCGCCAACCTCGAGGTCCTTCGCTGCGACCTCGGCCGCTGTGCCGTCGCGCAGCACCGTCGCGGTCTGCGGTACCAGCTTCAACAGTGCCCGCAGTCCGCCTTGGGCCCGGTCCATCGCCTTGTCTTCCAGTGCCTCGGCGATCGAGTACAGGAACGCTAGCGCCGCGGCCTCTCCGACGAATCCGAGGATCACCGCGCCGACCGCGCTGATCGTCATTAGCAAGCCAATGCCGAGCTTGCGCTTCGTGACAAGGTTTCGGATCGCTCCAGGCGCGAACGTGTAAGCGCCCAACAGCAGGCCAACCCAATACAGTACCGTCGCGGGCGTCTCCAAGTCGGACCAGTCCAGCGCCAGTCCTGTTATGAGGGCTACGCCGGAGAAGATCGGCAGCAGTAGCTCAGGGTCCTTCCACCATGGCCGATCGAGCTCGTCAATCTCCGTGCCGGTTTCGTGTTCGCATCCACATGCTGAACTCATGCGTTCTTTCCTTTCTCGCCGCAGTCGGGCACCGAGCACTCAGTGTCGATACAGGGGGCATTCTCGTCGACGGCCAGCGTCGCGTGGACCAGCGCTTCGAGCGCTGCCGCGAGGTGGGGATCGGCGATTTCGTAGCGGGTCTTGCGGCCCTCCGGCTCAGCTACGACAATGCCACAATCGCGCAGGCAGGATAGGTGGTTCGAGACGTTCGAGCGGGTCAGATCCAAGCTTTGCGCGAGCACGGCCGGGTAGCTCGGACCGTCTAGTAGGGTTAGCAGGATTCGGGAGCGCGTCGGATCAGCCATGGCCCGGCCGAGCCGGTTCATGACGTCGAGGCGCGAAGCAATAGTCAGCATGCGCTGAATTATACAGTATGCGATGAACTATTTAAAATGGGGTGAACTAACAGTCACGCGAAAGTCCCGCCACCTGCAAGAATTAGTCGATGGGATAGCCGATGACTGGTCCTTCGCGGTTCGGCTGCCAACCCAACGCGGGGGGGCGTGGGCGGCGAAGTTCTCCAGAATCTTCACGTGGATGTCCACACCCACCCCTGTGGGGATGGTGATGAACAGGGTGTCGGCGGACATGACGGCGGCGTAGGTGCGGCCAGCGACACTGACACCAGGTTCTCCATCAAGGGCTAGACACTCACGGACATTGCGTACGGGTCGAACCACACGTAGCGAAGCTTTCTAATAGCCAAATGACTAACTCTTTTCGCTGGTATCCGGGAATGATACTTACTTGAAGTCGGCGGTGTTGGCTACCCCGCGTACAAAGTACTGGCACTGCTGCTTGGAAACCACTTTGATCTACGAAGCCATAGCCCTTCAAGCTACATCGCAGGAAAATTCCATTTCACGGTCGGTATGGGCCTTTTGCAGTTGGTTAATTCGAAATTCGTTCACTATCTCCTTAGCCACCCGCACGATTAACGCGGTGTTTCGCCATCTTCGCGCGAGGCGAGTAGTTCCTTTAAGTGCGCATCGATGTCATCGAGCTTTTTAATAACGGCAACGGCGAAAACGATACTAATGACTAGAGCGATAATGCTGAGCATCAATGCCCTCCTTTACTCTGGCGGCCCATTACAGTGGACCTGGTTCCTTGCGAGGCGATTAAATCATGGTTCTGGTCAGGCGTAGGGGTGCGCGGTGGGAAGGGGGGACGTCGGCAAGCAAAAGCGCCGCGCCCCCAGGAAAAGGGAACGCGGCGCTACAGCCATCCGGCGGGAGGGTGCTTAGTGGTCAGCGCCCTGGATGGAGTGCTTGTGATCGCGGACTGCTTCGCCCTCAGCGTAGAGCGGCATATCCTGCTTGGCCTTGTACCACTCAGCGTGGTTTGGCTCCAGCGGGGTACGGCCGGCGATGAGGTCGGCAGCCTTCTCGCCCACCATCATGGTTGGGGCGTAGATATTGCCGTTGGTCACGGACGGGAAGACGGAGGCATCCGCAATGTAGAGGCCTTCGACGCCCCATACACCCATGGTGTCTGGGTTAACCACGGCCATAGGATCGGACTCATCGCCCATCTTGGCGGTGCAGGATGGGTGCAGTGCGGTCTCGCCGTCATTGCGGACCCACTCCAAGATTTCCTCATCGCTCTGGACCTCTGGGCCCGGGCTGAACTCTCGGGCGCCAACTTCCTCCATTGCCTTGGTATCCAGCAAGGAGCGGGCGACGCGGACGGCTTCTACCCATTCGCGGCGGTCCTGCTCGGTGCGCAGGTAATTAAAGAGGATGGAGGGCTTTTGCCGGATATCGGAGCTCTTGATGTGGACGTGGCCCTTGGTATCGGAGAACATCGGGCCAACGTGCCACTGGAAGCCGTGCTTAACGTCAGCCTTTTGGCCGTCATAGCGCACCGCCATGGGCAGGAAGTGGAACATCAAGTTCGGGTAGGCCTCATCCTCGTTGGAGCGCACGAAACCGCCGCCCTCAAAGTGCGAGGTAGCCACTGGGCCCTTCTTCGTCAGCAGCCACTGCAAGCCCATGAATGGCCAACGCCACTTATCCAGGTAGGGCTGGGAGGAAGCGGTGGACTTGGTGGTCTCGTACTGGATGTAGACCTCGAGGTGGTCCTGCAGGTTCTCACCCACACCTGGCAGGTGCTTGACCACATCGATACCGTGCTTTTCCAAGATCTCACGGTCACCCACGCCAGAGACCTCTAGGAGCTGCGGGGTATTGATGGCACCGGCGGACAAGACGATCTTGTCTGCGAAGACGCGGTGGGTACCACCCTGCCACTCGTATTCCACGCCCACTGCCTTGGTGCCCTCAAAGAGGATCTTGGTGGTAAATGCGCGGGTACGCACCTCAAGGTTGTCGCGGTCCTGGTTGGGGTACAGGTAGGCGCGGGCAGCGGACCAGCGCTTGCCGTGCTTGATATTGCGATCGAAGGGGGCAAAACCTTCCTGGCGGTAACCGTTGACGTCATTGGTCAAGTTATAGCCTGCTTCTTGTACCGACTTGAATAGCGCCTGGAAAAGCTGCGAGGTAGCCGGACCGCGGGACAGGTAGAGCGGGCCATCATGACCGCGGCGCGGATCATCGTCTTCTGCGGCAGCGGTGGTTTCCATGCGGTTGAAATACGGCAAGCAGTGGGCAAAGTCCCAGTTATCCATGCCTGGGTTCTGGCCCCACTTTTCGTAGTCCATGGGGTTGCCGCGCTGATAGATCATGCCGTTGATGGAAGAGGAACCGCCAAGCACCTTGCCACGGGCGTGGTAGATGCGGCGACCATTCATTTCCGGTTCCGGATCGGATTCATACATCCAGTCATAGTTTTTAGCCCCGATGGGGAAAGAGAAACCGGAAGGCATGTGGATGAATAGGTCCCACAGGGAATCCGGACGGCCGGCCTCAAGAACGAGCACGCGGGTGTCTTTGTCCTCGGTCAGACGAGCAGCGATGACGGAGCCAGCGGAGCCGCCGCCGACGACGACCACATCGCTGACTTCATCCGTGGCCCTTTTTGTCGAGCGCTTCTTAGTCAACTTGTCCACAATACCCATAAATCCCCTTCCTTCTGTGAGCCATCTCACGCGTAGTTCTCACCGTATTTACGGCAGATCCATTGTATGGTGCGCAAAAAATCTGCGCTTTTCCGCTTTCATTTATGCACAATGGCGACCCCAGAATACACACCTGGTGGACGTTTTCCCAGATTAATGTATATTTACGGTGTTCGGGTATGCATCTGAGTAGATGAAATCCGGGGTCTTTACGCATAGATTGCTCGCATATGATTTATGCCACCAACCTATCTCTCACCCCTCTTTTCGGGGGACTGTGGGGCACTCTTGCGAAAGATTCGGCACTTAATCGATCAAGACTAGGAGAAGTAGATGGCTAACCGTGGTCCGCACGACCATGAAGAGTCCCGCACAGGGGATTCCGACACCTCTCTCGCTCACTCCCCTGGGGAGACGCACCCGGCTGGGGACAAGGGTCATAAACCGCGCAACCAAGTACGCGCCATCGTCGGCAGCTATAAGGCCGAAACCGGCGATGATGTCGGCGCAGACGAGGTGGCTGCGCCCAAACCCAATTGGCCGGTCTTTATCATTTCCGGTGTGCTGATTATCGCCATGGCCCTGTATGCGGGCTTCGGGCAAGAATCCGCGGCGAATACCCTCGCCAGCGTCACCGGATGGATCGGCACGAACCTGGGATGGTTCTACGTCCTGACCGCCACCATCGCCGTGGTCTTCGTCCTCTACATCGCCTTTTCCAATACCGGCAGCATCCGCATGGGCCCGGACCACTCCCGGCCCAAATTCAATACCTTCTCGTGGGTATCCATGCTCTTTGCCGCCGGCATCGGCGTGGACCTCATGTTCTTCGCGGTGGCCGAGCCGGTCACGATGTACATGGATCCGCCGTTGGGCGATGGTGAAACCATGGAGGCCGCCAAAGAGGCCGTGGTCTATGCCATGTTCCACTACGGGCTTACCGGCTGGGCACTCTATGCGCTGATGGGCATGGCCTTTGGTTACTTCGCCTACCGCCTGAATATGCCGTTGGCTATTCGCTCGGCGCTGTACCCGCTCATCGGCAAGCGCGTGCACGGACCCATTGGTTCGGCGGTGGACATTGCCGCCATGCTGGGCACCGTCTTCGGCGTTACCGCGTCCCTGGGCATCGGCGTGGTGCAGCTGTCCTACGGCTTCCACCTCATCTTTGGCATCGAGCAGGGGCTGGGGCTGCAATCCGCACTCATCATTGTCGCGGTGGTCATTGCGACGCTATCGGCCGTATCCGGCGTGGATAAGGGCATTCGCTTCCTCTCTGAGCTCAACGTGTACCTGGCCATCGCGCTGATGGTCTACGTCGTGGTCTTTGGCAAGACCGCCTACCTCTTCGATGCCATCGTCACCAATATCGGTGATTACGTCTCCAAGTTCCCTTCCTGGACGCTAGAGACCTTCGCCTTTGCTGAGGACCAAGCCAGCGTGGATACCTGGATGCAGTCTTGGACCCTCTTCTTCTGGGCCTGGTGGATTGCCTGGGCAACCTTCGTCGGCCTATTCCTGGCCCGCATTTCCCGCGGCCGCACGCTGCGCCAGTTCATCCTGGGCACGCTGACCTTCCCCTTCCTGTTCATCCTGATGTGGATGTCCTTCTTTGGAAATACCGCCCTGGACATGGTGCGCTCTGGTGATTATCCGGAGTTTGCGGAAAACGCCATTAACGTTCCGGAGCAGGGTTTCTACGACATGCTCCAGGAATTCCCTGGCTCCGCCATCGTCATCTTCCTGACCACCTTCATCGGCCTGCTGCTGTATATCACCTCGGCGGACTCCGGTGCGCTGGTCATGTCCAACTTCACCTCCCGCATCACGGATAACCGGCAAGATGGCGCCCGGTGGCTGCGCATCTTCTGGTCCATTACCGTCGGCGCGCTCACCCTGGCATTGCTGCAGCTCGATGGCATTGCCACCGTGCAGTCCGCAACCGTGGTCATGGGCCTGCCCTTCGCGTTCGTGGTCTACCTCATCATGTTCTCTCTCTGGAAGTCGCTGCGCCTGGAAATCCTCCAGCGCGAGGCCCGTAAAACCGCATTGCACAGTGCCATCAGCAGCCGCACCGAGCGCGAACCGAGCGATGCCAACCTGTGGAAGAACCGCCTGGACCGAGCCAATTCCTTCCCCACCAAGCAGGACATGGATGACTACCTGCGGGGAACTGCCGCCTACGCCCTCGAGCAGGTGGCCACGCAAATGCGCACCCGCGGCTATGACGCCATCTTGCTCACCAGTGAGCTTCCCGATGCCGAACTGCCCCAGCTCGATCTCGAGGTCCGGCTGCACAACGAGCGCCAATTCCGCTACCAGCTCTTCCCGGTTTCCGCGGAGCGCCCGGACTTCTGCGAGGGCGACGGCGAGTACTACCGCCTCGAGGTCTACGACATGACCGGTTCGCTGGGCTATGACGTTTACGGCTACTCCGAAAACCAGGTCATCAATAACGTGCTGGACCTGTACGAGCGCCACCTGGCTTTCCTCTACATGCAGCAAAGCCAGCCGGGCGATTCCGATGTCTCCGATGGCGCCGAGCCGGAACGCACCTGGCGCGAAGATAGTTAAACTGGCGGGCGATACCGCCTCAATTAGAGAAAGGTTGCTTGCACTTTGAGCACCCAGAACACCTTGTTCGATCCCACCACCACCGAATTGCTCCAGGGCGTGCACTCCGGTGATGCCCCGAAGTCGCTCTTCATCAACGGCCAGTGGGAGGCCGCCCAGGATGGCGAGACCCGCACCATTGTCTGCCCTGCCGATGGCTCCACCGTCGGCGTCGTCTCCGAGGCATCCGAGGCAGATACCCTGCGCGCCATCGAGGTTGCACGTGAAACATTCGATAAGGGCGAGTGGGCCGCAACGCCGTCCGCCGAGCGCGGCAAGATCGTCATCCGCCTGGCGGATTTCATCCGTGAGCACAAGGAACTTTTCGCTCAAGCCGAATCCGCGGATACCGGCAAGCGCTACGAGGAATCCCTGGGCGATATGGACGATATTGCCAATGCTTTCGAGTACTTTGGCACCTTGGCCCAGCACCAAGCTGGCCGCGTGGTCGACCCGCAAGATCCCAACCTGCGCTCACGCATCGATGCCGAGCCGGTGGGCGTCTGCGGCCTGATTACCCCGTGGAATTACCCGCTGCTGCAGGTGTCCTGGAAGGTAGGCCCGGCCCTTGCTGCCGGCAATACCTTCGTGCTCAAGCAGGCGGAGCTGACCCCGCACACCGCCATGCTGCTCATGGCTGCGCTGAAGGAATGCGGCCTGCCAGATGGCGTGGGCAATCTCATCACCGGCGCCGGCGCTAACTGCGGCAATCCACTCTCCCAGCACCCCGACGTGGACATGGTCTCCTTCACCGGCGGCCTCGTTACCGGCAAGCTGATTGCAAAGAACGCGGCCGAAACCGTCAAGCGCACGGCGCTAGAGCTCGGCGGCAAGAACCCGAACGTTATCTTTGCTGATGCCAACTTCGACGTCGCCGTGGATAATGCGCTCAATGGCGCCTTCTTCCACTCCGGCCAGGTCTGCTCCGCCGGCTCGCGCATCGTGGTGGAAGAGTCCCTGCACGATAAGTTCGTTGCCGCACTGGTCGAGCGCGCCGAGAAGATCAAGATCGGTGGACCCACCGATGACAAGGCCGAGACCGGCCCGCTCATCTCCGCTGAGCACCGCGAGAAGGTGGCGGCCTACGTGGACAAGGCCCGCGAGCAAGGCGCCAAGATCCTCACCGGCGGCCGCGCCGCCACCAGCGAAGACACCAATGGCCAGCACGGCACCGGCACCACGGATCTGGGCCAGGGCGTGTACTACCTACCCACGATTATCGATGGCGCTACCCGCGAGATGGACTGCGTCCACGACGAGGCCTTCGGTCCGACCGTGACCATCGAAACCTTCACCACCGAAGAAGAGGCCATCGAGATCGCAAACGATACCGAGTATGGCCTGGCCGGCGCGGTGTACACCTCCGATGCCGGCCGCGCCGAGCGCGTTGCCCGCGCCCTGCGCCACGGCACCATTTGGATCAACGATTTCCACCCGTACCTGCCGCAGGCGGAATGGGGCGGCTACAAGCAGTCCGGCAATGGACGCGAGCTAGGCCCAACCGGCCTAGCCGAGTACCAGGAACACAAGCACGTGTACCAGAACCTGGCCCCTGCCGCATGGGATCAGTTCGGTCTGCAATAAGGCTCAAGCAGGAAGATAAAGCCTAGGCCCCGCCCCGTCGCCGCTCTTTTTAAGAGCCCCGCGGGGCCTTAGCTTTGCGTGCGCGGCTTAATGGTCATCGTATCCACGTTGACGTGGGCCGGTTGGGCGGCAACCCAGCGGATGGCCTCAGCAATATCCTCTGCCACGAGGTTGAGCTGGCCATCGTAAACCGCGGCCGCGCGCTTTTCATCGCCCTTAAAGCGCACCAAGGAAAAGTCCGTGGCCACGCGACCAGGATCAATCTCGGTAACGCGCACATCGTGGTTTTCTAGCCGCAGCGCGCGGGAAATCACGCGCACGCCGTGCTTAGCGGTGTTATAGCCGGAACCGCCTTCGTACACGGTCCAGCCAGCAATGGAACCGACGTTAATAATCAACCCGGACAGATCCGGCACCCGCTCTAGCTTGGGCATGAGTGCCTGAATCATGCGCACGGTGCCGAGCACATTGGTCTCATACATCCACTGCCAGTCATCGATGGAGGTATCAACCAGCGGCTCTAGGCCCTTGGCACCGCCGGCGTTATTGACCAAGAGGTCTACACGCTCGAGGTGGGAGACGAACTTGGAGACGGAGACATCGGACGTAACGTCAAGTTCGTAGGCCTCGCCACCGATTTCATTGGCAAGCTGCTGCAGGCGGTCTGTCCGGCGCGCTCCCACGACGACGTGCCAGCCGTCCTTGGCCAAAGAACGCGCGGTGGCCTCCCCAATGCCAGAAGAGGCGCCGGTTACTACTGCTACTTTCTTTTCAGTCATGCACCCCATGCTACGCAGCGCGCGGCACGGTGCAGGGCTTTTCTACTGGAGTGCGTCCTCGAGCTCAGAAAGCAGGGAGTTTGCGCGCTCGTAGGAGTCATCGCTAGGGCGGAATTCGCCATCGTTCCAATCGGTGAAGATATTAAAGTCCAGCTGGTTGCGCAGCTGTGGCATGGAGAAGTTAGCCACCACATTGCGCCATGCCTCGACCGCACGCACGCCACCGACAGAGCCATAGCCCACGAAGGCTACCGGCTTGCCGGCCCATTCCGCGCCGAGCGAATCATAGGCATTCTTGAACGGACCAGGTACGGAGTGGTTGTACTCCGGGGTCACGAAGACAAAGCCATCGCAGGCATCGACGGCCTTGGACCACTCCTGCACGTTGGCGTCATCGTACTGCTTATTCGCCGCACCCGGAACAACCTCGCTGGTGAGGATGGGGATATTGAACTTCTTGAGCTCCAACAGCTGGTACTCCACGCCGTTCTCGCGGCCTTGGGCGAGGTCGTTGACCCACTCGCCTACTGCTTGGCCTGCCGCCTTATCGCGGGTGGAGCCGATGATGATGCCAATTCGGGACATAAGAAAACCTCTTTCCTTCAACCTTTATGTAACGCGCCCTAGCCTACCGCGCTCGCCGAAACTTGTCTGATGGTGATGTTGATTCTGCCTTCCTGCAGCCCGCAACACTCCGGCAGCGTGCCATCGTTTACCCGCACCACGCCGTGGTAGGCAAAGCGCTTCGGCCCGCCAAAGACCACCAAATCACCCGAGCACAAGGTCACATCGTCCCAGGGCTTGGTGCGATTTTCGGTATGGCCTATGCGAAAAAGGGCCTCATCCCCAATCGAAAGCGAAATCACGGGTGCGGGCGATTCCTCAGAGTCATCCACATGCATGCCCATCGCCGAGCCGGGCGGATAATAATTCACCAGCGCCATCTCCGGCACGAAGTTATCCACCCATGGTTCAAGCTCCGGGGCAACCTGGGCCGCCTCCCGCAGCGCCGCCGGAGCCAATTCCCGCAGGCTCTCCGGCACCGGCGGCACCACCGTGCCTTCCATATTGTCCACATACCGGTAGCTGGGATAATGCCAATACCTGCCAAGATGCAGCTGAAATACGCTCATCTGCCCGCCCGATTTCAGCCGCGGCTGCACCATCGCCATCGGTGTATGCGCATACGCGCGAGCAATCTCCCGAGTCTCTTCTACCAGGGCCTTTTGCTTGCCGATGCCCACCCATCCCGGCACGTGCCCCACGCCCGGCGCGACGTACGCATTCGGCCGCGGCAGCGAATCAAAAAGCATTCCTCCACCCTAGCCGCTAATCGGTTAGGCCACGCTGCCGACGAAATGCGGGAAGCGATGGCATACCAAGCAGGAGTTTCTACTTTGGTGGTGGTCTGGACGATAGGTCGGGCATCGAGCAAGCTCGCACTGTCAATCCTAGAACTCAAGCCTTTACCTCGTCCAAGGTCCCACATAGCCTAATCCAGAAATCAGACAACGGTAGAAGCATTATCGAACGGAAAAGGAACGAAAGTACCCACCCGTTTGAGGTCATTCATTGGCCGGCAGCATTTTACATTAGAGCCGACAAATCTATCGGTTCTGCGGCTGTTTTTTAAGTATTGAATATTCTCCAGACATGAGATCTATTATTCCTGAGAATATTGCGATGATACCTATCCAATTCCCTGTTATATAGATGAAAAGTGTGCCGAGGAGTATGAAGAAGCAGCTAACTGCTTTTAGCTGTTTAGCTCTTCTGTCATTGGATTCGTCAGGCTGATAGATCCGGGCAACTATGAGATCAACGGCGGCAACGGCTAGAAAAATATACGAGATTTTTGTGTAACCGAGTAAAGCAAAGACCCCTGAAACCACAAGCACCGCAATCCCAGCAAAGCCAATCAAACGACTCATCAGAAAAACACTCCAAAACATGGTTTGATAAGAAACGTCTCCTTAATTCTATCGAAAGGTGAGGGGGTCAAGTCCGGTATGCTCAGCAGGAACCACGCGCCCTCTACAATGGCCACCATGGATGAACAGAAGCTGCACGACCTGCAACGCTACGGCACTTGGGAGCGGATGACCGGTGGGCAGTGGCACCTGCCGGGCATGGGGGACATCGACAAGGAGCACCAGCGCACCTTTGGGTTGATTGGGCAGTTCAACGATCTGCACAACACGGATAAGGAGCAGGCGCAGGCAATCTTGCGGGAGATCCTGCCGGAGGAATCACACGTACCGGGGGCGCACGCGCCGCTGAATATGGAATACGGCTGCAATATCGTCTGTGGGGAAGGCGTCTTCATCAACTTTGGCAGCAGCATTTTGGCCCAAGCCAAGGTCACATTCGGGGACCGCGTGCTGATTGGGCCCAATTGCTCGTTCATTACGGTGGGCCACCCCGTCAATGATGACGCGATGCGCGAGGGCGGGTGGGAAATCGCCCACCCCATCACCGTGGGGCGCAATACGTGGTTTGGGGCCAATGCCACCGTCATGCCGGGGGTTACCATTGGTGAAAACTGCGTTATTGGCGCCGGCACGCTCGTGACCAAGGATATCCCGGATAACTCCCTGGTCCTGGGCACGCCCGGCCGCGTGGTGCGCACCCTGGACGGCGATGAGGATTCGTGGGAGCGCAAGGATTTGGACGGCCCCGTGGAAGGTTTCGGGGCCGCGCAGTAAATGTTCGATCTCGCCAGCATTGGCGCGGGGCTGCCCGTAGCCAAGACCATCAATTCGCTGCCTCGCACCGGAAACGTCGTCATTCAGGCACCGCCCGGCACGGGTAAAACCACGCTCGTACCACCAGCGCTGGCCAATCACACTGCAGGGCGCGGCAAGGTCATCGTCACCGCCCCGCGCCGCGTGGCCGTGCGCGCGGCCGCCCAGCGCTTGAGCACCCTCAGCGGCACCCCGGAGAAAGTCGGTTTCGCCATCCGCGGCGAGTCCCACACGGGCAGCGAGGTCGAGTTCGTCACCCCGGGCGTGCTGCTGCGCCGCCTGCTGAAGGATCCGGAGCTCGAGGGCGTAGCCGCCGTGGCCATCGATGAGGTCCACGAGCGCCAGCTGGATACGGATCTGGTGCTCGGGATGTGCCTGGAGCTGGCAGAGCTGCGCGAAGACTTCCGCGTCATCGCTATGTCCGCCACGGTAGACGCGCAGCGCTTTTCCCAGCTCATGGGCGCGCCCATCCATACCACCGAGGCGGTGACCTATCCCTTGGATATCCAGTACGCGCCGCAATCGGGGCGCGCGGCGGGGTCGCGGGAATTTTACGGGGGCATCGCCAAGCAGGCGGCCCGCCAACACGAATCAACGCTGGTCTTCGTGCCCGGCGTGCGCGAGGTCAACCTGGTGTGCGAGGAGCTGCAGGGCCATAATGTTTTCCCACTGCACGGCAAGCAGACCACCGCGGAGCAAGATGCTGCGCTCTATACCGATGAGCAGCGCATTGTGGTGGCCACGTCCATCGCGGAATCCTCGCTGACGGTGCCTGGCGTGCGCGTGGTGGTGGATGCGGGGCTGGCCCGTGTTCCCCGGCGCGATGCGCAGCGCGGCATGTCTGGCCTGGTGACGGTCTCCACATCGAGGTCGAGCGCGAACCAGCGTGCGGGCCGTGCCGGCCGTGAGGCGCCGGGTACGGTCATTCGTTGCTATTCCCAGGACGATTACCAGCACTTTTCCCCGCACACTACGCCGGAGATCCTGTCTGCGGATCTCACCCAGGCTGCGCTGTTTTTAGACTGTTGGGGCGCCGGCCCGGATTTCCCGCTGCTCGATCCGCCGCCTGCCCAGGCCCTTGCGGCCGCGCGCGCCATCCTCGAGCGCATTGGCGCGACGCAGGAGCTCGCCCTCTTGCCCACCGATCCCCGCCTCGGCGCGGCCCTTATCCGCCACGGCAGCCAGGCGGCGCCCACCATCGCCGCGCTTGCCGATGCCCCCACCAACACCACCGATCTCACCCGCCGCCCCGCACCGCAGAAGGAAGTCAAGCGCCTGTCTTGCCTGGTAGAGGATCTCGGCCCCGCTGACCCCGGCGAGGTCGTCGCCACCGCCTATCCCGAGCAGGTGGCCAAGCGCGTGGGTGAAGATTACCTGCTGGCCAGCGGCACCCGCGCCCGGCTGCTGGATAACTCCGGGCTGGCCGGCTCGCCGTGGCTCGCCATCGCGGAGGTCACCCTCTCCAATGCCGGAAACCCCATCATCCGCACCGCCGCTCGCATCGCAGAGTCCGCCGCGCTGGATGCCATCGGCGTCACAGAAGAAACCCGCGCCTTCCTGCGTGAGGGCCGCGTGCGCGGGGTCAAGGTCCGGGCGGCCGGAGCAATTGTACTGTCCGAAACCCCGGTCAAGGTCACCGGCGATGCCGCTGCGCAAGCCCTAGCCGCCGGCATCCGTGAAGAAGGCCTCGGTCTATTTACCTTCAGCGAAAAGGCCCAAAGCTTAAAAGATAGGCTCCGCCACCTGCACGCGCATTACGGCGATCCGTGGCCGGATGTCGATGCCGCCGATCCCGCCGAGTGGCTCGGGCCCGAGCTGCACCAGATTGCCGCGGGAACCCCCACCGCCAAGATAGACATGTACCCCGCCCTGCAGCGCCTGCTTCCCTGGCCCGAAGCCACCCGCTTAGACGAGCTCGCACCTCAGCGCCTCCCAGTGCCCTCCGGCCGCGATGCCAAAATCGACTGGTCGGGCGAGCGCCCCGTGGTCCACATCAAGTTGCAAGAATGCTTCGGCCTGGCCGAATCGCCGGAGTACTGCGGCAATCGCGTGCAATTTCACTTGCTCTCCCCCGCCGGCCGCCCGCTGGCGGTCACCGATGATCTTGCCAGCTTCTGGTCCGGCCCCTACGCGGGGGTTCGAGCCGATATGCGCGGGCGCTACCCCAAGCACCCGTGGCCCGAGGATCCGTGGAATGCCATTGCCACCGCGCGGACCAAGAACCGGATGTAACCTAGCCCCACTGCTGCCAGGATAGATAGCAACTCATGACCACTACCAAGGTAAGCAGGGCGTAGCGGATAAACTTCGTCCCGCCGCTCAGCACCGTCCGCGCGCCCACTTGGGCGCCGAGGATATTGGCGGCGGCCAACGCGATACCAAGGGTCCACCACACGTGGCCGCCAAGGATGAAGGTCACCAGCGCGCCGAGGTTCGTGGCAGTATTGACCACCTTGGCCATCGCCGCAGATTTTAGGAAGTTCTGGGAGAAGATGAAGGTAAAGGCCATAATCAGGAACATGCCGGTACCCGGGCCAAAGATCCCGTCATAAAAGGAGATGGCCGCGACCGCCGCAATCCCCGCCCAGGTGCGCCATCCGCCGCGGATCCCGGGTGACTCGGTGGTACCAAAGCTCGGCTTAAAGGTCACGAAAACGCCCACCACCACTAACAACACGATGATGAGCGGGCGCATGATGGCGCTATTTAGATTCGCCGCCACACTCGCGCCCAGCCCAGCGCACACGAGCGCGATGAGGGCGTAGCGAACGAGCTCCCCTGCCGGCGGGCGCACCTTGCGTACCAAGGTCACGGCGGCCGATGCCGTGCCGGATACCGCCGCAAGTTTATTGGTGGCCAGCGCCGTTGCTGGTGCAAGCCCCGGAACGACGGCAAGCAATAGCGGAATAAGCACGAGGCCTCCCCCGCCGATGACCGCGTCGATCCAGCCTGCCCCCGCCGCGCCCACAAGGAGCACCGCCCACTGCGCCACGTCGATATCCATGAGGAGATCATAAACCCCGCGGCGGGGAGGTCTAGACTCGATCGAAGACGAGCAGAAGATGGGAGAATACGTGGCAAAGCGGCACTGGGGAATGAGCGTAGACACCCACACCATCCTGCGGTGGGGCATCGTCGTGCCCGTCTCCGTCCTCTTGGGCTGGCTTTTTAGCATGTGGCGCGTGCCGGCCGCGTGGATTTTGGCCGCGATCATCGCCTCCGGCGCCATGGCCCTTATCACCGGCGAGGACCTCAAGGTCAACCGCAAATTTTATGGCCTATCGCGCGGATTCATCGGCATCATGGCCGCGCTGCCGCTAACGGTGGTCTCGTTTGGCCAATTGGTGGGATACCTGCCGGCGGCCATAACCATGTCCTTTGTCACCATCGCGCTGGGCATCTTCTGCGGCGTCATGCTGCACCGGCAGCAGCCACGGGACGTCTCCTCCGAAACCGGCATCCTGTCTATGCTTCCCGGCGGTGCCTCGCTCATGCCCGCGCTTGCCGATGAACTCGGTGCCGACTACCGCTACGTCGCGCTCACCCAATACCTGCGGTTATTGATCGTTTCCGTATCCCTTCCCGCCGTCGTGACCTTCCTCGATACGCCTGCCGGAAGGGGCGGTGGCTTAAGGCTCGAGGCGGAAACCACCTGGTGGATCATCGCACTAGTGCTCGTTATCGCGCTGGTCGGCGAAAGCCTTGGCAAATTCCTGCACCTGCCCGCAGCTGCCGTGCTCGGCCCGCTGATCTTGACGGTGCTGGCCTCCTTCTTCCTGCCGGAAGGCCATACGTTAGAGCCCATCTACGCTTTTAAGGTCATCGCCTTTTTATCCATCGGGTGGGTCTGCGGCGGCGGGCTATCGCTCCCCGCGCTCAAGGCCTTTGCCAAACAACTTCCCGCGACGATTCTTTCCATCGCCGCGGTCCTCGGCCTGTGCGCGGCCACGGCGTGGCCACTGATGCACTGGCTCAATATCAGCTACTTCGAGGCCTACCTAGCTACTAGCCCCGGCGCGCTAGAGACCGTGCTCGCGCTTTCCGCGAAAGGCGGGGCTGGCCCGGTGGTTATCGCGGTGCAGCTCACCCGCCTCATCGCCGTGCTGGTCATTGCGGGGTACCTGCCGCAGCTCATTAGGGCCGTCGGCAAGTTTGCTAAAAGGCGCTAGCGTGCGCGGCTAGCCTGCGCGTTTAGTTATTGAGCACGGCCTCGCGCAGCACCGACATGGGCACCGAGCCAAGAGCCAGGGCCTCGGAGTGGAATTCGCGGGCGCTCATGCCCTGCTCCTCGGCGGCGGCGCGGGTTTCTTGCCACAGGCGCTGGCCCAGGGCATAGGACGGGGCCTGGCCCGGCCAACCCAGGTAGCGGTTGACCTCAAAGTTGAGGTTCGCATCATCCATGGCGGTGTTTTCGCGCATGTAGGTCTTCACGTGGGCCTTATCCCACACGCCGGATACGGTGCAGTCCGGTAGCTTCTTGCCCAGGTGCAATCCGATGTCCACCACGACGCGGGCCGCGCGCAGGCGCTGGGCATCGAGCAGCCCCATCCGCACGCCAGGATCGTCCATGTAGCCCAGCTCGGCCATGAGCTGCTCAGCGTACAGGGCCCAGCCCTCGCCGTGGCCGGAATTCCACGTCACCGCGCGGCGCCACAGGTTCAGATCCTCTTGTACCAGGGCAGAACCCAGCTGCAGGTGGTGGCCCGGTACGCCCTCATGGTGCACGGTGGTCAGCTCCTGCCAGGTGTGGAAGGTGTCCTGGCCCTCCGGCACGGACCACCACATGCGGCCCGGGCGCGAAAAGTCATCGCTGGGCGGGGTGTAGAAGATGTCACCGGTGCCCGCTGGGTCGATGCGGCACTCGATCTCTTCTACTTCTTCCGGAATGTCGAATTCCTTGCCATTGAGCTCAGCGATGACCGCATCGGCCTTGCTCTGCATCCACTCCACCAAGGCATCGGTACCGCGCAGGGTATAGCGATCCTCGTGGTTCAGCTTGCGCATGGCAGAGCGCACCGAGCACTCCGGGCCATAAAGATCGTGCGCAATCTTTTCCTGCTCACCGCGCAGGTAGCGCACCTGGTCAAGGCCCCATTCATAGGCCTCGTCCAAGTCCACGGAATCGCCGACGAAAAGCTTGGAAAAACGCTCGTAGCGCTCGCGGCCCACCGCGTCCTTATTAGAGGACTGCGGCTGCAGATCATTAGACAGCCAATCCGAGAACTCGCCAAAGGCCTCCTTGGCCTTCTTCACCTCGGCGGAGTCGGGGTCGAGCCCGAGGTCCTCGAGCATAGAGTCGGCATCGGCAAGCCGCTCGCACTGCACAATGACCTCAGAGATCTGGCGGTGCGGTGCCACCATGCCGTGGGAGGCCGCTTCCTTCAGGGACTCGCGGTAGCCATCGAGGGAGCCCTTGACCTTGGACAGGCGGGAGCGAATGGCCTCGCGGTCTTCCTGGGTCTCCTGCGGCATAAGCAGCAGGGAATCCCGGATGGTCTGCACAGGCGAGGCAATATTATTAAGGCTGCGAATATCCTCGCCGTGGTGGTGCAAATCCAGATCTAAGCAGAGACGATCCCGCAAGACGGCGGCGGTGACATAATCCACGTCATCGAAGTCATCCTCATCATCGGATTCATCGGTGGTGTCATCCAAGGCATCCAGATCCGCAACCATGTCGCGGGTGCGATCAGCGACAGCCTCAAAATAGTCGGGGGAAAAATCCTGCAATTCGCCTTCAAAACCGTCAATGCCCCACGCGGTTGCATCTGTTGGGGATAGCTCGGCTAGGTCGTGAACGAAGTTATCGCACGAAGCGTCCAGTAGAGAGGGCTGGCGCTTAGCGGTCTGCTCAGAACTCATAAGAGGGAAGTCTAACCCTTTATCTTGTTGATAGGCCACCCAGCCCCACCCAAATGTTGCAAACTTGTTAGCTAATCGTTGTTCCACTTCGTGCCCGGGTAGTGCCACTGGGCAAAACCATCCAGCACGGCCGCGGGATTTTCCTCTATGACCAGTGCTTTTACAAAACGGGGCAGGATGAAGCCCGCCTCAGCCATGGCGGCATACATGTCATAAAAGGGCTGCCAAAAACCTTCCACATCAACCAAGCCAACGGGCCCGCGAATGCTGCCCAGCTGTTGTTGGGTCAGTACCTCTGTTACCTCCTCCAACGTGCCTACGCCGCCGGGCAAACAAATAAAGGCATCCGCCAGCTGCTCCATCCGGGTTTTCCGCTCGGCCATAGAATCCACGACCTCGAGGCGGGTCAAGCCTGGGTGGGAGATTTCTAAATCCACCAAAGATTGCGGCATGACGCCAGTGACGGTGCCGCCAGCATTCAGGCAGGAATTGGCAACCTCGCGCATGAGGCCGATATTTCCGCCGCCATAAACCAAGTTCAGCCCGCGACGGGCAAGCTCGCCGCCCAAGTGTTGCGCCGCTGCACTATACGCGGGCGAATTGCCCACGGCGGAGCCGCAATAAACCGCTACTGATCTCATGCGCCCCAGCATAGGGAATTTTTGGCCTACCTCCACCTTTAGACCATTCGGTACGTACACCCATGAATAGATTAGACAAAGCAGTCTGTGACACATATACTTTCTTTCATGATCAAACCTGGCCCCGTGTTCACGCGCCCCCGTACACCGGCTGCTAAGTGCCTTCACCTGGTGCGCCTGAACCCGATCATTACCCGTAGTGAGCTGGTAGAAGCCACCGGGCTCTCCCAGCCCACCATTACCCGCGCTACCACCGCACTCCTGAATGCAGGACTCATCCAAGAGCGCACCGACCTCACCCAATCCCAGGGCCGAGGCCGCCCTACGGTCCCCCTCGAGGCCGCGGATAATAACTGGGTACTCGGCGGCATCGCCGTCGGTACCTCCGAGACCTATATCGGCCTCTATGACATCAAGGGCCGCACCGTTGCGGAGGAAGAAATCACCACTCCTGTCGCCCGCCTGACGGAGGAAGACTTTCTTGAACACATCATGGCCGGCATCAACCGCATGATGACGGGCCTGGATCGCCGCCTCGTGGCCTTGGGAATTACCACCTCGGGCACCGTGGATGAAGAGGGCCTAGTCACCGCGGACAATCTGGGCTGGCACGGTGTGGATATCGCGGCGCGCCTGCGCTTCCAATTTAGCGTCCCCGTGGTGGTTACCTCCGCCATTTCCGCCATTTTGGGCTCAGAGACGCAGGCCGCCGAGATTGGTACGAACGAGCGCGTGCTCCTGCTCTTCGCGGACGATTCTTTAGGTTCAGCGCTATCCGCCGATGACGAGGTAAATTCCATCATCCCGCTGCCACAGACCCGCTCTGACCTACTGGGGCACGGCGCTTCCGAACATCTCTTGGCCACCCAGTCCATTCTGGACGCCGTGCGCCGCCACGGCATCGAGGCCAATACCCTGCCCGAGGTCGCGACCATCGCCGAATCCAATTCAGCCGTGCGCGCCATTTTGGATGAGCGGGCCCGCCAGTTGGGCCAGATTACGGCGGAGATGGTCCACGAATACTCGCCGAAGACCGTGGTGATTGCCGGCGGGGCCTTTACCGGTGATTCCCGCGCGCCCCAGCTTTTTGCCTCCACTGTCCGCGATTCCACCTCGGAGGACCTAGAGCTGCGCATGATTCCAAGCCACAAAGAAATCGTGCGCGCCGTCGCCCGCACCGTGGCTACCGATCAGCTATTGCGCGAGCCGTTGGAGCTCGGCCGCTCACTCCAGACCGCGTAAAACCTCGCGCGCGGAGTCGATGCCGGTAAACAGGTGGGATTGCAGGCCGCAATAGGTAGCGCCCTCGATGTAGTCGATGCGGTCATCGAAAAAATGCGTGTCCTTGGGCTGCGCCGCGAGCGCGTCCACCGCCACCCGGTAAGCCTCAGGATGCGGCTTGGCCACCCCGATATCGCAGCTCAGCGTTACCGCCGCGCACTCTGCCAACCACGGGTGCTGCGCGCGCACCTGTTCCGCCAGGGTCGTGGGGATATTGGATAAAATCCCCACGCTAAAGCCCTCCCCGATGAGCCCTTTGACCAGCGCTACCATCTCTGGGTCCGCCTCGAGCAGGTACTGATTCTCGCAGGCAACGGCCCCAGTGCAGTCGATGGGTGCCATGCCCGCACGGGTGGCTATCTCGTTCCAGTAGTGGCTATCGCTGAAAATTCCGGCATCGTAATCCGGCCGGAAATAGTTATAGGCCTCCCAGAATGCCTCCGGGTTCGCAGGCGCGAGGAAGCGTTCCAGTTCAGCGTGCGCTTCCGGCGTGGCGGGGCGCAGCAGCACGCCGTACAGATCAAACAGCAACTTCGGCATAATGCGTCCAGTTTATGCGCGCCTAGTAGCTTGGGTCTGCAGTGCCACAATGCCTACCGCGGTACCGGCGATAAAAATCACCAGCGCCGCCGTCGCCTGCGCCATCGGTAACACGATGAGCACGGCCAACGAGGCCAGAATAAGCATTCCACTCAAGGAATATAAGGAGCGGTTGACCAGCCCGCGCTTGCCGATGACCCCACACGCCAGCATCACCACCCCCGCAAACGGGCTCAGCATGAGCGCCGCGGTGGTCAAAAAGATGCCGAGGGTCACGTGGCTTGAGATGACCGCAGCACCGATGATGAGGCTTAATGCCAATACCGCCAGGGTGGCAGAGAGGGTTGCTTTAAGGTGTGCAGACATACGTCAATCCTCCCACAGCAGCGCAGTGCCATGGGAGGATTGATTTAAATCTTGATGGGTTTGTTATTCACAACTTAGGAGTTGCGGTTAGCCAAACGGGAATCGATGCGCAGCAGGCCAGCACCATCGTTGCCCACCAGCTTGATCTGGTCAATAATCTCAGAAACGGTGTCCTCTTCCTCGATCTGCTCAGCCAAGAACCAGTCAATGAGCTGGCGGGAGTCCAGATCCTGAATATCAAGGGCAACGCGGGCGATCTCGCGAATCTGCTCGGAGACCTTCTGCTCGTGTGCCAAGGAAGCCTCGAACGCATCCAGCGGGGTGGCAGCCTTGATGGAGCCAACCGGGATATCGTTGAGCTCTACGCGGTAGCCGCGTGCCAAGAGGTGATCCGCAAGCTTCTGTGCGTGGACGCGCTCTTCGCTAGCCTGAGCCATGAACCAGTCGCGCATGCCCGGGAAGGACAGGTTGTCCATCTCGTAGGCCAGCTGGGTGTAGACCATAGCGGCGCCGTGTTCGTTAATGACCTGATTGTTTAGCAGAGTTTGCAGCTTCTCATCCATTGCTAAATCCTTTCTGTAGGAATCAATTAATTGGTTGTAGGCACTACAATACCCAAATAAAATCTCCCGTCTAGCAAGGTATGCTTAATCAAACCCGCACCTCAGGGGCATTTTTCAGGTTGGATCACCTAAGTTAGTTAAGACAAAGCTGCTCCACGGCACGAAGTTACTATCGCCTAATAGTTCGAGGTCATTGCCCTAAACGGTCAATCTCGCCGCGCTAGTCCACTCCATCCAACGCTTCTCAGCCGGTACGCTTACGCACATCACGCCCGCAATGTGATATTAATCACCCAGTTGCCCACTCAGGCGCTCCAGGCGCTGCGCGCTCGCCCCATCGAGGCCCCGAAACTCCACCTCAATGCCGCGATCCGCGTACTTTTTCTGCACCGCATCCAGCGTCGCCACCGTCGAGGCATCCCAGACCTCGGCATCGGAAAGGTCCACCACCACGAAGTCCGTATCAAGCGTGTAATCAAAGGCGTAAACCAAATCATTCGAGGAGGCGAAGAAGAGCTGGCCATGCACCACGTAGGTATATCCATCTACCAACTCAACCTCCACGAGGTGCGCCACCCGGCGGGCAAAGCCAATCGATGCAGCCACCACGCCTAAGACCACTCCTACCGCCAGGTTATGCGTGGCCAGCGTGCCCGCGACCGTCAGCAGCATGACGAGGATTTCAGAAAGCGGCATCAGCTTGAGCGTGCGCGGGCGGATGGAATGCCAATTCACCGTCGTCGCCGCCACGAGGATCATCACCGCGACCAGCGCGGCCATCGGAATGCGGCCTACCGCCTCGCCGAAAAGCAGGCACAGCACGAGGAGGAAGGCGCCGGCGAGGAACGTCGACAAGCGCGTGCGCGCCTGGGATACCTTGACGCCGATCATCGTCTGGCCAATCATCGCACACACACCCATGCCACCAATGGCCGCGGCCAATATATTGCCAATGCCCTGGCCAAAGGACTCGCGGGTCTTATCGGAATGGGTATCCGTGATGTCATCGACAAGCTTTGCCGTCAGCAGCGATTCCATCAGGCCCACCAGCGCCATCCCAAAGGCATAGGGCGCAATGACTTGCAGAGTCTCCAGGTTCCACGGAATATCCGGAATGAACAGCCCCGGCAGCGTCGTGGGCAGCTCGCCCTGGTCCGCCACATCCGGGACCTTCCACCCAGCCGCGACGGCGATGAGGCTTACCACCACGATGGTCACCAACGGCGCCGGAATTGCCTGGGTAAACCGCGGCAAAACAATCATGATGGCCAGGCCTATAGCCACCAGCACATAGACCATCCAGGGGACATCAATAAGGTGCGGCAGCTGCGCGGTAAACATCATTATGCCCAGCGCATTGACGAATCCCGTCATCACCGAACGCGGGATAAAGCACATGAGCTTGGCGATGCCCACCCACGCCAACAGCACCTGGATGATACCGGCCGCAAGCACCGCCGCCACCACATAATCATGCCCATACTCGTGCGCGAGCGGTGCCACCACCAGGGCAACCGCGCCCGCCGCCGCGGAAATCATGGCGGGCCGGCCGCCGGTAAAGGCGATAGCCATCGCCATAATCACCGAGGAATACAGCCCCACCCGCGGGTCGAGGCCGGCGAGAATAGAAAAGCTTAAAACTTCCGGGATCAAAGCAAGCGCCACCGCCAGTCCGCCAAGGACCTCCTTGCGCAAACGCGCAGGTGAGGAAAATGCAAAGCGGAAACTGGCGATGACGCCGGTGGGTGCAGGCTGCTCGTTAATCACGCCTGCACATACTAGTAGCTACTACGAGCCTTCCTGAAAGGAGCCATCCGCCGTGATGACCGGCAGCACCGACCAGGCAAAGTTGATCCACTTATCCGTCTTCTTCCACGAATAATCCGGCTCAAAGATGGTCTTCGGCTTGGTATAGACCACAGCGGAACGCACCTCATCGGCAGTTTCTTCCAAGAAGTTCACCACCAGATCCAAGGTCTTGCCGGAATCGGCCACGTCATCAACGACGAGCACCTTCTTGCCCTTGAGGGAATCCGTATCCAATTGCGGGGACAAGATGATCGGCTCGTCCAAGGTCTGGCCAATATCGGTGTAGAACTCCACATTGATAGCGCCCATGGCCTTGACCCCGATGGCATAACCAATGGCACCGGCTGGGATCAGGCCGCCGCGGGCAACGCCCACGATCAAGTCAGGAAACCAGCCGGATTCCACGATTTGCTCCGAAAGATTCCGGCTCGCTTCGCCGAAGACTTCCCAGGTGAGGTTCTCCCGGTCCGGGTGAATCCAATTCTCAGTCACGATTGCGCGGCTCCTTTTGCGTCATGGGCTTTCTTTGTAGTTTAACTAGCGATACCTACCAAGGGAAAGCAGCTACCGGAAAGGAACCTCTCCCAACGTGCGCCGCAGCTTGCGCGTGCGCAGGCGCTCCGGGTTTTCTGCCAGCTGTTCCACCGCGCGCACGGCGCACATGACGTGGGCTTCCTTGGAGTTGGAATAAAACGCCTGGGCCTGTGCCGGCAGCTTCGGCACGGCGTGCAGGGGAAGATCCGATACGGATAGCAGTGTGCCATAGGGCACGCGGTAGCGGTACCCATTCGCCGCCAAGGCGCACGATTCCATGTCCACCGCTACCGCGGTAGAAGTGCGCAACCACTCCCACAGATCCCGGCTGGTGCGCCATTCCCAATCGCGGTCATCGGTCGATAGCACCGTGCCGGTGCGCATGAGCGAATTATCGCTGCCGTAGACCTCATCCACGGATGCCTCCAGCATGCGCTGGACCTCTGGAATGGCCGGAATCGGTGTGGAAGAAACCACCTGCCGGTCCAAGATGTGGTCGTGGCGCTCGTAGGCATTGCCCAAGATCAAGTCACCGATGCGCATGCGCCCATCCATGCCGGCGCAGTGGCCAATCATGATCCAGGCCTCCGGCCGCAGCACGGCCAAGCAATCCGTAATCGTCTTGGCATTCGATGGCCCTACACCAATGTTGATCATCGTGATGCCATCGCCGCCCGCGGTAATGAGATCGAACCGGGGCATCTGAAAGCGCGAGGTCAGCGTCAGCCCATCCAGGTCGAGGTCCACCGCATCATTGGGATGAATGGTCTCCCCATTGGGCAATACGAGCGCCGTATACCGCGAATCCTCCTTGGTCAGCTCGCGCAGGCCGAATTTCACGAATTCCGTGGTATGCATCGCGTAATTGGTAAACAGAATGTATTTCTGCACCGTATCAACCTCGATGCCGGTGTAGTGCTCAATGCGCGCACAAGCAATATCGAAGCGCTGCGCCCCGAAGTGAAAGAGCGGCTTTTCCCCGCCGTGGAAGGCGTCCCACTCGCCATCAATAATCGCATCGTTGACCTCATCCAAGGTCGGGCGCGGGATGGGACCGCGCTCCTGCGGCGCCGCCGGGGCATCCTTGATGTATTCCGGCGGAATGCGCTCATCCGATTGGCCGACGAAGATATCGCACGGATAATTGTTAGTCAGCCGAGTCAGCTGCTCGTGCAAGTACTCTCGGATGATGTGCGGCTTGGAGACGACCGCAGAATACTTGCCGGCCTCGTCCACATAGCCAAAGGGCTCGGAGCGGTCGATCGGCTGCCATTTACGGATCTCCACGGTCACCTTGGGATAGACCACGTGGCGATAATCATCGAGGGTGCCGGAGGCAAGGGCCTCGCGCGCCATCTCGCACGAGGTTTCATAATGCTCAATTAAGCGAGTCACCGCTTCATCTACGGAGTGGACATGCTGCAGATCGGTCATACCGGCGAGTTTAGCGGGGACCGAGCAGCACGGCAGAGCTCCGTGCCATACATTGTTTATTCCGAGATAGACTGAGTTAAAGCACTGCCGATATCATCAGCGAAGAGGCAGGGCTTGTCGCCTTTCAACCACCATCGGCGTCGACCTAATCTCTGAAGCCATGAAACTGGAACCCGTTGAACAGATAGTGGAACGGTTTCAAACCACAATCGAACCTACTGCAAATACCGCAGTTCTCATCCGAGTTCTACCCCGGAATCATGCTTCTCTGGCTGGATGGCGAACAGATCGGACTCTTAGTAGCTCTCCGCTGCACGATTAAAGGAAAAATCGTACCGTTCGACGCCACAGTGGCAAAAGAATATGGCGAAGTACTCACATTACGCCGTGCACTCAGAAATCCGAATGACACATTTAATGCGCGAGAACCAGCATTATGCGCCACAAAAAGCGTTTAACTTTTGCCTATATGGGAATAAAGTTTGGTAGTCCTTGGGGTGCCTAATCCGCATCCCCGCCGAACCGAGCGCGAGTAAGGGTGCCGACCCCAACATTGCATGCGATTCCTAGTAAAACTGCGAACAGCGCAGCAAGCAAAAGTCCCGTGGAGGAAGGAAGCAAAAGGCCCCCGACCGCGGAACCAACAGCTGAGCCCAGATAGTTTGCAGACGCATTCGCAGCAACTGCAGTCGCACCTTCATCAGGGTTCGCGCTGAGCATGATATTTTGTTGCGGCGCCATAGAAGCCCAGCCCAAAAGCCCCCATGCAAATAGGCACACCGCTGCCACCACGTGGCTCGAGGGGAAGAGCAGTAATAGCGCGAAATCAGCTGCAAGTAAAGCAATGATTATCAACGTTAGCGTGCGAGAACTATTTACCTTATCGAGCACCCGCCCGATTCCAAATGCGCCCACTGCGCCACCGATACCCCAAATCCACATGCCCGCAATGGTGTCTACCTGCACACGACCGAGCACGACAGAAATATAGGTGTACAAACCTAACGATCCCACTCCCACAAAGAAAGTAACTAGGACCGTCAGCAAATTATCTACTCGGCCGATGACTCGGACTCGCTGTCTCAGCGAGGAAGAAGGCACAGCCGGTACGGCACTCGGATTGCGCAACGCTATACCTACCATGCCACTATGCCAACTAGCGAAACCAACCCAATAGTAGCCCGCCAACCTAACTGCTCGGCGACGCCCAACCCCACCGGCACACCCACGACAGTTCCCACCGCCAATCCAGCTAGGACCAATGACAGTGCGCGCCCGCGACGCTCTGCTGCAACAGACACACCCGCAACCGCTGAGGACAACGGCGAATAGACACCCGCCGCCACACCAGCAATTAGCCGCGAGACGATAAAAACTCCCACCGTAGGTGATACGGCAGTCATAATATTCGCCAGAGAGAATACAGCGATTGCGCCAAGCAGGCCGCTACGCGGATTCTTGCCCGCTTTACCCGATAACAGCGGACCAGATACAGCGTACGCACCGGTAAAAGCGGTGACGCCCAAGCCAATCATGCTGCCGTTCGTGCCCAAGTCTTCCGCAATCTGCGGCAGCAAGCCAGCAATAACATATGCATCTAAGCCGAGCGCCACACTACCTATGACAAACGGCCACAGCTGCTTAAGCATTGTCAATCACCGCATCAAGCAAGCCCGGAAAACGTTCATTCAAGTCTTGGCTCCGCAAAGATATCAAACAGGTTCGCCCCTTACCCCTTGTCCACGTCACTCCCGCTTCACGGAGCTGTCGGGTGTGATACGTCAGGGTAGATCTCGGGAGGTCATCGGCAAGCCTCAAGCTATCGTGCTCTTGGCCGTCCGCCATGCGCTTAACCATTTCCAACCGGATGGGATCGCTTACTGCAGCCAGAACACGGACGAATTCTAGTTCTTCGATGGCTGGATGCTCATACTTTCGCGGGCTCATCCTCACTCCAATCGTGCAAGAAATCCTGAACGATTAGTAAGACTAAGCGGCCAGCGATAATCGTGCAAGTTTTCTTGCATAAACGAAGGCCCGCCGACTGCGCATCGGCGGGCCCTCTCCCCATGACTAATCTCTGGCACTTAGCGGCAAGGAGTGGAGCGCCCTACGCCGTAAGCACCGCCCGTGATTAGGCAAGCCTAAGTTTACAAAGATTATGGCGTGTGGTCAAGGGCTTTCTCCATAAATTTCTTCAACTTTTCTAAAGAGGCCATTTACCTGCATTAACGCGTATGATTGGAAGGCATGGCTGTCGAATCTCTTGCAGAGTTGAAAAGCATTATTTCTGAACAACTCCTCAAATTCGGGCGCGTGAACGAGGAAGATGCACCCGAAGAAAAAGATTCGCCACGCCTTGGCATCGCCTCCCCGGCCGCGGCCAGTGCTTTGCAGGATGACGTCGCCGACGAGATCGTTGACCGCCTCAAGGCCGAAAAGGACAAGTCCAGTCCCGGCGATTCCGCCCTCGATGCCGATGCCGCAAGGACCCTGCCCCTCGGCGCACGCACGAAGCCGCGCGGCGTTTTCGAAGACGATTGGGGCGCCCGCCCACGCGACGAGCGCCCCTGGCCGGTCATCCTGATCCACGGCACCTGCGATACCAAGGGCGTCTGGCAAATTATGGGCAATATCTTGCGCCAAGACGGCTGGGCGGTCTTTGCCCCTGACTACGGTCACCGCGCCACGCAGACCATCCCGGAATCGTCGCAGCAGCTCGGCGCGTATATCGATACCGTGCTCGCCGTCACCGGAGCAGAAAAGGTCATCTTGGTAGGCCACTCCCAGGGCGGACTGCTCGCGCGGTACTGGATGCGCATGGACGGCGGCGCCGAAAAGGTCGTCCACCTCATGAGCATTAGCGCACCTAATCATGGGACGACCCACGGGGGCATCGCCAGTCGCCTCATTCGCACCCAACGCCAAGAGGCGGTGATCCGCTCCATTATCGATGGCTGGTTTGGCCCCGCCGGCATGGACCAGGTGGTGGGCAGCGAGGTGCTTCGCGATGTCAACCGCGACGGCGACCTCGAATCCGGCGTGAGCTACACCTGCATCGCCACGCGTTCCGATGCCGTCGTTGTCCCGCCCGAGACTTGCTTCCTCGACCCAGAGGGCGCTCCTGAGGGTGCGGTGCGCAATATCTATATCCAAGATTTTGACCGCCATGCCGTGGTCATGCACGAAGATATGCCCATGGATAGGCGCGTGCATGCCATCGTGCGCACGCTGCTCAGGATGGTGGAGCACACGCCGCGTTGATTAAATCTCCAGCTCATCGAGCAGGGCATCAAAAGCCGGGCCCACCTGCGTGCGCCACAGCGTATCCACCTTCTTATCCCCGCGGCCTGGCCCGCCATTGATAACGGCCACGCGCTTGCCCTGCTTCTTGGCCTCAAGCACAAAGCGATAACCGCTCATCACCGCCAGCGAAGAACCGGCGACCAGCAGCGAATTAGCCTCATTCAATAGCGCAAAGGCGGCATCCCGCCGCGTGGCTGGCACGGGCTCGCCAAAATACACCACGTCCGGCTTGAGCAGCTCCGATCCGCAGCGCTCGCAGCCCGCCATCCGGAACGCCGCAACATCTTTCTCATCCAGCGTCACGTCACCATCCGGATTAACTTGGCCCCTTTCCACGACTAGGCGCTCTAGGTACCCCGGGTTCGCGGCCGCTAGGCGCGTATCGAAGTGCCCGCGATCCTCATAGTGACCACACAGCAGACACACCACGGTTTCCATATCACCGTGCAGCGTCACCAACCTCTCCGTACCCGCTCGTTTATGCAGCCCATCCACGTTTTGGGTGACCACACCATTAACCAGCCCGGCGCGCTCCAACTCCACGAGCGCATAATGCGTGCGATTCGGCGCCGCGGAATCCATCACGCGCCAGCCCACGAAGCTACGCGCCCAATACCTATGGCTAGCAGCCGGATCATGGCGAAATTCCTGATACGTCATTGGTCGGTGCCTGCTCAGCGAGCCCCGCGGCCCGCGATAATCCGGCACCCCCGATTCCGTCGATACCCCCGCCCCAGTGAGCACCATGACCGGCCCGTTACGCAGCTGCTTGCCGATGTCCCCCAAAGCCTTCCCCGCCTCCGTGTGCGGCGCCGTCTCCTCCACGACACGCGCAATCGATCGCAGCGCGGACTGATGAGCATGGGCTACAGCGGGATCCATACCCACCAATCTAATCAAGCGATTGCAAGTTTTTACCAAATTTCGCAAGTAGGACGTACCAAATCTCTAAAGTAGAGCGCACCAAATTTCGCAAGTAGATTTACCTATACCCAGGTCAGAGCCATTTTTCAATAGAAAAAGGAGCCGCCTGCCTTGCGGCAGCGGCTCCCTATCTTAGTAGTGCTAACTCTCTGGTAGCTGCTCTACATATAACCACTCAGAATCTAGCTCCCCGTGGCGCGAGCACTTGGTGTGCCAGCCATCGGGACGCACCTGGGCTACCATGCGGCGGCCGCAGATCTGGCAGTAGCGCGGTACGTCGAGGCCAGCAGCTGCAGCGGGGTGCAGCTTGAAGACCTCTTCGATCGGCTTGCCGGTATTGGGGTGGAAAATTGGCTCGTCCCCGGCCAGGACGGCGGTTGCCAACTCAGAGTTCGGCTCGGACACTACAGAGCCTTGATCGGGAGATCGATGCGGCCCAGCATGTCCACATCCTTTTCGATTTCCTGACCCAGGGTGGTCAAGTAGTTGCCGGCAATGATGGCGTTGATGCCGCCGAGCAAACCGCGCTCGGTGCCGTCATCGCCAAGCGAAAGCTCGCGGCCGCCAGCGAAGCGGAGGGTGGTGGAGGGCATCGCCAAGCGGAATGCAGCAACGGCACGCAGGCCCTCACCCAGCGGAACCAGCGGGCGATCAGCGAACGGGGTGCCCGGGCGAGGGTCGAGGAAGTTCATCGGAACCTCGCACGGATCGATCTCTGCCAGCTGGGCTGCGAACTCGGCGCGCTGCTCCAGGGACTCGCCCATGCCGATGATGCCGCCACAGCAGACTTCCATGCCTACCTCGCGCACGTAGTCCAGGGTCTTCTTGCGCTCTTCCCAGGTGTGGGTGGTGACCACGTTGGGGAAGTAGGAGCGGGAGGTCTCCAGGTTGTGGTTGTAGCGCTGTGCGCCCATGTCCTTCAGGCGCTGTGCCTGCTCGCGGGTCAGGGTGCCCAGGGAGCAGGAAATCTCGATGTCAACGGCATCGTTAATGGCGGCGATGGCCTCGCCCACCTGGTCCAGCAGGCGGTCATCCGGGGACTTCACCGCAGCAACGATGCAGAATTCGGTGGCGCCGGTCTTGGCGGTCTTCTGTGCCGCCTCCACCAGCTCAGGGATGTTCAGGCGCACTGCGCGCACTGGGGACTCGAAGAGGCCGGACTGGGAGCAGAAGTGGCAATCCTCTGGGCAACCACCGGTCTTGATGGAGATAATGCCTTCCACCGATACGTCCGGGCCGCACCACTTCAGGCGGGTCTGGTGGGCGATATCAGCAATCTCTTCCAGCTGGGAATCTGGAACCTGCAGTACTTGTAGTAGTTCTTCCTGGTTAAGGCCTTTGCCTTGCTCCAGAGCTTTCTCACGGGCGATGTCGATGATGCTCATGCAGTGAACCCTACTTGAACGCCGTTCAACTTTGGCCAAAATCACAAATTTTTTTTCTCGGGATTACCCTAAGGGGCATGACGCTTTACGATGACACCCTCGAACTCCTCCAAGAACTCATCCGCAATGCTTGCGTAAACGACCTCACCCCGGATTCCGGCTTTGAGGTGCGCAATGCCGATACGCTAGAGAACTTTTTTGCCGGTGAAGACGTCTCCATCGAGCGCTTTGAGTCCCACCCAGGCCGCGTGTCCATCGTGGTCACCGTTCCCGGCGATCCCGCCAAGGAGCCCCTCACCCTTATGGGGCATACCGATGTCGTCCCCGTCGACGAACCCAAGTGGACCAAGCCACCCTTCGAGGCCCTCATTGAAGATGGCAAGCTCTACGGCCGCGGTTCCGTAGACATGCTCTTTATTACCGCCACCATGGCCGCCGTCACCCGCGAGGTAGCGCGCGCCGGCAACCCCGGCGGAACGCTTGCCTTCGTGGGCATGGCCGATGAAGAGGCCCGCGGTGGCCTGGGCGTGCGGTGGATGGCAGAAAACCACCCCGATGCCTTCTCCTGGAAGAACTGCCTCTCCGAGACCGGCGGTAGCCACCTGCCCGGCGCGGTGGGCTTCAACGTAGGCGAAAAGGGCGCCGGTCAGCGCCGCCTCCACGTCACCGGTGATGCCGGGCACGGCTCGACTCCCTACGGCAAGGACTTTGCCATCGTAAAGATCGGCGAGGTCGCCCGCCGCATCGCCGAAGCCGAGCCACCCACAGCCTCCAACGAGATCTGGGAGGGCTTCGTTCGCACCTTCAAGTTCGATCCTGAGACCGAAAAAGAGCTTATCGATGGCACCGGTGACTACACCAAGTTCGGCAACCTCGATGCCTACGCCCACGCCTTTAGCCACACCACCATCGCCGAGACCGTCCTGCGTGCCGGCGGAGCCATCAATGTGCTGCCTTCCCACGCCTACCTCGAGATGGATATCCGCCCCTTCCCTGGGCAAACCCAGGAAGACTTGGACGACTTCCTCCGCAGCGCACTGGGCGATCTCGCCGATGAGGTAGAAATCGAACACCTCATCACCGAAAATGCCACCCAGTCCTCCACCGATACCGAGCTCTGGCGCACCATTGAGGCCACCGCCAAAGAGTTCTTCCCCGATAAAGACGTCGTGCCCGTCCATGCCACCGGTGGCTCCGACCTCCGCTTCGCTCGACGCAAGGGCGGCAATGCCTACGGTTTCGCGATGCATGCCGAGGGCCGCGATATGGCCAGCGCCAACTCGCAATTACACAGCCACGATGAGCACCTCTACCTCGAAGACCTGGATCTCACCGTGCGCGCCTACCACAGCCTGGTCAACCGCTTCTTGGGCCTGAACCAGTAGCACTCTCCCCTCGCTTTTACGCGGTGACCTGAAAATAGATCCCGGCATGCGCACTGCAGCCGGGATTAAACATATGCCCACACTTCGGGCATGCCTCGACAGAAGAATACAGCTGGTAATCCATCTCGAGGCCACAGGAACCGCAGAGGGCAGCGGGGGCATCGACAAGCATGGGCCCAAACTCATGATCCGTCAGCTCCGCATGGCACAGCGCGCACGCAAAGTACTCGCCACAGGTCGCGCACTTATTGGCCACCACGTCGAGCGGGGAATGCCAATGCTTGCACCTGCCCTCCGCATCAATCGCGCCGCGAATCTTCATGGTTCTGCCACTCCTTCTTCTTCGCCTCCGATTTCTTTGCATTGCGCACCGCCATCACCCCAAAGGCAATGGCAATAACTATAGGCATCCACACCCTGCTGTAATCCATAAGGAAAACCACCCATTCCGGCGGTACAAAGTGCATCGCAAACTGCGGCGCGGGCAAGGTAATCTGCGGTGGCTCCGGCAGATTCGGCAGATTTGGCAGCGGAAGGTAAATCTCCGGAAAATCTACATCTGGCAGCTCCCAATCCGGCAGCAAACGCGAGAGGATGCGGCTAATAATAGGAGCCAAAACAATCATCGCAATGGCCCACCCGGACTTCCCCAGCCCACCGAGCAGCGGATACAGCACGCGCTTGAAGGGGCTTTCTTCCATTGCCCGGCGCCGCTTTTCACCCAAGGAGCCCGGCGGCGGATCAAAGGCCACGGCCTCCTCCCCATCGCGGTAGTAGACATCCTGTATCTCCCCAAAAGGAGTGGCTTGGATATCTACATAAGGCTTAGTCCGCGGCGCACTATTCTCACTGAATGAGAGATCGTTTTCCAGCTTCTTCTGCAATGAATAACGGCCGCCACGCGGCTTGTCGTGCCGGCTACGAACCTCGTGGTCGACCACGATCTGCATGCGGGGTGTGGGATTCTTCCGCCAGAGCTGGATGCGGTGGATAAAGGGGGCATCGCCAAGCACCGGCGTAAATTCCTCCGGTTCCTTGGGCCATTCGCCCCGCTCGGCGAACTCGGCATCGTAGCCGCGCTCAACCTCGAGCAGGCCGGCCTCAGGGTGGTTCAACCGCCAGATTTCCATCAGCGCTTCCCCACCTTGGCGCCCAATTTGCTAGCACCCAACGCCAAAAGGACCATTACCGGCAGGTAAATCCATGTCCCCTCGTTGAAGTACATCGCCATGGCTGCGAAATAGGCGATGCCCGCCACCCAGAAGATGGTCCATGAGTAGCGGAATGTGGCGGCATCGATAAAAGCAATAAGCACGGTAAGCCCACCCATAAGGCCGAGCAATACCGTGCCGGAAACCGCCTGGTAAATCGCCGGCGGGAGCACCAAGAAGACAGCGATCATCGCCAAGGGCGCCCACCACTGCCACCACGCACGCCCGGGTTCTTCCTGCGTTTCCTGCTCCTGACTCATACCTGCCTTAAACTAGCACATAATTTTGCTTTTTAAGCTGTTTATTTTGACGAAAGAATATGCAGTCCTACCTGCAGAAACGCCGTAAAACAGGCGAATGTCCGGTGGGTGTTCTATAGTGTTTTTCGTACACACGTTCACACCACAAATTTAGGTTTTAAGCGCCATGGAAGATCCCTACTTTTCCACGACCAACACCAAAGACCCCACTACACGCGTAGCTTTTGAAATGCGAAAGACTGAATATGAGTTCTGGACTGAGCAGATCCCCGATCTCGATTCTGATTTCGAATTAGTCACCCAATCTCTCTACCGCACCACCGGAGTTAATCAGGGGCGAATCGGCCATATCCTGATGGCCCTGTACCGCCTGGAAGAGCTCCCCCAGCTGAAAGAACTGCAGCACCAGCTCTATCACCTAGATTTAGACCGCCTCATTGCCATCAATAAATCCCTCAACCGCCTGGGCAACCCGACCCCGGAGGTAGTCGCGCGCATCGATGAGCAGCTCACCGCCTACCTCACTCCCACCCGCGCCAACCAGTCCATGCGGACGCAAGCACAGATTAAAAGGAAGATTAATGAGCTCATCAACCTCGAAGATGACACCCTTGCGGTCAAAAAGGGACCGACCCAGCCGCGCTACACCATGGAAAATTGGGGAAACAATACCGCGGCGATGACGCTGAGCGCGGAGCCTTCGGTGATGGCGTGCGTAGATAAGTGCATCAAGGAGACTGCGCTCAAGCTAGATTGCTCGCTTGCCGATGCCGCCATTTCCCTCCTCACCGGCAATACCGAAGCACCCCAGGTCATCCTGAATGCCTACAAGGCAACCGATGTCCCCAACTCCCCCGCCTTCATCGAATCCGTTGGATGGCTCGACCCAGCGCGCTCCAACGCGCTGCCCTACTCCAAGATCCGGGAAATGAACCCGGATAAGGAGGTAAAAGGATATGTGACTCCGCCGGATATGGCAGCCTTCCTCGAAGGATTCGACGGCACCTGCCGCTACCCAGGCTGCAACCGCCCTGCCACGGTGTGCCAAAAGGATCACCGCGTCAACCACGCGGATGGCGGGCCGACGACTCCCGCAAACCTTGCCTGCCTGTGCCAGCACCACCACAACATAAAGACCGATGGCCGCGCCTTCTACGTCATGGATCCGCACACCCGGGACATTATTTGGCTCTTCGAGGACGGCACCTGGACCGTCACCGAGCCCTCCGGCCCGCTGGCGGAAAAGAATAAGAATTGGGTGCAGACTTTTGCACAAACCATGACCGCTCACCGCGCGCGGGCCTACGAAGAGGCCCACGAAGCACAGGAAAAAGCAAAAACCACCCCTAGGGAGGAGGATTAAAAACGTTCGACGAGCTGGTTATTTCCTAAACCAGGTCCTTGACCCGGTGTTAAATCCTCCAACACCTTGGAGGTCGCACTCACGGATGCGCCGAATTTTATGCGAGATACCTACGAGGTGCACCTACAGGGAATTGAACAGCCCATGGCTGTTATCACCAAGCATTTCTCCATGTTCAAAACCAAGATTGAACGAAAGATGGAGGACTTTGGCAATGTCTCCAATAAGTGGACACATCGGGGGTTAGGACCGAGTACTATTATCATAATCATTCTCGGACGATGACATTGCATATCTCAGCTGCTTTAGTAACGTCCGCCATAAATCTAGGCCGTTTCGTTGTCGATTGAAAGGCGTTAGGGCATGTCAGAACTCGTGCGACTAGAGCGTCTCTGTAAGGCCTACCCTAATCAAGAAAATCCAGCAGTCGACAATGTTTCGCTGAGCATCGACAAAGGAAGTGTCTACGGTTTGATTGGGCGTAACGGTTCGGGAAAAAGTAGCTTAGCCCGAATCCTGACCGGCGTACTACGCCCGAATTCCGGTCACGTCTGGATAAACGAAGGCAGAGATGCGGCGGCGACCGCCGACTGGCAAAGGTCAAATGTCGCATATTTGTCGCAATCTCCCTTGGCCCTAAACACCATGACCGTAAAAGAATCGATGACTTACTTCGGTCGGCTGTACGGGACGAAGTCATCGAAGAAACAGCAGAAACGACTCCTAGAAAAGCTGGGCATTCTTCGTTTCCACAATCAAGAAGTGAGATCACTATCCGGTGGACAAAGTAAACTTGTCCAACTTGCGATCGCTATCTCCTCCAACCGTCCATTCGTCATTCTCGATGAGCCTACGAACGAGCTGGATACCCTAAACCGCCGCCTAGTATGGAACGAAATTGCAAACCTTTCCCAAGAGGGAGTTACCATATTAGTAATCACTCACGCAGTTTCCGAAGCTGAATCTTGTCTAACCCATCTCGGAGTCATGGATAAGGGGCGACTCATTGCCAACGGTACGGTTGACCAGATAATGCAGGAGATTCAAAATAGACGAACCATTGCGTACCGTACTGAATCCAATACCGATAAAGGATCAGCACCTTGGGAACAGATAGTAGATGTCGACCAAGTTCCGAGAATTATCTCGAAACTATACCTCGAAGGAGCCGAAGACATTACTATCAGTTCCCCCAGTCTTGAGGATGTTTTTGTCAACCTAGTCGCATCCAAAACTAATAAAGCATGAGTAACACCATTACGTTTACCCGCATACAGCTGACCAATTGGCGATGGTCTTGGCCGTCAATGCTGCTTACTGGGATTGTCGTACCTGTTCTGATGTCCTTAGGACTTGGTGTATACGCACAAAATTTAGGTGGTACCGCCGTTGAGTACGCTGTGATAAGCGGGCTAGCGTTTTCTTTACTGTTTGAGCTGCAGGGAAAAATTGCCACCAACATTTCCTTTATGAAAGCGAATGGAGCCCTAGATCAACTAGCGGCTACCGGAGCGAAGCGCCTCCAGTTTGTTATCGGAAGTTTTATAGCCTTTGGTCTTTTAGCTACCCCTTCACTGCTCATAACTCCGATAGTGGTAGTTAAGATTCTCGGTCTCTCTTTATCTCCGTCTTTCGCTATCGTGCCTGCCGTAATTTTTGCTGGTTGTGCTTTCCTTTCTGCCGGAATGATAATCGGAGCATTAAGCACCAGTCTTGAGCAGGCGTCTTCAATCTCATTATTATTGGCTATTGTTCTACTAAGTTTCGGTCCGGTTGCCGTTCCGGAAGACTTATTGCCGCCGTGGCTTCAGATAGCGGGAGAAACCAACCCAGCTGTCCATATAAGTAAAGCAATTAGATACGGCATCTTTGGCGGCGAGGCTATCTCTTGGGGATCGCTAGCATATTTAGTAGGTGCGACTTTCGTCTTGCTTTTTAGTGCACTGTTGTCTCTACCTTGGAGATATAAACGAGTGTGAACGTTGTTTCCCCACGCTCTAAGTGCCCCGAGTTTTGTTCTTGAGAATTTGCCGTGATTTCCATTTTATCCTGTAGCGGGGTCTGTTCTCACTATCCTGTTTCAACCTCGGACGGGGTTCGGTATCCCAAGTTTGGGAGAGAGTCCTAGCCCCGGAAATTGGATACATCCGAGGGTTAGGCCGTATGAGAGTGTCTAATGGTTTGTGTGTGGGAACCCAACCCGCATAAGGAGATGAACCAGAATGACTACTATGGCGAGACG
>NZ_JBEHFO010000015.1:0-46423 GCF_040225595.1 Corynebacterium sp. KPL2734 | reverse complement strand
AATGGCCGTAGCCTTTCCCGCCCGCTTCGACAAATACCTATAAACCTAGCCCCACACACAAACAACTTGACACGCTCATATTCAACCCAGCCGAGTTGGGAAGAAAGGTAATTTACCACCATGTCCAGGTACTGAGAACAGTTCAAACGCGATGCCGTGGCCCTCTATGAAAACAATGAGGACCTCTCTGAACTCAGCATCAGCAGAGCTCGGCATCAACCGTGCTGCGCTACATTCTTGGGCCCCCAAGTACGGCACCGGCAAACGTGCCCGCATAAAAGCAGTGCAGGATAAATCCCAGGCGGCGAATGGTTCTGAGACGAATAGTTGGGTGGGCGCTTTCGGACTCGATGCGCACTTCAAGCATTACCGCTGCACGCTCGCAATCAAGCGACCCAAGTGTGCGAAAGAAACAACAGGCCTTATTCACCATTCGGATCACGGCTTAGAGTACGTCAGCGTTGCCAACAGCGAGCGTCTCGCCCAGCACGGGATTGTCGCTTCCACTGGGACTGTCGGCGACTGATATGACAATGCTCTAGCTAAAAATGTTAGCGGCTCTTACAAGAACGAATTCATCCATACTCGCAGGTTGAATGATGTTGTCGAGGTAGAAATTGCGACATTCGAATGGGTGTCATGGTGGCACGAGACTAGGCTCCACCAAAGCCTGGGATGCCGAATCCCAGCCGAGGTGGAAAACGAATTGTGGAAGAAGAACCCGTAACAGGGAATAATAGAAATCAAGGCAAATGCCTAGGAACAAAACTCGGGGCACTTCATCTTCCCAACTCGACTGGGTTGAATATCAGGTGGACACCAAATGGAGGTCAGGTCGTTCCAGATTTTCCCCTCTATTCAAACGGAACAAAACCTGGGACGCTGCAGGCTTAAAGCAATTTGTGCGTAGCCAATGGAAGGCCTGAGACGAAACGGCGCGGCTTTCCGCTGAGTGGATCCGTGAATTCTAAGTCCGTCGCTGTTAAGTGCATGGGTACGGACATGTCTTCAGCTTCCTCAGGGAAAATCGTGGGGTAGACAGGATCGCCGAGGATCGGTATGCCTGCCTGCCACATGAGCAGCCGCAATTGATGGGTCTTCCCAGTCTGTGGTTTTAGGGTGTAGATGCCGAGGTCAGCTAGTGAACCGTGAACTTTTTCATAAGGGGCCTTATCAATGGGTTCTACCGATTCTAGTGTGGTGAAAGCATTTGGTTCACCATCTGCTATTCGTCCCTGGATTTCACCGGGCGTTTTAGTTAGGTGGGAGGACCATTGGAGGGGCGTCGGCAAGCGGCGGAATTCCGCGACCGCCTGATAGGTCTTGTGGACTTTCTTTTCTGCAAAGAGGGACTGGTAGGCGCCGCGGACTTCTTTGTGCTTGGTAAATAGAAGAAGGCCCGAGGTGAGGCGGTCGAGGCGGTGTGCCGGCACTAATTCGTTAATTCCGGTGGAACGGCGAAGGCGTACGGTGGCAGTTTCGACGATGTGCCGGGCGCGCGGCATGGTGGCCATAAATGGGGGCTTATCGGCTACCAGGATGTTGTCATCTTCATAGATGATGGGGATGTCATAGGGTACGGGAGTTTCTGGTGCGGGGATGCGGTAGAAGAAGACATCGACATCTTTGCCGAGCACGGTACCTGGCTTTAGGGGAGTTTGATCGCGCAGGACTACCTCGCCCGCGGTGAATCGGTCACGCAGTGCTTGTGCATCATCATTGGGGTGGCGGTGGCGCTGCGAGGAGATGACTTCGCTGAGAAAATCCCAGGTGCTGAGACCTTCCTCCGGCGTACGTACGCGCGTGGGGTTCAGCCCATTTTTAATGGGCAAAGGGCTGAATCCTTTTTTGTGGTGTATTAGTGTGTTTGACATGGATATTAATTCTCTCGCGGACCAGGTGCTGGCTTTTTTCAATGACGGAATTGGCGCGGTGATATGGGACGTATTCCGAACGCTCCTCGAAATTTTCTCTCCGTCCAATTCTGATCCTGCAACTGTCAACCATTAAGCCTAATCCGTACTATAATTAAGTTATAACCACTGAAAGGAAAGATCATGGCTAAGGAAGACATTGTAGTCGTCGCCGTCGACGGCTCTGACGCCTCAAAGAACGCCGTCCGTTGGGCGGCAAATACGGCGATGAAGAGGGAAATCCCGCTGCGCATCGCATCGAGCTACACCATACCGCAATTCCTGTATGCAGAAGGTATGGTTCCGCCGAAGGATCTCTACGATGACTTGCAGGACGACACCCTGGAAAAGATTGAGGAAGCTCGTGCAATCGCTCACGAGGTAGCCCCAGAGCTCAAGATTGGGCACACCATCGCAGAGGGCTCCCCCATCGATATGCTCTTGGAAATGTCTCAAGACGTCACCATGGTCGTGATGGGTTCGCGCGGCATGGGCGGCCTGTCCGGCATGGTCATGGGGTCTGTCTCCGCAGCAGTTGTTTCCCACGCCGCTTGCCCGGTAGTTGTGGTTCGTGAAGATAATAACGTCACCGACTCCACCAAATACGGCCCAGTTGTCGTTGGCGTGGACGGTTCCGAGGTTTCTCAGAAGGCAACCTCCTATGCTTTCCGCGAAGCCCAGGCTCGCGGCGCGGCCCTCGTTGCCGTGCACACCTGGATGGATATGCAAATCCAGGCATCCCTCGCCGGCCTCTCTGCAGCTCAGTCTGAGTGGTCAGAGATTGAAAAGGAACAGGCTGAGGTGCTTGAAGAAAACCTGAAGGAACCGCGCGAAGAGTTCCCAGATGTTGAGGTGAAGAAGCAGATCACCCGTGACCGGCCCGTCCGTGCGTTGACGGAGGCCGCCGAAGGTGCGCAGCTTCTCGTCGTTGGTTCCCACGGCCGTGGTGGATTCAAGGGCATGGTCCTTGGCTCTACCTCCCGCGCATTGCTGCAGTCTGCACCGTGCCCGATGATGGTGGTACGCCCAGACGACGAAGGCTAAATCATTCATAGCCTGACTTCCCAGCGCTCTTCTCCCGGCTTTTAGAGCTAGGAGTGGAGCGCTTCTGGTGTTTTAAAGCCACTTTGCTATACAAATGTGTCGCATTTGTTATCGCCACTTGAGTCACAGGGGTTTAAACTGGGAAGTATTCGATACGTTTATATTAGGAGGAAATCATGGGACTAGGTTTGGGTCTATTTACTTCAATCATTGTTGGTATCATTGCCGGTTGGCTGGCAGAGAAGATTATGAAGCGTGACCACGGGTTGTTTACCAACTTGGTGGTGGGTGTTATCGGCGGCCTCATCGGTGGCATCATTATCCAGCTACTGAATATTGAGGCTAGCGGTGGTTGGATCTTCTCTATCGTCGCGGCCACCGCTGGTGCTTGCATCTTGCTGTGGATTGTGGACAAAGTGAAACAATAGTCCGCATATAACTAGCGTACATACCGGTTTGTCTATAAAGTGTAGATGAACCGGTTTTGTCGTTGTAGAGAGGAATCCATGGCAGAGAAGAAGTCGCGCCGCAATCGCCCCAGCCCGCGGAGCCGATTGCTGGAATCTGCAACAAAGCTCTTTAAAACTGAGGGCATTCGCGTCATCGGTATTGACCGCATCTTGCGCGAAGCGGATGTGGCCAAGGCATCCCTATATTCCTTGTTTGGTTCCAAGGATGCCTTGGTTATTGCCTACGTAGAGTCCTTGGATGAACAATTCCGCCAGGACTGGGAGCAGCGGACGGCTGCCATGCAGGATCCGGACCAAAAGATCTTGGCCTTTTTTGACAAGGTCATTGAGGAAGAGCCGGAGGAAGGATTCCGCGGTTCGCACTTCTTGAATGCAGCGGGCGAGTACCCGCGGCCTGAAACGGATTCGGAGCGCGGCATCGTCGCGGCCTGCATGCAGCATCGCAATTGGGTGCACTCTACCTTGACGGCTCTGTTGACGGAGCGCAACGGTTATCCCTCAGCCTCCCAAGCAAGCCAGCTCTTGATTTTCCTCGATGGCGGTCTCGCCGGATCCCGCCTGACCAAAGAAGCAGGGCCACTCTATACCGCCCGCGAGCTAGCTACTCAGATGCTTTCGGCTCCTCCTGCTGATTATTCGATTTAAGGTGCTTGCGCGCCTCAATGCGCAGCCGGTTGACCCGCTTTTTCTCCTCCTTGGAAAGAGCGGGTTGTTTTTCTTTATTCCGCCAATTTTGAAGGCTCTCACGGCGCATCGCATTTACTTCATCTGTAAGCGGGTAGAACTCGCGCAGCATGATTTCGAAGATGATGGTCTGAATGAGGGTGATCCAATATGCACAGGCCCAATAAATAATGATGGCGACGGGAATGGGACCATTATGAGCCAGGTGCCAGAGGAAGAAGGGCACGATGATGAGCAAAATGCCCATGAAAATGAATATGCGGCGGTTTAGTTTTAGATCGAATTGCGTGGTGAGGAAGCTGCGGATTAGGGCGATGATGGAATTCGCCATGGTAAAGACGATGGCAGCAATGAGGACGGGATTAAGAAGATCGCCGTGATCGCGGGCGAAGTCAGTGATTGGGGCACCGTAGAATGTGGTTTCACGAAAGGCGGCGACGTCGTCAGCATTGAGCATGCCGACGGTCTTTGAGTCCTGATCGATTTTCGACATCCGAAGGATTACTTGGTACAAACCAATGAAAACCGGAATCATGATGAGCGGCGGGATGCAGCCAGCAGCAGGTTTGTAGTTATAGCTCTTCATGAGGTCCTGCTGATTCTTGATGAGCGCAGCCATTTCCTCTTTGGTGCTGGCCTGGTTCATTTCCTTAGAGATATCGTTATTCTCCGGGCGCATGAGGACACCGATGCGTGCGGAGCGCAGCGACATCCAGTTGAGGGGGATAACGATGCCTCTCACGGTGAGTACCAAAAGGAAAATGGAGACAAGCCATGCAGCGGATTCATCAACGAAGCCGCTGATCAGCCAATGCCAGAATTTCATGATTCCGGAAACCGGGTACATGAAGAACTCGAACATGGTTTTCCTTTCGGAGAGGAAGTATGGTTTAGGACATGACAAAAGTTCTGGGCGAACTCATGCTAACCATTGGTTTGGTTTTAGTTCTATTTGCATTCTATGAAGCCTATTGGACGAATGTGGAATCAGGGCGTTTACAAGATGAAGCTAATGCAAAATTAGAAGAGCAGTGGCGCAACCCCCGGGAGAAAGTGGACCCAGATTTGGGAGAGGCTTTCGCACAGATGTACATCCCAGCCTTTGGCTCGGATTATCATTTTGCCATCATTCAAGGCACGGATGATGATGATCTTCTACGCGGCCCTGGTCACTATGAGGACACACAAATGCCAGGTGAGACGGGGAATTTTGCGGTGGCTGGGCACCGCGTGGGCAAGGGTGCCCCATTTAATGATTTGGGTTCTTTGCACACCTGCGATGACGTCATCATCGAAACCCAAACGGAAAAGATTACTTACAAGGTGCTGCCCATCGATGGCGAGCATGCGGATTGCTTCGATGAAGTACCAGAAGAATATAGCCATGTTGCCGGCAGGCACATCACCACGCCAGGCGATGTCTCAGTGATCGACCCCGTCCCAGGAACTGAAGCGGACCCCACGCGGGGAATGCTGACTCTGACTACCTGTCACCCGCAATTTTCCAACGCCGAGCGCATGATCGTGCACGCGATGGAAGTTGGAAAGGAAGCTAAGTAATGTATCGCGCTTTGTGGAATCTATTGCCAGGACCGAAGGCAGTGAAGGCGCTGCTCGCCATCGCCATTGCGGTAGGAATCTTCTTCCTCCTCATGGAGGTTGTCTTCCCCTGGGTTTCGCCGATGATGCCCTATAACGACGTCGCGGTTTAAAGCCCTAAATTGGCAATGGCTTCCTGGGCAATCTGCTCGGACTTGAAGGTCTGTTGCTGATTGCTCCACACCAGCACCGCGTGGGTATCCTTTTGCACGGCATAGACGGCCTGCTCATTGACGATGCCCCGTCCGCCTTCCCAGCCTGCAAAGGAGGCGGGCTCGGTGGCATCGATTGGCGCGGCCCAATCCACCGCGGCGCGGGCGTCTTCTACAGTGGGCATCTCGCGCACGATGACGGTAGCTTGCGGGTGGTCTTGATAAGACCAGAAGACGCACGCGGGGGTGGGAAAGCGCGTGTCGATGCCCTGCTTGGTAAGACGCTCGCCATTGGTATTTTCCAACCAGCCGGGATCGATATAGGGGCAATCGCTCCACTCGTTGACCTCTGCGGTCTGTGCGACGTTGATGGCGGCGCTTTCCGGTGTCACCTCGTGTTCCGGTTCGGTCTGGTCTGCTTGTTCGGTCTGGCATCCCGCGATCCCTATTCCGGTCAGGGCGAGAAGGACAAGTAGGCTTTTGCGCATGAGCTCCACATTAGATCGGGATTCTGATGCACTGCGCACCGGCATTCATTTCTTGACTGCGGTCCTGTTAGTGGTGGGTATTTTTACTTCGGTGAAAATGCCGCTATCGCAGTCCCTTATTAACCTATTGCTATTGGTGGGGTTCGCGGCCGTCTACTTTGCGGGATCGATCTATGCGGAGCAGTGGCCGCGGCCCATGCGCTACTTGTGGATAAGCATTCTCACGGTGTTATGGGGTGCGGATCTTTTCGTGGCTCCCGCCGCCATTTATCTGGTATTCGTCATGTACTTTTTGTACCTGACGGTGCTGGATGTGACCGCAGGTATCCTGTGTGTCATCGGTGCGACCGTGCTCACTGTCGTGGTGCAGATACCGGGAGGTCTGACCTTTGGTGGAGTGATGGGACCGGCGGTCTCGGCACTAGTAACCGTGGCGATTACCTATGCGTTTCGCACCTTATCGCGCATGAACCGGGAGCTAGTAGAAACCCGGACGCAATTGGCGGCCACGGAACGAGACGCCGGCATGGTGGCCGAACGCCAGCGCATCGCCCATGAGATTCATGACACCTTGGCCCAGGGGTTGTCATCAATTCAGATGCTCCTGCACTCCGCCGACCGGGATCTGGATAAACACGACATTGCCGCCGCCCGGCGGCGCATTGAGCTCGCCCGGCGGGCCGCGGCGGATAACCTGCATGAGGCGCGGGCCATGATTGCGGCGCTGCAGCCTCCTACACTGACGGAGACCTCCCTTGAGGCGGCGCTGACGCGCATGGCGGAAAACTTCGCCGCTACTGCGGGGTTCCAGGTGGAGGTCGAAAGCGAGGGTGCGGAGCAACAGCTGCCGATGAAAATAGAGGCGGCGCTATTGCGGATTGCACAGGGGGCGGTGGGGAACATCGTCAAGCATGCCCACGCCAGCCGCGCCCGGATCACCGTCACCTATGAAACCGACGAGGTGCGCGTGGATGTGGTTGATAATGGGCAGGGTTTTGAGCCCGCGACGGTGGAAAGCGCGCCGGCGGGTCTGGGGCATATTGGCCTTTCTGCCATGCAGCGCCGTGCGCAGGAGCTGGGCGGCGAGGTGATCATAGAATCCGCGCCGGGGGAGGGAACGGCTGTGTCAGTTAGTGTGCCCTTTGATAAGGCGGTAGATTAAACTTTTGGTTGAGAAAAACATCGATAGGAGGGATGTCGTGATTCGGGTCCTTTTGGCAGATGACCACGAGATTGTGCGGCTGGGGCTGCGTTCGGTGCTTGAAGGTGCCGAAGATATCGACGTCGTGGGCGAGGTAGCGACGGCGGAGGCCGCTGTGTCTGCGGCACAAGCAGGCGGTATCGATGTCATCCTCATGGACCTGCGCTTCGGGGCGGGCCTGGAGGGAACGCGCGTTATGGGTGGCGTCGAAGCCACCGCGCAGATTCGTTCCTCCATGAGCACGCCGCCCAAGGTGTTGGTCATCACCAATTACGACACCGATGCGGATATCCTCGGCGCTATCGAAGCAGGCGCGGTGGGCTACCTCCTAAAAGACGCTCCACCGCAGGAGCTTTTGGATGCCGTCCATTCGACGGCGGAGGGGGACTCGGCGCTCTCGCCCATCGTGGCCGATCGCCTCATGACCCGAGTCCGCACGCCCCGCACCTCGCTGACCCCGCGCGAGCTAGAGGTTTTGCAACTGGTGGCGGCGGGGGCCTCGAACCGGCAAATTGGCCACGACCTCATGCTTTCTGAGGCCACGGTGAAGTCCCACCTGGTGCACATTTATGACAAATTGGGCGTGCGCTCGCGCACCTCTGCGGTGGCGGCCGCCAGGGAACAGGGCGTGCTTTAAGTCTCTAGTGGGCCGCGTTGTAGGCGTCGATGATGTTCTGGGGGATCTTGCCGCGGCGCGCTACGTCATGGCCCTGCTTTTGCGCCCATTCGCGGACCTTGCGCGGATCGACCTGTGGGGATTCCGCATCGGGGGCGGCATGTGCGGCTTCGACAAAGGGGGCGATTGCCTCGTGGAAGCGGCGGGCATTGTCACGGGATAGATCCATCAAGTAGCTGCGTCCATTGACGCTGAAGCGGACTACCTCTAATTCATCCTCACCAATGAGTTGATTATCAAGGTCATCATAAAATTGTGTGATTTCGCGGCGTGCCATAGTACCTCCATGGTTTATTGCATCGATATGTTTACCTAATACCGGTATTTGGATTCTGAATTAACTCTAATTCAATTCTACCAGTGTGGAAATTAGTAGACAATAAAGTTTCAGTTAATGGTGCCCGCGCATAAAAATATCGCCGCCACCAAAAAAGTGAACGGCGATGGGAGGCGGAGGAGAAATTATTCGCCCAGGCGCTGTTGAATCTCCGCGGTAACGGAATCGATCTCTCCGCTAATGGTCTTATGCGCGCGGCGGCGCTGCTGCTCCGTCATGAATTCGGCGTTATCGATCGCGGCATCAACCTCTTCGAGGCGCTCGCGCACGTCCCGCTTGAAGCCGGCGGGCAGATCTACGTCCTTGAGGGAATTACGGATGCCGGCGGTGCGGGCCTTGAGCGGGGCGCCATAGCCAGAAAAAGAGGCCATTTCCGCGGAACTCACGCCCGCCTTGTGAGCCTTGCGCTTTTCTTTTTCGGACTTAAGGCCCACAAATGCGCGATAAACGAGGGGAAGCAACAGCGGGGCGGCGGTGCGCAATGCGCCTGCATAGCGCTTGACCTTGCCAGAATTAAAGTGGCCCTCGCGCAACTTTTCCAGTTCTTTTTCCGCCATTTTTTGTTCGTGCTTCCGGCGCTTTTTGAGGCCCTTTTCTTCGGCCTTAACAAGGTGCTTTTCTTGCTTGGCAAGGAGCTTTTGTTGGCGGCGACGATCCTTCGACTGGGCCTTTACCTCAGCCTTGGCGCGCGCCTTTGCCGCCTTGGCCTGCGCACGCGCTTCTTGGCGAGCCTTTTTCAATTTCTTGAGGATACTCATTATTTTCCCTTACGTTTGATCGAGTCTGGATTCAACATTACCTTGCTGTTCTATTAAGCTCACCCGGTGTGGAGGATGTCGTTGTAGCTTCGGATCTCGTTGGGTGCCGCTATCGCTTGGTGCAGCGGCGCGCCCACCCGGAGATTCCACGCACCCGATCCTCGATCGCTAGGGCCGAACGCCACAGCGCCGCCGTAGACGCGGTCATGGAATTATTCCCGCGCAAAGCCCCTGGCCGTTTCCGGCGCATCGATCTAGAAGGCGATGATTGGGAACGCGCCATGGCCACGCTGGAGGCCATTGCCTCCGGCTATACCCACATCACCAATGCGGTCTTTGCCACCGAAAAGTGGAAAGTACACGTGGAATTGCTACTCCGAGAGGGCAGCTCCTATACCCCCATTATTGTGAGCAACCACCGCGTCGCGCGCAAGAACCCAAAGAAAACCACGCTTGCCGTGCCCACCCATCGCCTTGGGCTGAGCGAGCCTATGGAGGTTCCGTATAAGTCCCGCCACCATGCCGTCGATGGGTATCGTTTGGCGCTCGCCGCCCAGGCCTTGGAAGACATGGGCCTGAACTCTGGGCGCGGCGGTGCCATCGGGCAGGACCGCCAGCAGGCCTTTTTCACGGAGACGGCGAAGTTTGACGTGCAGCGCGCCTGGGATAAGCCGCTTCCCACGGCACCAGTGCGGGTCAAGGAGTGCGCGAGTTGTAGGTTCTGGCCCCTGTGTGAGCAAGAGCTGGTGGCGGCGGACGATATTTCCCTTTTCTTACCGGGCGATCGCGCCCGCCCCTTTCGCGAGCGCGGCATTACCACGGTGCAGGCGCTTATCGATGCCAAAGTGGGCGAGCCCTCCCGCCTCGCGGCCGCGTGGCGCTCCGGTCAGACGCTGTTGCGCCGCGGGGATACATCGGTGCCGCGCGCGGATGTCGAGGTGGATGTGGACATGGAAGCCTACATGGACCAGGGAGCTTACCTATGGGGCGCGTGGTTCGAGGGCGAGTACCACCCCTTCGTGACCTGGGAGCCGCTAGGCGGGCGCGCTGAGGCGGAGAACTTCGCCGAATTTTGGCAGTGGTTGATGCGGTTGCGCGATACAGCGCATGCAGAGGGCAAGACCTTTGCCGCTTATTGCTATTCCGCCCACGGCGAGAACCACTGGATGCGCCGTTCCGCGCAGCGCTTCCGGGAGGTAGATGAACGGGACGTAGAAGACTTTATTTCTTCCCCGGAGTGGGTGGATATGTTTGCCTACGTGAAGAGATCCTTCGCGGGGCCCTTTGGGCTGGGGCTCAAAGTGGTGGCCCCAGTGGCGGGATTCCGGTGGCCGGACGAGGACTTTGATGGCGAGGAATCCGTGAACGCGCGCCGGGAGGCCCTAGCAGGTGATATGAGCGTCCGGCAGCGCCTCTTGGACTATAACGCCGGCGATGTGCACGCCACCCGGATAGTGCGTGAGTGGATGAGCGACGGCGCGCCGGGAATCCCGGAGCTCTAGAGCGCGGCAATAAAGACGTATATGAACAGCAGGATGCCAAGGCCGATATAGATTTGGTTCCAGTCCGCGGTGGTTTTTGGCTCGGGACCTTCCGCTTTTTTCATCAATACCTGCTTTTGGGCCTTGACCGCGCGGGCGATGAATATGGGGTAGACCGCCAAAGAGCCGATGCATAACAGCGAGGCCACTACCTTGAGCACGGAGATATCCGTGGCGATCCAGATAAGCAGGCCGCCATTGACTAATGTGGCGCGCAATAGGCCCCACCGATCCAGCTCTTGCAGTCCTGCGCGGACCGCGCCGGGGCCGCCGCCCATGGTAGTGGGAAGAAGATAACTCATGACTCCGATGAGCAGCTGCGCCGCAAAGCCCACCACGAGGCCGAGCGTGGGAAGCCCTGGTTCTGCCACGAGGAAGTGCTGCGTGGTGTAGTACGTCAGGGAAAGCACCAGCCAGAGCGCGGCCATCAGCACCGAGACGGAGGCAAAGTTAACGCGGTCGCGCGGTGCGCGGGCGACGTCGATGACATTGCCGAGCCACTGCTGCAGGCTCAAGATCCAGCCGATGCAATAGATAATCAGCCCGAGCTGCGGGAAGTTCAGGAACGCGCCGATCGTCGTTGCCACCACGCCCAGGGTAAGCAGCAGAAACGAGGAGGACATGCGCTCATTGGTGCCCTGCGTGCGCCAGATGGTGGGAAAGAGGATGGTCAACGAACCTGCCGCGGCAAGGCCGATGAAACCGCCGATATTGGCGGCGATATGGGCCAAGAGCAACTGCGGATCGCCCGGGTGAATGGCCAGGATTGCGCCGAAGACTGCACCTACCGGCAAGCACAGCGCGGATAGTACATAGGCGCCGACAACTGGGCGGAAGCGCTTATCCTTAGCGGAGCGCCACTGGGTGAACAAGGCCACCGCGTGCCATAAAACGGTAAACGCGATAAGCGTGGCACCGATCTGGGTCAGTATCCAGTGGTGAGCCCAGAATTGCACGAGGATTTGGCCCGCGACGGCGATGATGATGCCGATATTGAGGATATAGATACGCGCGAGCTGTTTGGGGCGGGCGGAATCCGGCAGTTTTTGTTGCACGAATTTCTCCGTCAGGTGCTGCGACCACACCACGATGCTGTTGGTGACCAGGCCCAACGTGAAGAGGTGGATCAGTACCCAGCGATAATTGGGCACGAATATGTGCGCTGCGCCCACCACGATGAATACCATCATCCAGATGGACACGGGGCGTGAGGCTTTGCGGTGCCAGGTGCGGCTCGACCACTTATCTTGAGGCATAAAACCGAGTTTAGTCGGATTTAATCTTGGTCCAAGTCAACCCCGTGAGAGCGAGCGCGAAGGCGGCGAAGCAGGCGATGAATTGGTGCCAGGTGAGGGCATCGAAAAGCGTGCCTGCCAATGCGCCCACGATGGAAGAACCCAGGTAGTAGCAGAAAACGTACATTGAGGATGCCTCGGCGCGGTCATGGGTGGCCAGTTGCCCCACCCAGCCGGACGCGGTGGAGTGCACCGCGAAGAAACCGACGGTCAGGCACACCATGCCGATAAGCGTCATGGCTAGGTTGCCGGCGCAGAGGATAATGCCCACGGTAAAGAGCGCGGCGGAACCGACCATCGTTTTTCCGTGCCCAATGCGCGCGACCAGCGTGCCCGCCCGAGCCGAGGACCACGTGCCAGAGAGATAAAACAGGAAGGTAAAACCAGCCAGCGCCGGCGACAGGCCAAAATCCCCAGTCAGGCGGAAGGTGAGGAAGTTATACATGGACACGAACGTGCCCATGGATAAAAAGGCAACGATAAATAGTGTGGCAAGATCCTTATTTGCCCAGTGCCCAAAGACCGCGCTCAGCTCGGAGCGGAAGTGGATTGGCTTGGGGTGAAAATTCCGCTGGGCGGGCAGGAGGAGCCAGCAGGTAATGGCAAAGGCCAGGGAGACCACGGCGGAGCCGAGCATCGCCCAGCGCCATGAGGAAAACTCCACCAAGCCAGCGGGAATGATGCGGCCGGTGAGCCCGCCCACGGAATTGCCGGCGATATAAAGGCCCATCGCCTTAGGCAAGGCATTGTCCTCGAGCTCTTCTGATAGCCAGGCCATCGCCGTCGCAGGAGCGCCGGATAACATCGCGCCCTGCAGCCCGCGCAGGGCAATGAGCTGCCAGCCTTCTTGGGCTAGGGGCACCACGAGGCCCAAGATGGTGGCGGCGATGGCGGAAATGAGGAGGATACGCCCGCGCCCATAGCGCTCAGAAAGGATCGACGCCGGAACCACGCAGATGGCTAACGCGCCGGTGGCGGCCGACACGGTCATGGCCGCCTCAGTGTGTGAGATGCCCATATCCGTTACCAGCGTGGGCAAAATTGCTTGGGTGGTATAGAGACTAGAAAACACCGCCAAGCCCAAAAGGAGCATGGCGATGGTGGCGCGCCGGTTTCTGGTCATGCATACCAGCATTCTCCTCACAGGCGGCGGTGTAAATTGCGCCACACCCTTGATGGGGTTAGCGCAAACATAAAAATGCCGCCCTTCCAGTAAGGAAAGGCGGCAGAAAGTAACTAAGTTAAAAGTTACTTCTTAGCTGCAGCGAAACGCTCTGCAACGTCGTCCCAGTTGAAGACGTTCCATGCGGCCTTGACGTAGTCAGCCTTCACGTTCTTGTACTGCAGGTAGTAAGCGTGCTCCCACATATCGAGCATGAGCAGCGGGGTGAAGTCAACGGAAACGTTGCCCTGCTGGTCGGTGAGCTGCTCGATGATCAGGCGGTCAGCGATGTGGTCGTAACCCAGCACTGCCCAGCCGGAACCCTGGAGGGAGGTAGCGGCACCAGCGAAGTGTGCCTGGAACTTCTCGAAGGAACCGAAGTCGCGGTCGATGGCCTCTGCCAGCTCGCCGGTGGGCTGGCCGCCACCGTTCGGGGACAGGTTCTTCCAGAAGATGGAGTGGTTGGTGTGGCCACCCAGGTTGAATGCCAAGTTCTTGGACAGGGCGCGGATACGGTCTGGGTTAGCCTCGCCGTTGCGCTCTTCTTCCAGTGCCTCGAGGGCAGCGTTAGCACCCTTCACGTAGGTTGCGTGGTGCTTGTCGTGGTGGAGCTCCATAATCTCTGCGGAGATGTGTGGCTCCAGTGCATCGTATGCGTATGGGAGGTCAGGAAGTTCGTAAACAGCCATTTGTGTAATCCTTTCTTCGGGTACGTGTCCCGATGATAGGCACGATCGAAAGATTTCGCCATGATTAATTTGAAATCTGCAATTACAGCGAATATTTAGTGGCCCGGGAATCTATTTGCCCAGTACAACGTTATTAGGGAAATGGAGAAAGGAGCTTTAACTGATGTGGATGTTTAAACCAGAACCGAAGATGGTGGCTGCGGAAGATGCATTGCCGGGCCGCAGCGAGCCGGTCTTGGACCCCGCCCCGCACGCGGTGCTGAATACCCCAATTACCGGCCCGTGGAAGGACGGCCAGAAATCGATTTTGATTGCCCTGGGCTGTTTCTGGGGTGCGGAAAAGATGTTTTGGGAGACCGATGGCGTCGAGTCCACATCCGTGGGCTACGCCGGCGGCACCACCCCGAACCCCACGTATTACGAGGTCTGCCGCGGGCAAACCAACCATGCAGAAACCGTGGAAGTTACCTACGACCCAGAGAAGATCTCCTTGCGCGAGCTCGTGGTGAAGGCATTGGAAGCCCACGATCCGACGCAGGGCTTCCGCCAAGGAAATGACGTGGGCACGCAGTACCGTTCCGCGTTTTATCCCCGCACCGAAGAAGAGCGGGACGAGATCCAAAAAATCGTGGATAGCTACGCGGATAAGCTCAAAGAATTTGGCTTTGGGGAAACCACGACCGAAGTAAAGCGCTTAGCTGATACGGACTCTGGCGAGTACTACCTGGCCGAAGACGAGCACCAGCAGTACCTGCACAAGGTGCCGAACGGGTACTGCCCGCACCACAGCACCGGTGTGAAGTGCGATTAAGCGTCGAGGCGGATAAATCCGGCGATTTTTCCGGCTAATTTTGGAGTGAGGTTCAGGCGCGATTGGGAGCCTAGGACCTCGTTCCAGTACCAGAGCATCTCCTGAAAATAGTTATGCCCGTGGCCACCAGGGACGTTTAGGGAGTTGATCTGGTCTAGGCCAATCTGCCACCAAGTAATAAACGGCGCCCAGCGCAGGTGGCGGAGCGTATCCGCCCGGAGTGTTTCCGGTTGGGGTTCATGCATCCAGGTGGGGCGGCGGAACATTAGGTTTAGGCCCCACCACACGATGGCATCGGAGGCATGCTGGGCAATGAGCACGCGGGGCCGGCGCCAGCTCGAGGAAAAATCGTTGCCAAAGGCATCGCGGCGCGAGTGCTCCGGTTGGGCAACAAAGCGGACGTGTTGCCCGCCATCGATGACGGGAAGTCGCTCGAGCGAGCCGATATCGCGGCGCAGGCGCTGGGTAAAGCGCGTCATCCGCGGCGGGCCAGAAAAGACCGCGCCGCTGCAGGCGGCGAGAAGTTCTTCCTTGTTCTGGAAGTTTTCCATAATGGCGTAGGCGCCCAGGGATTCTCCCGCAAGGTAGAGACGCGGGCGGTCTTCTTCTGGGAGCTTGTCAATTTCTTCTTGCACCACGGAAATGAGCTCGGCGGCGGCGCGCTTGGGCGCGTTTTTATCCACGAGGTAGGCAAAAACCGAGGGCAGATAGGAATACTGCATGGTGACGGTGACGCAATCACCGGCAGTTAAAAACTCATAGGAGCTCGCGCCCCAGTTATTAATCCACCCGGATCCCGCGGGCATCTGAATGACGATGGTATCCCGGCGCAGCGCACCGGTGCGCTGCAATTCTGAGCGCACCTTCTTCGCCGCTTGGGCAAAGGAGCGCCCTGGGATATAGCCGGCATAAATGCGGATGGGTTCTTTGGCGGGAGCGCCGGTGATGCTGCGAATATCGCGGGCGCGCGGACCGTTAGAGACAAAACGCCGCCCTTGTTGCCCCAGCGCGGACCAAGGTTCAAGTGACCATGGGCTGCCGGAGCGCTCCGGCTCCCAGGGCATCGACGTGCCGGGAAAGATTTGCTTATTTAAGCGCTGTGCCTTGTGGGAGAGCGAACGGATCCAGCGACGGAATACCACGCGGTCCGATAGCCCCACCGCGGCCAAGGTTAGACCTGCGGTGACGACCGGCCAGGCCACGAGTGCTGGAACCCAGCGACCCAATTGACGCGATAACTTGGTCACGGTTAGTTGTGCGGCCTCGCCTACCAAGAGCAGGGCGCCGTATCCGGCGGTGCCGGCGGCTAGGCCGATGGCCGCGGTAGCCGGACCGCGAACCAGTTGCTTATTGACCAGACCTGCCTGCTTTTCCTGGTTGCGCAGCGAGAGCGCCGCGTTGAAGGCGGTGCCGGCGCCAATAGCTAAGTGCAAGATTTGGCGGTGCTGCGGGCCCAAACGGTCTTGCGGGCGTTTGCCCAGCCGGTTGAGCACAAAGCTCGTCGAGGCCGCCCCGAGGTGCCCGATGGCCTGCCCGATAGATACATTTGCCGCCGTTACCCACCACGGGCGGGGCAGCAAGGACGGGGATACCGCGGCCCACGTGGCCAGCTCTGCGCCTAAAATTCCGGCCGACATATGAGGCGGCAACGTTTGTCGGCTGGTCATGCGGACGACGGGCGTGAGATCCGCGACTACGCCAAGAGAAATTAGTGCAGCGCGGCTGAAGGCGCGTTTCATGGTTGCCCATTATCCCAGAACATGTTCCGTTGCGCAGTGTGAAACAATCCGCATGCAAAACCCCGCTAAGCGTTGCACAATGGGGTTATGGCAAAGCATGTAGGAAATAAAGTCGTTCTCATTGGCGCGGGTGACGTGGGAGTCGCTTACGCCTACGCACTGGTCAACCAGAGCATCGTCGACCACCTGGCCATCATCGACATCGATGAGCGGAAGCTGGAAGGCAATGTCATGGACCTCAACCACGGCGTAGTCTGGTCGCCACAGCGCACCCGCGTCACCAAGGGCACCTACGCGGATTGCGCGGACGCTGACATGGTCGTCATCTGTGCCGGCGCTGCCCAAAAGCCCGGTGAAACCCGCCTTGACCTGGTGGATAAGAACGTCAAGATCATGAACAGCATCGTCGCGGATGTCATTGCTAATGACTTCGACGGCATCTTCCTAGTCGCCTCCAACCCGGTCGATATCCTGACCTACGCGGTATGGAAGGCCTCCGGCTTTGACCACAAGCGGGTCATCGGCTCCGGTACGATTCTGGACTCCGCGCGCTTCCGCTACATGCTGGGTGAATTGGAAGGCGTGGCACCGAAGTCCGTACACGCTTACATCATTGGTGAGCACGGCGATTCTGAGCTACCGGCCGTCTCCACCGCGAATGTTGCCGGTGTGCCGCTTTCGCAGAAGCTGGAAAAGGATCCGGAATACGCCGAGCGCATTGAAAAGATCTTTGAAGAAACCCGCGACGCCGCCTACTCCATTATCGATGCAAAGGGCTCGACCTCCTACGGCATCGGCATGGGGCTTGCACGCATTACCGCCGCGATCATCCAGAACCAGGACGTGGCGCTTCCCGTCTCTGCTTACCTGCAGGGCGAGTACGGCGTGGAGGACCTCTACATCGGCACCGCGGCCATCGTGAACCGCACCGGCATCGTGCGCCCAGTAGAACTGCAGCTCAACGAGCACGAAAAGGAGCGTTTCGACGCTTCTGCCAAGACGCTCAATGACATCAAAGAAAAGTTCTTTGGCTAGTGCACATCGTCGCGCATAGGGGATATTCCGGAAAATACCCGGAGCTATCCCCCTTAGCTTTTGAAAAGGCCATGGAGCTTCCTATCCATGGCGTGGAGTGCGATGTGCGGTTAAGCCGCGATGGCAAGGTGGTAGTCCAGCACGATCCCACCTTGGAGCGAACGACGGGGCGCGCCGGGCGAGTTTCGGCGATGGACTGGCGGGAGCTGAGCGAGGTCGACATTGGCAAGGGACAGCGCATGATGCTTCTCGATGACCTCCTGGCCATGCTGGGGGACAAGCCCCACCACCTTTATATTGAAACCAAGCACCCCTCCGGGCAAGGTAGTGCCTTGGAAAAGCGGGTCATGGAACGGCTGCGCGCCGCCGGGCTCGATGAGGATCCGCGCATGCACGTTATTTCCTTTTCCCATAAGGCCATCCGGCGCATGAAAATTTTGGCACCGCATATTGACCGCATTTACCTGCGCCGAGACTGGGAACGCCATTTTAATCGCTCGGATTTCATGTGGTCGCGCCCGAGCGCCCTGGGGGTTTCCCTGCTGCGCGCCAAGATGCAGGCGGCGATTATCGGTGCGCAGGGTTTGCCCACGTATATGTGGACCGTTGATAAGCCGGAGGACATGAAGTGGGCTTGGTCCAATGGCGTGGACATGCTTGCCACCAATCAGCCGGAGGTGGCCCTGCGCGCTATTGAGCTGTAGAAAGCAGGTATCTTGGAGGCATGGCCAAGAAGAAAAAGAAACAAGAAGACCTGCCTGAGGGCATGTCCCGCCGTCAGGCGAAGCTTGCTGCCCGCGCCAAAGAGCGCGCCGCCCTAGAAAAGGACCCGCGCCCCTATAGCGGCCTTGCGGCGGAGGCTTCCCTCGTTGCCATGCAAGAGTTCGTGCCCTCCGCTTTTGCGAAGCTCGACGTGAAGGGCTGCGATAGGAACGTCTACGTCTCTACCGTCCTCCCGGGCGCCACCGCGGCGCTGATCCGCGATGAGGAATTCGGCGGCGATGCTTTTGTGGCACTGCAGGTGCAGTCCCATACTCATAACCCCGGCCGGGATCTGGCCTTCGCCCTGAACTGGGTAAAGAACAACGAGCCAGGCTCGACCCTGGAATCGACCGCGGCCGATGGCTCGCAGCCGGAGCTTAGTGAGCTTATCGATGCCGCAACCACCCTCGACATCGAAGTCCACCAGGACTTCAGCTGGTGGATCCCGGAAGGCTCGCAGGTCACCCCTGAGGTATCGCAGTCCATGCGCGCCGCCAATGACTCGGTCATCGAATCCCACCAGGTGGGCAATGACATTACCGGCACCGCCTTTTGGGCCAATGCCGGCGGCGGCAAAGCGCACGTGCGCTGGGTGCGCCCGAACGACGATGAGGCCGCGTTCCTCAACGCCTTGGCGCGAGTCGCCGCGCGCGGCGAGCTGAACCTGGGCGAGGACACCAAGTTTGCCGGAGTATTCCGCACCCACGGCCTCATCGCTCCCGTCTTTGACGTGCAGCCTGAGGTTGATTACTCCTCTTATGAGGACAAGCTCGCGGGCGTGGACAAGGCCTTGGAAGAAGAAATCTCCAATGATGCGCAATTGAACGCAGAAGAGCGCAAGCAGCTAGAAAACATCAAGTCCCGCCAGGTGACGTTGCGCTAAATGCACCACACCAAAGCGGCCCTTTACCTCGAAAAGACGAGGAGGAAAGGGCCGCTTTCTTCGCAATCTAGCTAGGACGGGTCAAGGTATGAACAAGAAAAACTCAGGGCCTCGGCGCATAGCCTGGGCTCTCGCAGCCGCCAGCGCAATAGTCTTCATGCTTGGCATAATTAGGATGTTCTCTATGGATCCTGTGGAATGGAGAATTCACCCTGAATTCTTCATCGCAACCACACTTGCTAGTTTCTCAATAACGTTTTTCCGATACGAAGATTGAGTTCAGTCCTATTTCATGGAGTCCCAGAGCTGTTGGGCGCCTTCATCGTCCCAGAGCACGACATTGCCCACGACGGTGTCCTGGAACCCGCCGATGGGGACGGTTTCCGTATCCACGCCGGAGCCCATCGCGAGCGCCACGCGGGCCAGGTGCCATACGTGGTCGCCATCGCCCACGATGAAAGAGGAGGCGGTGTGGTTAATCAGGGAAATAGACCGGAAGGGGTTAATTAGCGTGGCCGGGGACGTGATCTTATCTAGGAGCGCCGCGAAGAACTCGCGCTGGCGCTGCACGCGGTCGAGATCGCCCATCGCGGTGGCGCGGGTGCGCACATAACCCAGCGCATCGCTGCCCTCTAGCTTCTGGCAGCCTTCCTGCAGATCGATGCCCGCCAGCGGGTCATTAATGGGCTCTGGCACGCAGATATCGACGCCACCGACGGAATCGACCACATTGGCCAAACCACCCATACCGATTTCGGCATAGTGGTCAATGTGCAGGCCAGTATTACCCTCCACGGTTTGTGCTAAGAGCTTTGGCCCGCCGTAGGCAAAAGCGGCGTTGATCTTATCCATGCCGAAGCCGGGTACTTCCACGTAGCTATCGCGTGGAATGGAGACCAGTTGGGCTTGGCCGGAGCGCGGGATATGCAGGAGCATGATGGTATCGGTGCGTCCCTCGCCCACATCGCCACCGGTGCCGAGCGCTTGTTGCTCCTCTTCGGACAGGCCCTGGCGGGAATCGGATCCCACCAACAGCCAATTGGTGCCGGAGGTATTGGCCACCTGCTCATCCGGGAGGGCATCCACGCGGGTCAGGCGCGTATCGGCCCACAGTGCGAAGATGAGGCTGCACACCACGACGAAGAGGACAAAGATGCCGGCGCAGCCAAAGAATCGTTTGACTGGATTGGTCTTTTTCCGGCGACTGTGTGGCTTGGAATGGTGGCGGGGCGGTTGCTGCGCTTGCTGTGGCTGGTAGCGCTGTTGCAACTGCTGCGGCGATTGCGGCTGCGATCGTTGTGGTCGCCGTGGCGGCCGTTGCTGTGGCTGTTGTGACCGCTGCGGTGGTTGCTGCGCGGAACGCTGCTTGGCCCGGTACTGGCTGGGGTAGCGGGTAGGGGTTTCCTGGCGCGGGATGTGTTGCTGCGGTTCGGCACGATTCGTGCGCGGCCGGTGGCGAATGGGCCGACCGTAGCGGTCCTTGAGGGGACGGCCATCGGCCCCAAGGACGAACTCACTGGATGAGCTATCGCCAGCGCGGCGCACCTCCCGATGCGGATCTCGTCCTGATTCAGTCATGCGCTATACCTTACAAGGCGCCGGCCAATTCCCCCGCTTTCTCCGCGAGCAAGCCACACTTAAAGTACAGAAAGGCCGAAGGAATAACCGAGGAAAGCGATGGCATCGATAAGAAAGTGCGCGATGACAAGCGGCCACACGCGGCCGGTGCGGTGATAGTAGTAGCCGTAGATTATGCCCATGATGATATTGCCAAAGCCGGCCGATACCCCCTGGTACAGGTGATATGAACCGCGCAGGATGGAACTTGCCGCCAAGGCGGCCGGCAGCGACCAGCGCGCCTGGCGCAGCCTGGTCATCAGCCACATGACCACCACGGTCTCTTCTGCAAAGGCATTGGCGGCGGCCTTGATGAGGGATACCGGGATTTCTAACCACGCATTGTCGAAGTCACCGGGGATGACCTCTTTGCTCCAGCCAAACTGCACCGCGACGAAATATAAAACTAGGCCCGGGATGCCGATGAGCGCGGCGAGTCCCGCGCCGTGCAACCAATCAGAGGCGCGGTAGGCGGCCGGTTTAATGTGGTCTTGTGCCAGCAGGAAAAGTGCTAGCGCACCATAGGCAAAAAGGACCGCCGCCGAGCACAATTGCAGGCCCAAATCCACCCACGCCAGGCTGGATTGGCTGGAGTTGAGTGTGACGGATTGCTCATTGAGCGACTGCGGGGCGGCCAGTGAATTGATAAGCCGCAGTACCGCCCGGACCCCGGAAATACCAAAGGTCAGGGTCAGGACGATGAGTAGCTCGGCGCGGAGGTTCTTGGTCATGGGTGCAGGATGTGGGCGAGGCCTAAAAGTTGGGCATCGGAAAGCGTAATGCCTCCCACATGCACGCCGACGGGCGGGTGCGCGGGGATGGCCCAAGGAACGGAAATGGCGGGCAATTGGGCCATATTAAACAGCGAGGCCCAGGGGGACCAGCGCGTTTGAGCGTCGAAATTTTCCGCGTGCGGAAGGGACAGGAAATACCCCCGCGGCGGCGGATCCGCGGTGAGCATGGGCGTGATAACGGCATCGACCCGCCACTGCTGCGCCAAGAGCTCTGGGAGGTGGCGGACATGGCGCTGCGCCGCGCTTAGCTCGGCGGCGGATACGGTAGCACCTTGCTGGGCCACCCAAGCCGCGTAGCCCTCTGCCTGCGGCAGCCCCACAAACCGGGAGGTAAAAATCTCGCGGAAGTGCGCAAACGTGGCCGCTGCCTGCGGATACGGCGCAATGGGGACGACCTCGAACCCCGCCGCGTGCAGCCGATCCGCGGCCTCGCGCGCCGCCCGCAGGTGGTGGGCTTCCACCCGGGTCGCGGCAAAAAGCGGCTCCAGCAAGAGCCCAATGCGGGCGCGCGGGGTGATCATGCGGTAGCCGTGCAGGAACGCATTATCGGCCACGGTGCGGGTAATAAACCCCTCCGTGCCGAGGTTGCTGCCCGCAGGCTTAAACCCCACGACCCCGCAGGCCGCGGCGGGAACGCGAATAGAACCGCCGCCATCGCTGGCCTGGGCCGCGCGCACGAGGCCGCGGGCTACCTGGACGGCCGCGCCGCCGGAAGATCCGCCCGGGGTGCGGCCTGGATAAAGGGGATTATCGGGGTGGGGAAGATCCACAGGCTCCGTATCGACGCGCAAGCCCAACTCCGGGGTGGAGGACTTGCCAATGAACGTCGCGCCCTGCTTTTCCAATGTCGCGATGAACGGCTCGCTGCCTGCGGGATAGTACGTGCGCTTGGCATTGCCCAAAGTGGTGGGCATGCCCGCGACATCGTTGAGATCCTTTGCAGACAGGACCCACCCGCGCAGTCGGCCGGTGCGGGTGGGGGTGCGCTGCAGATCCAGGTAGGTAAAACCGTGTTCTGCAGGGCCCATGCCCTGCACCTCTGCGCGCAGTCGTTCTATGGAAAAGTCCATGGCGCACCAGTCTAGTGGGCTAAGGTGACGGGCATGACTACAACCATCGCTTTCTTAGGCCCCGCCGGTACGTTCACTGAGGCCGCCGTGCACAAATTCGCCGCCGAGTGGGAAGCGCGCGGGGAGACCGTGGAGACCCTGCCGGTGGACTCGCCATCGGCGGCGGTGGCGGCGGTGCGCGCCGGGCAGGCCGATTATGCCTGCGTCGCCATCGAAAATTCCGTGGATGGAGCGGTGACGACGACCTTTGATGCACTGGTAGAAGGCGATCCCGTACAGATTTACCGCGAGGTAGATATCCCCGTTACCTTCAGCATCATGACAAGGCCGGGAACGAAAGACATCACGCGCCTGAGCACGCATCCGGTGGCCTTCCAACAAATCCGCGGCTGGGTAGCGGAGAACGCACCGGGCGTGGAATTCGTGCCGGCTAGTTCGAATGCGGCGGCGGCGCAGGCCGTAGCGCGCGGGGAGGCCGACGCTGCGGCGGCGCCAGCGCGGGCGGCAGAAATCTTCGGCCTAGAAACCAGCGCGAGCGGCGTGGCCGACGTGCAGGGCGCGGCCACCCGCTTCGTGTTGGTGGGCCTGCCGGGGCGCCCGACCGCGCGCACCGGCCAGGACCGCACCAGCGTCATTTTCACCCTGCCCAACCAGCCGGGAACCCTGGTGGGGGCCCTGCAAGATTTTGCCTACCGTGGGGTGGATCTCTCCCGGATTGAGTCGCGGCCGACGCGCCAAACCTTTGGTAACTACCGCTTCTATGTGGACTTGATTGGGCACATCGATGACCAGCCGGTTGCTGAGGCCCTGCGCGCGGTGTGGTTGCGGGCGGAGGAACTGCGCTTTTTGGGCTCCTGGCCCACCGCGACGCCCGCTGGCCACCCGCCGCGGGACTTGGCAGAGGCGGATGCCTGGGTGGCGAGGGCGCGCAGAGGTCAATAATCTGGACGCATGACTGGAAGAATCATCCTGCTGCGCCATGGCCAAACCCATTCCAACGTCTCCCGGCTGCTTGATACCCGCCCGCCGGGCGCGGAGCTTACGGATCTGGGGCGCAACCAGGCCACGGAGGTGGGCCGGGAACTAGCGGGTTTTGTGGGCGAGCGCGAGGTCGAATTCAAGTGCTCGATTGCGCTGCGGGCGCAGCAGACCGCCACCTTGGCGGCGCGCGCCTTTGAACAGGAGCGGGGCCTGCCGCGCTTTTCCATTCCCATCGATGTCATCCCGAATGTGCAGGAGATTTTCGCCGGCGATTGGGAGCTCGATGCCAGCGAGGCCGCCCACCGCAGCCACGATACGGCCATGCGCGGCTGGTGCTATGGCGATAGCCAGGCCGCCATGGAAGGCGGCGAGCGGCTTCAGGACGTGCTTGCGCGTTTCCAGCCCGCGTTGGAAGAGATTGCGGCGCAGCTTGCCGATGACCGCGATGTCATCCTCGTCAGCCACGGCGCCGCCATCCGGGTGGTAACCAAGCACGCTACCGGCGCGGATGCGGACTTTGCCTATACCGGCTATATGCCCAATTGCCGCTTTACCGTGATGGAGCCGCGTGGCAAGAAATTCGGCGAATGGACGCTTACCCGCTGGGCCGATATCGATCTCTAACCCCAGCCCAGCTGGTGCAGTTCGTGTTCTTCCATGCCAAAGTAATGGCCTAGCTCGTGGAAGACCGTGACCTTGACCTGCTCGGCCAAGTCTTCTTCGGACGTACTCCAGCGCTGCAGAGTGTTGCGGTAGATGAAGATCGCATCGGGCAAATACCCGGTGTGGTCAAATGTGCGCTGGGGTAGGGCCACGCCCTCATAGAGCCCCAGCAAGGTGGGATCATCGGGGTTTTCCTCTTCCACCATGATCACTAGGTTGCGCATCTTGCGCACGAATTCATCGGGCACCTGATCGAGGGCGTCATTGACCATCTCCTCGAAGCGCTCTTCCGAAACGGAATACATTTACGGTGCCGGCTTATTATCGCGAATCGGGTTGCGCTCTGGGCGCTCCTCCGGCGGGTTGCCATCGATGGATAGCGCTTGGCGGCCACCGGTGGCGGTGCCAGTGATGGAGGAAAAGCCGCCATCATCGCGGGCGTGGACGAGCGAGCAGTTCACGGACTTGGTACCGCCATTCCAGGACTCTTCAGACACGGTTCCCCAGAACGGCTGCAACGTGGATTGGTAGAGCTGCTCCTCCCCACCCAGGTAGTCCTCGGCGGCGGCCGTGCAGGTATCCGAGAGGAATTTATCCATCTCCTTGCCATCCGGGTACGCGTCGGGGAATTTCTTGCCCAAGTCGATGACGGATACTGTCTCCAACTGGTGTGGCTGGCCGCAGTCCACGACGTGCGGTACCTGCTGATCATCGATGGCTAAGCACTCGCCCGGCTTAGCCAGATTGGCCTGCTCGGAGGCCTCGACATTGCCGGTGGTCAACTGCGGTACGCCGTGATCATCGGTGGTTTGTAGGCCACACAGCAGGGTGCGGTCACCGTTATTCCACGCGGATTCCGGCGGCAGGATGGAGGCAATATCGTATTTGCCGTGCGGATCCCACTTGCTGTGCAGGTAGCTCACCGTGGCGGATTCACAGAGCTCATCGCGCAGCTGGTGCTGGCGGGTAAGCGCGGGCCGCGAGGCATCCGGGCCGAATTCACTGGTGGGGTAGACGCTGAGATCCTCCACGGTGGAGACCTCGAAGCGGTGCTGCTCGGAGCATTCCACCTCCTTGAAGGAAGCGGCAGAACCATCCTCGTTGATATCCCACGTCACGCAGGATCCGGCGGAAGCGGAGGTAAAAGGCTCCGTTTTGGGATCGGAAGATCCCGAGCCATCCGCACCGCCTTCAGAGGACTGCTCGGACGCGGCCGTATTATCGGACCCGTTGGAGCCGTGGTTGCTGACAATGCCGTAGATGCCCATGAAAACGGCCGCCGCGATTGCTGAGATCAAGGCAATCTGGACGGCCACAGCGGAACGCCACGCAGGTGATTTCTTCATAAGGCCCATTATCTTACCCCTTAAGCAGGGTCTTTTCTAGATTGAGGTATCCCGGGAAACGCGGGTATTCAGGTGATACCTATCGGTGCGGTAGACCGAGGAACACCATTCCACGGGCTTATCCCCCGAACGCGAGCAGCGCACGATGTGCAGCAGGGGGGAACCCACGGGGACATCGAGAAGCGGCGCAATCTCCTCATTGGCGGCAATGGCGGATACGGTCTGGTCCGCGTCCGTGATGGGGACGCCAAACGTATTATCCAAAATCGAGTACACCGAGTTATAGGTGTCATTTTCCAGCAGGCTCGGCGCAAAGGTGGAGTTGTACCAGCCGTCATCGATGGAATAAGGCTCGCCATCGCCCAAGCGCAGCCGGCGCAAATGAATCTGTTCCTCTGTGGCAGGGGTGCCAAAGAAGCTGGTGGCCGCCTCCGGTGCGCTAGCGCGGCCGCTGTTGAGAATCTTGGAGGAGGCCACCACGTCCTGGGCGCTCATTTCATCGGAAAAGGAGGCCAGGTGCAGGCGCGATACCAAGGGGTTGGGGGCAACGAACGTGCCCTTTCCGCGCACGCGGCGCAATTTACCGGCGGTAACGAGATCCCCGATGGCTCGGCGCACCGTAATGCGGGAGACACCGTAGGTCTCCTCCAAGAGCCTCTCACCAGGGAGGATATCACCGGGTTTGAGGGTGGTATTACATAATTCCTCCAGAATATCGTGCAATTGGGCGTGCTTGGGGGTAGGGCCATCGCTAATCTCGCGGGCCGGCAATTCTAAGGAGGACATGATTCCATAATAATTCGCTGGTTATTACCACGGCAAGGCAAAGGCAGTGCGCTAGAATCAGTTCCGTGATTGATCTCAAGCTACTCCGTGAAAACCCAGACGTTGTCCGCGCCTCTCAGGTCACCCGTGGGGAAGACCCCTCGCTCGTGGATCAGCTCCTCGCAGCCGATGAGAAGCGTCGCTCTGCCATCCAGAAGGCAGACGAGGTGCGTTCCCAGCAGAAATCCCTGGGTAAGAAGATTGGTCAGGCCTCCCCAAATGAGCGCCCAGCGTTGCTGGAAGGCGCAGATGAGCTCAAGGCCGAGGTAAAAGAGGCAGAAGAGGCTCGGTCCGCGGCTGAGGCCACGGTGGAAGAGCTGCAGTACAAGATCGATAACGTCGTCGAAGGCGCGCCCGCCGGCGGCGAAGATGACTTTGTTCTCGTTGAAGAAGTAGGCGAGATCCCGCACTTCGATTTCGAGCCAAAGGACCACCTTGAGCTCGGCGAGTCCCTGGGGCTCATTGACGTCAAGCGCGGTGCGAAGGTCGGCGGTGCCCGCTTCTACTACCTCACCGGCGATGGCGCCTTCCTGCAGCTCGGCATGCTGATGTTGGCGGCGCAGAAGGCACGGGAAGCCGGCTTCCAGCTGATGATCCCGCCGGTTCTGGTGCGCCCAGAGATCATGGCCGGCACGGGCTTTTTGGGCCAGCACTCCGATGAGATCTACTACCTCCCGGCCGATGATCGCTACCTCGTGGGCACCTCTGAGGTAGCCTTGGCCGGCTACCACAAGGATGAGATTATCGATTTGTCCAATGGCCCCTTGCAGTACGCTGGCTGGTCCTCCTGCTTCCGCCGTGAGGCTGGTTCCCACGGCAAGGACACCCGCGGCATCCTGCGCGTGCACCAATTCGACAAGCTAGAAATGTTTGTCTACTGCAAGCCGGAAGATGCCGAGGACATGCACCAAAAGCTCCTCGCTATGGAAAAGGAAATGCTGGCTGCGATGGAATTGCCGTACCGCACCATCGATATCGCCGGCGGAGACTTGGGCTCTTCGGCTGCCCGCAAATTCGATAACGAGGCGTGGGTGCCAACCCAAGGTACCTACCGCGAGCTGACCTCTACCTCCAATTGCACGACCTTCCAGGCCCGCCGCCTATCTACCCGCTACCGCGATGAGAACGGAAAGACGCAGGTAGCCGCCACCTTGAACGGCACCCTGGCCACTACCCGTTGGATCGTGGCGATTTTGGAAAACCACCAACAAGCCGATGGCTCCGTCGTTGTTCCAGAGGCCCTGCGCCCATTCGTGGGCAAGGATGTTCTCACGCCGCAGTAGCCTGCGGAGCAAACCCAAAGGAGCACCATGAACGCTGCGACGAATTTCTTGTACCGCCAGATCACCCACATTGGGCGCGGCCTCACCTTGGCCCAAGGCCTGCAGATGCGTCTGTCGGGGGAAGAAAATATTCCCGATGATGGCGGTGCCGTCCTCGTGTGCAATCACACCGGGTATATGGATTTTCTCTTCGGTGCGTTCATTGCCTATCGCAAAAAGCGTTTGGTGCGCTTTCTGGCTAAGGCCAGCATCTTTAGTGCCCCGGGCGTGGGCGCCCTGCTGCGTGCCATGGGGCACGTGCCGGTAGATCGCATCGATGGCAAAGAGTCCTTGCGCAAGGCGGTGGAGCTTGCCGAAGCCGGCGAGCTCGTCGGCGTCTTTTCTGAAGGCACGATTTCCCGCAGCTTTGAAATCCGTAACATGAAAACCGGCGCATCCCGCATCGCTTTTGAAGCCGGCGTGCCGGTTGTCCCGCAGGTGATATTTGGTTCGCAGCGCCTGTGGACAAAGGGCCACAAGAAGAACTTGGGACGCACCAAGACTCCGGTCTTTATTGCCGCGCTCGAGCCGTATTACCCCACTGGGGACCCAGAAGCCGATACAGCTGAAATCCGCCGGCGCATGCAGGAGGCCCTAGAGGGACTTTGGGAGGATTACGAGGCGGAGTTCGGCCCCATGCCCGCCGGCGAATATTGGGTTCCTGCGCGCAAGGGCGGTTCCGCTCCGACGCTGGAAGAGGCCGAAGCTCGCGATGCGGAGGTGGAAACGGAGCGGCACCGAGTGCGTCGTTTGCGCGATGACTTGGTAGGGCTCAAAGAGCGCGTTTCTGTTTCCTCCGTTGAACTCGTACGCAACCACATGGCCTCTGCCAAAGGCAAGGAAGCCCAGGAAATACACGAAGGCGACGAGGCACAGGAAAAGAAGCACATCGCGGCCGATACCTTGGAGTGGGTCAAAACCAATCTCAATGCCGTGGTGGAAGAGGCGACCCGTGGCTTGGATGAAGGCAGGGATAAGGTCGCCGATGTCATGGCGCAATTGAAGACCGATGTGGCGCAGGCCCAGGCCTCAATTGCCGCAAGCAGCAAGGAGATCTGGGAAGGATCCGTGGTAGAGCAAGGATTGCTCGCCGCGGCGACCCAATCGCGCCTGATCGTTTCCCGCCTGCCGCACCGGCTCAAGGCCCAGTTTTCTGACATCCCGCGCGTAGTAGTGGCGCATCAAAGCGCGCTGAACTGGGAAGATGGTGTCCTGACCCCGCGGTTGAAGGCGGCGCTAGAAGGCATCTACCCCGCGGCGGAGGTACTCATCGTGGTGTCGTGCGATGCGGATCTCGATGTCCCGCAGGCGGTGTGGCATATCCAGCTTGATGAACAGGCCGAAAAGCCGCTGGTGGACAAGGAAGCGATGAAGGTTACCTCGGCCACGGCCGCCGCCGGCGTGGACTGCATCCTAGATGATTTGGACGCCAAGCCGAGCGAGACATTGGTCTTTGGTAATGAGCCAGGAGATGAAGAATTTTTGAATCACATCCCGGTCGTTGCCCTAGAGACCGCACCCATCGAGGTGGTCAAGGAGGCGCAGGCAGTGACCTATTCCGCCGAGCGCGCAGGTATGTCCGAGGTTCTGGAAGCGATGGCCCGGCTACAAAAAGATTAGCCACGTGCAAACGTTGACGTTGCCACCCCCGCGAGGGGGTGGTTTTCTTTTTGAATGACTAAGCAAAGGGCGGAAATTGACTGCTTACGGGGCCGGAAGTTACGTGTGAGAAACCTCTAGTGAATGTTTACCCGGTGACCTCTAGCATAGGAGATAGGAGATATTGGCTCTACTTTTTAGAGTGCAATAGTCGCCATCATGAATCATCCAAAACTTGCTTTTAGCTGTGCTTACGCCATCTCATTCATTGTTTGTCGGAGCAAGCACACATGAGCACCAAGGAAGGAGATGCGGTCTCTAATGACCCAGCAAAGCAATCAATCCTTTAACCCCGAATATTTTGAAAATGTGTGGAATGGCTACGCGGATGAGGACTACGATGTGGTCATCATCGGTGGTGGCTCCGTAGGTGCCGGCGCGGCACTGGATGCAGCGACCCGCGGTTTGAAGACCGCTGTGCTGGAGTCCCGCGACTTCGCCGCAGGTACCTCTTCCCGCTCTTCCAAGATGTTCCATGGTGGCCTGCGCTACCTTGCAATGTTTGACTTCCGCCTCGTGGCAGAGTCCCTGAAGGAACGCGAGCTCAACATGTCTACGTTGGCTCCCCACCTAGTCAAGCCGCTGAAGTTCATCTTCCCGCTCACCCACCACGTATGGGAACGCGTCATGATGTTCGGTGGCTTTACCCTTTATGACCTCATGGGTGGCGCAAAGAGCGTGCCGATGCAAAAGCACCTCACCCGCAAGGGCGCCCTCAAGGTCACCCCGGGCCTGAAGGAAGACGCCATCGTCGGCGGTGTGCGCTACTACGACACCCTGGTGGACGATGCCCGCCACACCATGACCGTGCTGCGCAGCGCCGCTGAGTACGGCGCCGATGTGCGCACCAATACCGAAGTTATCGGCTTTGACAAGGACCGCGGCGGCCGCGTCGTTGGCGCTAAGGTCCGTGATACCGCCACCGGCCGCGAGACCACCGTGCGCGGTAAGGTCTTCATCAATGCCACCGGCGTCTGGAACGACAAGATCCAGGAGCTGGCCGGTGTGGAAGGCAAGTTCACCGTTCACGCTTCCAAGGGCGTGCACATCGTCGTGCCAAAGGATGCCCTGGATGCAGAAGCAGCACTGTGCTTCGTGACCGAAAAGTCCGTCCTCTTCGTCATCCCATGGGGCGATTACTGGATCATCGGTACTACCGATACCGACTGGGAAAAGGGTCTATCCCTTCCGGATCCCGCCCCCACCAAGGCGGATATTGACTACATCCTGGATGAGGTCAACCAGCGCGTGCGCCGCCAGATCACCCGTGATGACATCGTCGGTGTCTACTCCGGCCTGCGCCCGCTGCTATCCGGTAAGTCCGATTCCACCACCAACCTGTCCCGCAACCACGCCGTGGCTCGCGTGGCCCCGGGTATGGTTTCCGTTGCCGGTGGTAAGTACACCACCTACCGCGTCATCGGTAAGGATGCAGTTGACCTGGCCGTGGAAGAACTCGGCGGCAAGGTGCCGGAATCCATCACCGAGCACACCCCGATCCTGGGTGCTGCCGGCTACCACGCACTGGCCAACCAGATTCCTACCTTGGCCCACCGCTACAACCTGAGCGAGGACTTCATCGAGCACTTGCTCGGCCGCTACGGTTCGCTTTTGGGTGAGGTTCTGGCTCCTGCGCAGGATGACGTGTCCTTGCTCGAGCCCGTTCCTGGCGCAGAGACCTACCTCTGGGCTGAGGTGCGCTACGCCGTCACCCACGAGGGTGCGCTGCACTTGGACGATATCTTGACCCGTCGCCTCCGCGTTGCCATCGAGTTTGGTGACCGTGGTGTCAACGCAGCTCCCGCTGTTGCGGACTTCGTTGCTCCGCTGCTGGATTGGAGCGAGGAAGATAAGCAGCTCGAGGTGGATACCTTCACCAAGCACACCGAGGCAGAGCTGGCCGCTGAGGCAGCTGTAACCGACCGCGAAGCTAACGATATTCTGGTCCGCGCTGGCTCCGCTCGTCCGACCGAGACTCAAGGATAAGGGGAGGCGCTAATGGCTGGATCTGACGCATTTTTGTGGGAGTTTATCGGCACCACGTTGCTGATGCTTCTTGGTAACGGCGTGTGTGCGCTGGTAAACCTCCGCACTTCGGGTGCCCGTGGCTCCGACTGGATTGTCATCGCCTTGGGGTGGGGCATGGGTGTCTTCGTCGGCGCCAGCGTCGCCGACCCCTCCGGCGGTCACTTGAACCCTGCGGTAACGCTCATGCTCGCACTCAATGGTTCGCTCGAATGGAACTTGGTTCCGTTCTACGCACTGGGCCAAATCCTGGGCGCTATGTTCGGTGCCTTCCTGGCCTGGGCCGCATTCAAGCAGCTCTTCGATGCGAATAACTACGATGAAGAAGGCAATGTCACCGGGGCCAATTCTGAAACCGCCGGTATCTTCTTCACGGCCCCTGCTCACCCGCACAATGGCTGGAATACGGTGACCGAGTTCATCGCTACTACCGTATTGTTGATGTTCATCGCCTTCGGCCCTGCCGGCGGCGAGCTGGGACCGCTGAGCTACTTCGGTGTGGCGTTCGTTGTTGTCGCCGTCGGCCTGTCCCTGGGTACGCCTACGGGATATGCCATCAACCCAGTCCGTGACTTGGGTCCACGCTTGATGTACGCCTTCGTCCTGCCCATTAAGGACAAGGGCAGCGCTAACTGGGGCTATGCTTGGGTGCCGATTGTTGGCCCGCTGCTTTCGGCCGTCGCCGTTGGTCTACTGTCCATTGCGCTTTAATCCAACCCCTATACAGGAGAAATTAGACACATGAGTGATAAGAAATACGTCGCAGCTATTGACCAGGGAACCACGTCAACCCGCTGCATCATCTTCAACCACGATGGCGATCAGGTATCCGTGGGCCAGCTCGAGCACGAGCAGATCTTCCCAGAAAAGGGTTGGGTAGAACACGACCCGCAGGAGATCTGGAGCAACACCCGCCGCGCCGTGGGGGAGGCTTTGGCCAATGGCGATATAACAGTAGAAGATATCGACTCCGTCGGTATCACCAACCAGCGCGAAACCACCGTTGTGTGGGATAAGAACACTGGCGAGCCCGTCTACAACGCCATCGTCTGGCAGGACACCCGCACCTCCGCTATCTGTAAGGAATTGGCTGGTGAAGAGGGCCCGGATAAGTGGCGCCGTCGCACTGGCCTGCTGATCAACTCCTATCCTGCCGGCCCGAAGGTTAAGTGGATCCTCGACAATGTCGACGGCGTCCGCGAGCGCGCCGAAAAGGGCGACCTGCTCTTCGGCACCATTGACTCTTGGTTGCTGTGGAACCTGACCGGCGGTGCCGAGGGGGACGGCGACAAGGAAGCGCTGCACGCAACGGACGTGACCAACGCTTCGCGTACGCTCCTCATGGACATCGAAAAGCTGGAGTGGGACGAAGAGCTGTGTAAGGAAATGGGCATTCCGATGTCCATGCTGCCGGAGATCCGCCCGTCCCTGGGTGATTTCCGCACCGTCCGCGAGCGCGGTTCCCTCGCCGGCGTTCCCATTCGCGCCATCTTGGGTGACCAGCAGTCCGCTATGTTCGGCCAAGGCTGCTTCCGCGCGGGTTCGGCCAAGAACACCTACGGCACTGGCCTCTTCCTGCTGCTGAACACCGGTACCACCCCGAAGTTCTCTGAAAACGGCCTGTTGACCACCGTCTGTTTCCAGCGCGAGGGCGAGCGCCCCGTATACGCACTGGAAGGCTCCGTATCCATGGGGGGCTCCTTGGTGCAGTGGCTGCGCGATAACCTGCAGCTCATTCCTAATTCCTCTGCCATCGAGAACTTGGCACGGGAGACCAAGGACAACGGCGGCGTTTATATTGTCCCGGCATTCTCCGGTCTCTTCGCCCCGCACTGGCGTTCTGATGCCCGCGGCGTCATCGTGGGCCTGACCCGCTTTGCCAACCGTGGGCACTTGGCTCGCGCCGTCCTCGAGGCAACCGCTTACCAGACCCGCGACGTGGCAGATGCCATGGTGGCGGACTCCGGCGTGGAAATCACCGAGCTGCGCGTGGATGGTGGCATGACCACCAACGAGCTGCTCATGCAGTTCCAGGCTGACATCTTGGGTGTGGAGGTACACCGCCCGAAGAACATTGAGACCACCGCAACCGGCGCCGCTGTCGCTGCTGGCTTGGACAATGGCTTCTGGGAAGACCTCAGCATCCTGGATACCCAGCGCGGTGACCTCACCGTATTCAAGCCCAAGATGGAGCAAGAAGAGGCGGATTACCTCTACGGTGAATGGAAGCGCGCTATCAAGCGTTCCTTGAACTGGGAAGACTCCGATGAGGATGAATTCGACTTCTAAGTCCTGAAGTAAACTCGCGGGTATGGATACTTTCCCTACCCGGGCCCCTCGGCTCATCGCGAGTGATATTGACGGCACCCTGTTGGACCGCAATCATCGCGTCCCGCGTCGCAACCGCGACGCAGTGGCGCGGGCGGTGCAGCAGGGTGCTTATTTTGCTTTGTCCACCGGCAGGCCTTTTCGCTGGATAGAGCCGGTCCTGGAGCAGCTTACGGTGCGCCCGGTATGCGTGACCTCAAATGGGGCGGTGCTCTATGATTCCGCGGAAGACCGCGTGCTATCCGCGCGGGAGCTTTATCCAGACGCGCTAGAAGAGGTGGTGACGGTAGCGCAGCGCGTCCTCGGCACGGTTGGCTTTGGCGCAGAGCGGGCGGGCGGTTCGCTTGCCGATGCCCCCGATCAGCTCTTCGTGGTCGACCCTCACTACTCCGAAAATGCCCTCTTTGAGGGCTTTGGTGTGGTCAGCGTGGGCGAGCTGGTGGCGCAGCCGGTGGTCAAGCTGCTTATCCGGAATACGGATTATTCCGCACCGGAACTCTACGACTTGATTGCTCCCCATATTGATCCGGAGCTGGCGCATATTACCTATTCCATGCAGGAGGGTGTATTAGAGGTCGCGGCCCCCAACGTCACCAAGCGCCGCGGCGTGGAGTGGTTGGCCAACCAGCATGGGATAGCGCAGGAAGAGACCATTGCTTTTGGGGATATGCCCAACGATATTGAGATGCTCACCTGGGCCGACTGCGGGGTGGCAATGGAAAACGCCCTCCCGGCGGTGAAGGCGGCCGCTGATGCGGTCACCGTGGCCAACCACCAGGCGGGCGTGGCAAAGGTATTGGAGCGCTGGTTCTAACTCCCGCTCCACGGGGAGGTTAGTCGGTGTAGATGTCTACCTTTTCGGTATCCATGTTGTAGACAATCTCGCCGCCCTGGAACTGGACGCGGATTTCCTTGCCGTCTTTCATCTCGTTTGTGGTGGGCAGGCCGAGCTTGGAAGCGTTATCGCCTTCCGCCCACTTCTTGGCAATCTCTCCGGTCAGGGCCTTTGCCTCGGAGTCCTCGGAGGAGAGGACCACACCGTTTTTGAAGAGCTGGTACATAATCTTGCCGGAATCGGTGGTGTCCGGTCCGCCAACGGCGAGACCCAAGACGGGACCAAAGGCGTTCAGGACGGAGGTCCAGGATTCCTTGAGGCCTTCGTTATTAGAAAGCTGTACAACCTTGTTGACGATATTCGGAATATCGCCGGCGGTCAGGTCACCGGCAATCTTCTTATCAGCATCTGGCTGTGCCACGCGGTCATTGGCAACCAAGACGCCGAATACGGCGGCGGCGATGCCTGCCAAGGCCTGGATGGTCGATACCGGAATGTCCACCCCGCCGATGGAGGAGGTGGCCTCGCCCGGGGTGGAATGACCGCCGTTACTCGATGGCGACTTCTTATCCCAGTTCATTGCAGCAGAGTTACTGCCAGCCTTAACCGCGTTGTACTTCTGCTTGGTGTTATCGCGGATCTGCTGCCACTTCTGCGTGGTGTAGCGACCCGGGCACTGGGTGTAGTGGAAATCATTGTGTCCACTGAATGCGGGTACGGTAGCCTGCGCGCCGGCTGGAAAGCGGGAGCCGCCAAAGCCACCAGAGGTCAGGGTAGCGGTGCCCGTGGGATCGATGCCGGAGATAGCTGCCTTCCACCCGGCAATTTCTGCCACCGAATTCAGCATCTTTTCTGACGGTTCCTCATTTTCGTAGTTACCAATCATGGAAATACCCCAGTTGTGGGAGTTGAAGCCACCCACGTGTGCGCCCTGGACGGCCTTGTCGAGCCCGCCGTAGCGACCTTCGTAAATGGTGCCGAACTTATCCACGAGCACGTTGTATCCAATATCGCACCAGCCCAGGTTCTGAGCGTGGTATTCATAGGCAGCGCGAACCTGCGCGGCGGCCTGTGCCGGGGTGTAGTTATTGGAGCCCGCGGTGTGGTGCAGCGTCATCGCCTTGATGCCGTCATCGTAGGTGGGCTGCTGGCAGCGCTTGGATTCATCGGCGCCCCATCCGGAGCGAGAAACTACCTTTGGCATCCCATCGGTGGCGGCAGTAGGTTCGATGGCTTGGCCTTCTTGGGCATTGCCGTCCATAAAGACGGCATCTAGGTCCGACACGGTGGTGCGGTCGGTGTTGTTTTCATCAGCTACTGGGGCGATATCGCCGACGTTATAGGGCTGCGCGGCGGCGCGGTTGGCATCCGCAGCACCGGTTGCTTTATCGGGCAACTCAGCATCGTCATCCAGGTTGGAACCGGTTACGAGGTCCACATTAGCCATGGATACCTGCACATCGTTGGTATCTCCCACGTAAATAAGCTCGGTACCGTTCTTGCCATCGCCGTAGTTCATGGCATCCATATCGAACCATTCGCTCCAGGAGCCGTCCTCCTGCTTGGAGCGGACGAAGGAGTGCACGTCGCGCTTGCCCTCCCAGGTCACGGCGAACATGTTGAATGCCTCGTCGCGGTGGAAGTGCTTGACGGCACGCGGGCCCTCGCCATCGCCTTGCGCTGCCACGGCGGGATCATCAACGACGACGGAGTCGGCGTTGCTAAAGCTTTCAGAGGCATTTTTAACCTCGATGGGTCCGCCAGAACCGGAGTCCTGGGTTTTAAGGACCTGCTGGCCGCCGAATGCGGCCGCCATGACGAGGGCAATGGAGGAAACCGTCGCGATGACGGGTGTGGTCCACGTTGACCTCGTGGGAACTAGTCGACGTCGTTGCTTCACTCTATTCTCCCTGGGTTGAGTTAAGTGCCGGTGTAGCTGTAAAAACGGTTGCCAAAAGTTAACAGTTGATAGTGATGCTACGAGTGTGACAACTGTGAATCTTGTTGCGACACGCCGATGACCCGTGTTCCCCTCTGGAGTGCAATAAAGTGGAAGCCATGACTTCTTATGACCTCATCGTTGTTGGTTCCGGATTCTTTGGCCTGACCGTTGCGGAAAGGGCCGCTAGCCAGCTGGGAAAGAAGGTGCTCATCGTTGAGCGCCGCGAGCACCTGGGTGGCAATGCCTACTCCGAGGCGGAGCCCACTACCGGAATTGAAGTGCACAAATACGGCGCGCACCTCTTCCACACCTCTAATAAGCGCGTGTGGGAGTACTGCAACCAGTTCACTGATTTCACCGACTACCAGCACCGCGTCTTTGCCATGCACGATGGCACCGCCTACCAATTCCCCATGGGGCTGGGGCTAATCAACCAATTCTTCGGCCGTTACTACTCGCCCGATGAGGCCCGCGAATTGATCAAGGACCAAGCTGGCGAATTCTCTGCGGATGAGGCCAAGAACCTGGAGGAAAAGGCCATCGCGCTCATTGGCCGCCCGCTCTATGAGGCGTTCATCCGGGACTACACCGCCAAGCAGTGGCAGACCGACCCCAAGGAACTGCCAGCCAGCAATATCACCCGCCTGCCGGTGCGTTACACCTTCAATAACCGCTACTTCAACGACACCTATGAAGGCCTGCCCGTCGATGGCTATGCGGCGTGGCTAGAAAACATGGCGGATCATGAAAACATCGAGGTCCGCCTGGATACCGATTGGTTCGATGTTCGCGAGGACCTGCGCGCCGAGTCCCCAGATGCCCCCGTTATCTACACCGGCCCGCTGGACCGCTACTTTGACTTCGCCGAAGGCGAGCTCGGCTGGCGCACCTTGGACTTCGACCTCGAGGTCCTCGATACCGGTGACTTCCAGGGCACCCCGGTGATGAACTACAACGATGCTGATGTGGACTTCACCCGCATCCACGAGTTCCGCCACTTCCACCCAGAGCGCAAGGATCGTTACCCCTCCGATAAGACGGTCATCATGAAGGAGTACTCGCGCTTTGCCGATAAGGGCGATGAGCCGTATTACCCCATCAACACTCCGGAGGACCGCTCCAAGCTGGAGGCGTACCGCAAATTGGCCGCCCAAGAAGCAAAGGAGAACAAGGTGTTATTCGGCGGCCGCCTGGGCACCTATCAGTACTTGGATATGCACATGGCCATCGGTGCCGCTCTGTCCCTATTCGATAACAAGCTCGTGCCCTTCTGGAACGAGGGCAAGGCCATCGAGCAAGAACGCGGGCACTAAGAGCTGCTAATTTGCCCTGGGCACGCTATGCTTAATCACCTCACAGGTTAGGAGGTGACGGCATGGCTCAACGCAAGAAATACACCAAGCCCGGGCATGCGGACCGCAGCATGTGGAAGATGTCCCCGGAGCGGCTCCAGGAACATCTGAAACTGCGCAGCCGCGCAACGCGCATTCCCGATAAGAAAAAGCAGCAAGCAAAGAAGGCCTGCCGGAACACCCGGCGGGCCTTTCCGCTACTTAACCCCGCGATTATGAGTGCTCGCATTGCTCAATAGGTGCAGCGCTGGAAAGTATTTTTATGGTGTTTATTCAGCCCGAAGCCCAAAAATTCCTCGACTTAAACAAGGATGCTCCACAGCTAGATACGCGTAGCCCGGAAGAAAACCGTGCCGCCCAGCTGAAAACGGCATCGGCGTGGGGCAAGAAAACCCGGATGGCGTCCGTGTATGAGACCTCGGTGCGCGGTGTCACGGTGCGGGTTTATATACCGGAGGGGCTGGAGCTTTCCGATGCCCAGCCAGCCGAACCTGCCTTCATCTTCTTCCACGGAGGCGGCTGGGTGCTTGGGGATTTAGAAACCACAGATACAACCGTGCGGGACATTGCCGCAGAATCGGGAATCATCTGTATCAGCGTGCACTATCGCCGTGCACCGGAGTACCCCTTCCCGGCACCACTAGATGATTGCCGTGCGGTAGTAGATGGAGTGCTACAAGGAGAATTGGGGATTGGCATCGATCCAACGCGTGTTGCCGTGGGCGGAGACAGCGCGGGCGGCAATATTGCAGCGGTGATCGCGCAAGAACTGCGCGATCAGCTGGCTCATCAAGTGTTGATCTATCCCGTCATGGATTTATCCACCTTTGACACGCAATCCCATTCGGATTTTAGCGACGGCTACTACCTCACCCGGCGGCGCCTTAACTACTTTTATGATTCTTACGTCGGCACCGCAGACCGCACGGATATCCGTATGTCCCCCGGCAGGAATGGCGATCTGGCGGGGCTGCCCCCAGCGACGGTAATTACCGGTGAACTCGATCCGTTGGTCTCTGAGGTAAGTGACTACGCTGAGCGAATGCTCAATGCGGGCAATGTAGTGAGTTCTATCGAATTTAAGGGGCAGGTCCATCCGTTCGTCCAGATGGGCGGGATTATTTCGGATGCGTTGATTGCGCGCACCATTATTGGCAGCGAATTAAAGCGCTCGCTGCGGGGCCAGAGCTAAAGGTCGCGATCTGCCCGAGCTAAAGGGAAGCGCGGCGTGAACACTCAACACCCAACACGAACACTCAACACAACACTCAACATGTGCAGTGTTGTGTTGAGTGTTATGTGTAGTGTTATGTGTAATGCTCGGCTGAAGGTGAGAGGCAAACGGGGAAACGATGGACCTAGAAGAAATTGAGCGGATTGTTCACAATCTGCGCGCCATAGGCAAAGACACCGGCACGGTCGAAGTAAAGGCAGCTGGCGGAGGCCTTCCTAAGAAGATAACGCGGTCGGTGTCTGCTTTTGCCAACGGAAAAGGCGGAACGATCATCTTTGGCCTCGATGAGGACTCGGGGTTTCTTCCCGTCGAAGGTTTCCAAGCCGAGCCCATAGCCAAAGCCTTTGTGGAGGCCTGCGCGGAGAAATTGACCCCTGCCGTCCGTGCCGATGTGGAAATTGGTGCTGTCGATGGCGCGCCGGTAGTAGTTGCGGAAATTCCAGAGCTTGCTCCCTTTGATAAACCATGCTGGGTTACTGCGCAATCTAAATACAACGGCAGCTACATTCGCGAGCACGATGAAGACCGGCTATTGAAGCCCTATGAAATTGATCGTCTCGAAGAAAATAAGATGCAGCCCTCGTGGGATCTAGAGGTCGTGGAGGCGGCTACTATTGCAGACCTGGATCGGGACATCGTCCAGCAAATCCTAGATCGCGAACGCAGCCTGCGGCCTGGGATCTTTGGCAAGTTCTCTGATGAAAGGACATTGAAAGCCCTGCATCTCACCGGTGTGGGAGATGATGGGGAAGTTCATCCAACCTTGGCTGGCTTATTAGCAGCCGGCATTTATCCGCAAGAATTTTTCCCGCGGCTCAATGTAACTTTTACCGCTTATGCGGGAACGGATAAGACGTCGACCAAAGGCCAAAGATTTATTGATAACGCGAGTTTTGTAGGCCCGATTCCGGAATTGGTGCCAGCGGTGGTTTTCGCGGTTGAGAAAAATATGCGGGTAGGCAGCGTCGTCGACGGGGCGTTCCGAGAAGACTTGCCGGATTATCCTCCAGTAGCGGTTAGGGAAGCAGTTGCTAATGCGCTCATGCACAGGGACTATTCTCCCCAGGCTAGAGGGACACAGGTGCAGGTTGATATGTACGCTGACCGGCTAGAAATCATTAATCCGGGTGGCCTTTTTGGGATGGTGAACGTCAATAACCTTGGGGACCCAGGCATGACAAGTGCGAGGAATCAACACCTGTCTCAGCTATTGGAGGTAACGGCTATCTCCGGTGGGTCTGGGTACGTGGCGGAAAATCGTGGAACTGGCTACATTGAGATTCTTGATCAGCTGCAAAAGACACTTCTTCCTCCGCCGAAGCCGACGGATTCGTTGACCACGTTCACGTTAACTTTTGAACGGCGTGAAATGACTTTGCCAGAGCGGAGTGCGTCTATACACGGCGGTTCTAGTGAACGGATTCTGGAGTATTTGGCTCAGCATCAGTCCGCGAATAGCCGTGAGCTTGCGGCGGCCGCCGGGATTTCTGTTGGTGGGGTGCGCAGAATCCTGAACCAATTGGTAGATAGTGGAAGGATCGAGCGTACGGAGCCTTTGCGCAGCCCTAAACAGAGGTATCGCTTGGTTAAATAGACAGGCGCCTGAACACCCAACACTCAACACTCAACACGAACACTCAACACAACACTGCACATGTTGAGTGTTGTGTTGAGTGTTATGTGTAGTGTTCGCCTGCACCCGCGGCGCTAAAACCCTGCCACCACCAGCTTTGCCAGCTTGCGGCCTCCGGGTGCGGCGGCGGGGTGATGGTGCCGTGTGGTGTGTGTATAGAGCTGACCGGGCTAATGCCATGCAGTGAATTGATAAACCACAGGGGACATTCCGCAGCGAGTGCCGGGGTCAATGGGCGCTGCGCGGTGGAAATCCTCAAGTCTTTGCAGCGGTCCAAGACCTGGCGCAGGGTCACGCTGGGCAGGCGCACTCCGGTAGGGAGCAGGAGCGTGTCGCCGGCCCAGGCGATGAGCGCGCCGGTGGTGGCTTCTGCGATGGTGCCGTGGGCATCGATAATCGCGGTGTCATCGGTGCCGCTTACCTGATACTGCTCGCGGTAGGCGGCCAGGGCGAGCAGGTCCGGGCCTTTAATGAGAGGCTGTACGCGGGGATCGGGGGCCTGTGTATAAGTAAGACGCGTGTGGGCGCGCGGGGTCGGTGCGGGGCGAATATCGAGGTATAAGTTGCCTTCGATAAGAGCAATGCGGGGAAAGAGCTCGCCATCGGCAAGCAGCTCCAGCATGGCGGAGACGAAACCGGCGGGCAGGAGCCCCGCGGCGGATTCGAAACGCTCTAGATGCAGGTGGAGACCGTGCGTGCGGCCTGCTGAATGCCGCCAGGAATCGGCCACGGTGCATGCGGCGGCCGGTCGGGAGCAGGGGAGAAAGGTGCCGTCGTGCCAGATGTAGGAGCTCATATCCACGCTCCTAGGACCGATTGGGCTTTGAGGTTTCTTTCGGCCAGCTCGGCTGCCGGGTCGGAATCGAGGACGATGGCCCCGCCGGCGCCGACGGTGACCTCGGAACCCGAGCGCACTGCGGTGCGGATCACCACGCTGAAATCCGCCTCGCCGGAATAGCCGAGGTAGCCCACGATACCGGAATAGACGCCGCGGGGGCCGCGCTCGAGGGCATCGATGATCTCGCAGGTGCGCAGCTTCGGCGCGCCGGTCATGGAGCCGGGCGGGAAAGCAGCGCGGATGGCATCGAGCGCGGTGGCGCCGGGGCGCAACTGGCCGGTGATTGTGGAGACCAGCTGGTGCACGGTGGCGTAGCTTTCCACGTTCATCAGCCCCGGAACGCGCACGGTGCCGGGCTCGCACACGCGGGATAAATCGTTGCGCAAAAGGTCTACGATCATGAGGTTTTCGGCGCGGGTCTTGGGGTCATCGCGAAGCAGCGCGGGGTCTTGGTGGGCCGGAATGGTGCCCTTGATGGGCTTAGCCTCGACGCGGTTATCGCGCACGCTGAGGAAGCGCTCGGGCGAAGCGCTGCAGATTTCCACGCCGTTAAAGACCAGATGCGCCGCGTACGGTGCCGGGTTGTGCCGGCGCAGCGCCGCATAAATATCGCCGGTCGCCTGCGCGGAATAGGTATCGGTCAGGCACACCTCGTAGCTTTCCCCGGCGTGCAAGAGCTCTTGGGCGCGCTGGATTCGGGCCAGGTAGTCGGTGGTGCGCCAAGTGCCCGCGCTTGCCGATGCCCCCTCGCTTCCCACCTGCCCACCTTCCAGGGCTTCCTCCAGCCGGTCGAGCAGGCCCTGCGCGCCGTCGCCGTCGCCATCGAGGCAGCACAGGTGCGCTACTTGCCGGTGGTGATCGTAGACGAGGAAGGACTGCGGCCGGATGAAGTAGGCATCGGGATAAGGCGAGCGGTGGCGCAGTTGGATGGGCAGGGTAAGCTGCGCGCATTCGTAGCCGAGGTAGCCGACCACCCCGCCGGTAAATGGCAGATCCGGCGCGTCAAAGACCTGCGTGGATAGCTCACGCTCGAGGGTGGTGAGGATATCGGGGGCATCGCCAAGCCGGTAGCGAAAGGATCGGCTGAGGGGACCGGTGGCATCACCAAGAATGCTATAGCGCCCGCGCGCATCGGCGGAGTCAAGGAAGAAGGCGTCGTTGCCGTCTGCCTGCAGCGCCGCGAAGACGCTGGGGCAGTCAATCGCGCCGGGGATCTCGCGGTGGAGGAGGCGAAAACCGCCGAGGAAATTGCGCAGCAGGGTCGCGCCGTGCTGTGTCAGCACCGATTCGGGGTGGAATTGCACGCCCCAATGAGGCAGGCCATCGACCTTGAGGGCCTGGACGGTGCCGTCCTCGCTGCGGGCATGCACGGTGATGCCGGGGGCAGGTTCAATGTGCAGCGAGTGATAGCGCACCACCTGAAAGTCCTGCGGGATGGTGGCAAAAATTCCCTCGCCGGAATGGCTAATGGTGGAGACAAAACCGTGGCGTGGTTCGGGCGCGCGGCTTATGCGAGCGCCGGCGAGCATCGCCAAGCCTTGGTGGCCAAGGCAGACGCCGAGCAGGGGAATCCGCGCTGCGGCGGCCGCCTCGATAACGCGGCGGGACATGCCAAAGTCGCTTTCTTCCTCCGGGGTTCCTGGACCAGGGGAGATAACCACGTGGCTGAACTCGCCGGCGCGCACGCGACCTGGGATGCCGGTGGCCTCGCCCGCGGGAACGACAAGGGGCCCGGTTCCGGAGACCTCTGCGATGAGGTGCGCGAGGTTAAACGTGTACGAGTCGTAATTATCAATGAGCAGGATCATCAAAGGCAGAGTCTATAGCCCAGTGCGCCCCACGCGTAACTTGCTCCACGCGCGACTTAACTACTAGGTTGCGACCAACCAATTGACGTATGTCACACCGCGTTGTAAAGTTAACTTTAAGTTAACAACAAGCAAACGGGGAAAGAATCCAGGAAAGGGGATAACAATGAACCAGTTTGAAACCCTCCGTCACGACCTGCACACCAAGTACGGTCACGGATATACCCGTGCTGAAATCGATGCGAAGTTGGACGAGGTCATCGCCAAGCACACCGCTAGCGCCGGGCTCGTGGAATTCATCCCCGTGCTGGTAGAGCGCGAGGTGCGCGAGTTCTTCGGTGCCCACCGCATCCATGTTCGCTTCGCCGCGGGCAATAACCACGCCCTGGCCAAGGCCGCCGCGGACCTCACCAAAAAGCACGCGGGGGAGGCGCTCTACGTCGATACCGCCGCCGCACACCCGGAAAATGACGGCAATGACCACTTAGCCCACGTCATGAGCGAGCGCGGCATGGGCCAAGCGCCCAAAAAATACCTTGAAGAGGTGCGGACCGTGGCCATGCCGGACTACATCGTTTACCTGGGCCGCGAGGTCGAGCGCGATGAAGCCGGCAAGGACATCAAGATCTGGGACATCGCTCCGGCTGAGACCGTGGAGCAGGCCCGTGAGCTTGCCGATGACCTAGAAGCCCGCGTGTACTACATGCTGAACAAGCTGGGCATCGAGCCGGTAACTGAATCCGTGCGCGTCTAGCCTAAGGCAGGGCGAAAGCAAAAAGGGCTGAGGGAAACCTCAGCCCTTTCATCATGCGTGCAGTGTACTTCCATTCCGGTGGGAGGCCTGATAGGGCGGGCGACGCGAGCGGAAGCCTGCGGCGTCGAAGACATGGGTTAAGTAGCAGGAGGGGATCCGGACACTTTTAAGAATATTGGGGTTGCCCGCAAATAGCGGTTGCGTCCCTTCGTGTGGTGTCGTTTTTATAGAAGAGTTGGCCTATTCAGGCGTCATTGGTTTCCGTGGTGTTGCTGGTAAGCGGCTGAATGCTGGTAGCTCCCCAGGTAGATGGAGGGGACTGAAGTGACCCCCTGTGGTTAAGGACAGGGCTAGTGCCATTGCCCATATTCTCTTTGAGAATGGTGTAAAGAAAATCAATTGACTTAAGTCCGCGCATTTTAGAGGGGCAACCCTTACCGTAGGTAGCATTGCTACCTACGTAGGTTATCGATCTATCTTGGGTTGAAATATTTGTTGGAGGTTTCGTGAAGCAATGGACTCGTAAAATTGCATCTTCGGTATTGCCTTTGTCGATTCTGGCGATTCTTTCAAAGAGAGAGTCATACGGTTATGAGATCAGAAAAATGCTCGTAAGTTTCAATCTTGGAGATTTCAAAAGCGGTACGGTGTATCCGCTTTTAACTCGGTTGGAGGAAGAAGGGCTCATTGCTTCGAGATGGGCGGAATTACATGATGATCCTCCTCGGAAAATGATTCAGATTACAGACACCGGTCGAGATGCTCTCAAGGAGGGCGTCCAGAACGTGGAGTACTTACTAAGCGGTATCCGCAATGTGATGGAAGGGAAATAGCATGAGCACTCTCAATGACGAATACCTGAAAAGCCTGGCTCGGGAACTTAGGTTAAGGTCAGTCTCCGAATCGGATATTAATCAAGAAATTCTAAGAGTCATGGAAAGTGACGGTGCTGGGGTTAACTTGAGGAACGAGTTTGGAGCCCCTGATGAATATGCGGAAGCGCTCTACCCAAATCGTCCTAAAAAGCAGTTCTACCTTTTTACGGCTATTGGAATTGCCCTTGCAGTTATAGGCTTCGTTACCTTGCATGTCTTGTTTAAAGGCGATGAGGCTTCCAGCGCAGTATCGTTAGTTAAATTTATTCCACTTATTTGCATGCCGATTGGTATAGCTTTTGACGTGAAAAGATTTTCTAAAGTCTAAATCCGCCGTCGGATCCATCCTTTAGAGAAGTCGGACCCTTTCTGCAATTCCCGCCTGCGGCACGGCGGGTGTATTATACCAGAGAGTGTCTGATGGTTTGTGTGTGGGAACCTAACCTGCATAAGGAGGGGCCTGACCCCCGGCGTGTACACTTTCCGGGGGTCAGGCCCGAATTGAGAATGCTACTATCGCAATCAATCGCGGATGATGATATTGCTTCAACTGCTTTGACATCGTCCGCCGAAAAGTCTAGGCAGTTTCGTTGTCAACTAAAGGACGTTAGGTCATGTCAGAACTTGTACGACTAGAGCGTCTCTGTAAGGCCTACCCCAATCAACAAAAGCCCGCAGTCGACAACGTTTCGCTAAGCATCGACAAGGGTAGTGTCTACGGTTTAATTGGGCGCAACGGTTCAGGGAAAAGTAGTTTAGCTCGAATCCTTACCGGCGTACTACGCCCTACTTCCGGCCATATCTGGATAAATGAAGGCAGAGATGCGTCCGCGACCTCTGACTGGCAGAGGTCAAATGTCGCATATTTGTCGCAATCTCCCCTAGCCCTAAACACTATGACTGTAAAGGAATCAATGGATTTCTTTGGTCGGCTGTACGGGACGAAGTCATCGAACAAACAGCAGAAATGTCTCCTAGAAAAGCTAGGCATTCTTCGATTTCACAATCAAGAGGTGAGATCGCTATCTGGTGGACAAAGTAAACTTGTCCAACTTGCGATCGCTATCTCCTCAAACCGCCCATTCGTCATTCTGGATGAGCCCACGAATGAGCTGGATGCGCTAAATCGCCGGCTAGTATGGGACGAAATTGAGGCCCTCTCTCATAAGGGAGTTACCGTATTAGTAATCACTCATGCAGTCTCCGAAGGTCAAGTCCGGTGGAGTGGTGTATCTGTCCTTCCTGAATCTGTGAATCGGGGGACAGTGTCAGGGTCGGTGTTG
>NZ_JBEHFO010000014.1:0-48692 GCF_040225595.1 Corynebacterium sp. KPL2734 | reverse complement strand
CTCCCCCGCCGAGCAAAAAGCCCAGCGAATTGGCCCCCATCGCCCCGCCCATGGCGATGCCCGCAATGGGAAGACACGCCAAGACCGTCGCCGTAGCTTGGGGTCCCTGCAGCCCGGCTGCGGTGGATTGGTGGTGGCGGCGCAGCGCATCCATCCGGCTTTGGGCCTGCTCAAAGAGGCTGGCTACCCCGATGCCATGCTGAGTAGATAATTCGAGCAGGTGGCCTAACCGGGTAAGTTCTGCATCCGCATGGGCGCCAGAGAGCGCCACGTGTGGGGGCGCGCCGCGGGCCGCCGCGGTAGCGGTGGATTCTAAGGCCGCGCTCATATCCCGCGGCGTCGTCGAGGGAAGGGACTCCGCCCCGCGCGATAGCGCGCTTGCGAGGGTCGCCCCGGCGCGCAGGTCAGCGGTCACGACACCGAAGTATCCGGCTAGGGCCTCGCGGCCGCGCCGGCGCGTGCGGGCGGCCATGACGTCCTTGATATACCACGACACGCACCAGGCGATGATCGCCGCCGCGACCGCAATGCTTATCCGCCCAACCGAGAAGAAGACCAAGCTGCCGCAGAATACGGCGCCCAAAATGACCAGGGAACTGGCCTTTATCCGGCTGCCCTTTCCGGCGATGCGGGCCGCGCTCGAGGGCGCAGACAGCAAAAGCGCTGCGGCGAGCAATAAGAAACTAAGCATCCGCCTGACCTCCTGCTTCTTCGCGCCGTTCCTCCAACAGCGCGGCGGAGAATTCCGCAAAGCCAGGCGCGGGCCCTTCGGTCGCACTCCAGACAATGCGCGGGGTGACCGGATTGCCCTCTAAGACGCCGATATGGGCCAGGCGCCGGCCGTGCGGCGTGCGCTCCATGGTGAGCACCACGTTGACGGCAGCCGCCAATTGCGAGTGCAGGGCGCTGCGGTCCAGGCCGCCGAGTGCGCCGAGGGCCTCCATGCGGGCGGGTACCTCAAAGAGGGAATTGGCGTGCAAGGTACCCGCACCGCCATCGTGGCCCGTATTCAGCGCGGCGAGGAGATCGACTACCTCTGGGCCGCGAATCTCACCGACGACGATGCGGTCTGGGCGCATGCGCAGCGCTTGCCGCAGCAATTGCGCCATGGTGATTTCCCCGCTGCCTTCCGCGTTCGCCCGGCGCGAGACGATGCTCACGCAATGCGGGTGGTGCGGCGACAGCTCCGCCGTATCTTCGATGACCACGATGCGCTCGCGCTCGGATACGGTTCCTAAAAGCGCCGAGAGCAGCGTCGTCTTGCCGGAGCCGGTACCTCCGATAACGAGGAAGGACAATCGCTTGTCCACCATCGCGGCAAGCAGCTGGCCGATGTCCTCCGGCACGGTGCCATTGGCCACCAACTGCGGCAGGGTGGTCTGCGTCTGCCGCAATACGCGCAGGCTAATGCACGTTCCGCCCACTGCGGGTGGGCTTAAAAGGGCATGCACGCGGAGCACGACGCCATCGGGGCGCGTGACGCGGCCATCGGCAAAAGGCTGGGCATCATCAAGCCGCGTGCCCGATGCCGCGGCCAACCGAGAGGCAAGCTGGCGCACCTCCCCATCGTTGCGAAAGGTGATATCGCTGCGCTCTAGCCCCTCTCCTCGGTCCATAAAGACGTGTTCAGGCCCGTTGACCACGACATCGGTCACGCCCTGCCGGGCCAATAAGGCATCCAGTGGCCCCATGCCGGTGGCATCTTGGCGCAAGCGCCGGAGCAGATCCACCACGGCGACATCACTGATAACCCCTGCTTCCTCGCGGATCCGCCGGGCCAAGCTAGGGGCGTCGTGCACCAGATCCGGCTCGGCGGCAATGACCCGCTGCATCTTCTCCATGGTCTTTTCCATGGTTTCGGCCGAGCTATCCATCGCCACGCTCATGCCCCTACCTCCTCGCGCACCGTACGGGCGGTTTTGGCCAGTGCCGCGGGGAGCCGGGCCGGTAATCCACCGATCTCGATGCTGCGGGTGAGCCCGCGCACGGTGGGCAATTGGGCGATGACCCGGTGGTGGATAATGTCTTCTACCTCTGGAGCACTCAGCGCCGCCCACTGCCGTTGGCGCAGAATCACCACGATGTCGCGTCGCGCCTCATCCAGGCGCAGGATAAGTTGTGCGGCAGCCGCTGCCGAGCGCACCTCCGCTGCCACCACCAGCACCACGTGCGTGCAGGAAGCGGGGATATTGTCCGCCGTGCAATCCACAACGCATAGGCCCTCGCCCGCATGCGCCGCAGACGTCACCGCCGCCAAGAGCGTGGCATCCAGCTTGAACGAGTCCTTGACCGTGCTGCGCGCTGCGGATAGCACCGCTATGCCATCGGAGGTAGAGGGCAAGGCGCGGTAGAGATCGGCGGCATCGATGCTGCCATCGCCAATATTGAGCTCCGGCCAGCGGGCACCCGGCGCCGTTTCCACGCCGAGGAGGAGATCGAGGCCGCCGGAGTGCGCGGTGGCATCGATAAGCAGCGCCCGCGCCTGCTCACCCGCCATGCAGTGGGAACGCGCCAGGGCCGCTGCAAAGGTAGAGGCTCCTACCCCACCGCTGGCGCCCACCACCGCGATGGTGGCGCTACCGAGGTGGTCCTCCGGTGGGTGCGCGGCCTGTGCAATAGCCGCCAGCAGGTCTTTAATCTCCGCGGGGATAATAAAGGCGCGGTCCGCATGGCAGGCAAGTGCCGCCTCGTAATCAATGGGCCCCGGATCTGCGGCGAGGAAAAGCACCGGGGCGGGCGTAGCCTGTGCGGCTTGGGCAGAGGCGATAACGCGTGCCATGAGCGCATCGACCAGAACCGTATAGGCCCCGGCGAGGCTGCGCGGAATATCGCGGGGATCGGTCACCGTAATGACCTCGTGGCTGGTCGCGGCGGCGGCATGAACTGCCTCGGCGCGCAAGGCTTCCTCACCTATGGCAACGACGATGGTGGAGCGAGACTGTGCTGTATTCATGCCCCCTAGCTTGAAGCACCCGCCTCGGCTGCACTAGGGATGGAACTTCCCGCCTGTGGATAAGTACGGGAAAGCTACCACTTAGCGCTCGGTTAGTTGCATTTTCAACAAAGCCTTGTGGATAACCGTAGATATAGGTGACGGCCCGCGCATCGGGGGGTGCGCGGGCCGTCAGTAACCCGGCCTCGGGGGGCGAGCCGGGGCAGGCCACACTGTATATCGGGGCCTTGCACCGCTTATTATGACACGTTCATTACCCGATCACAACAGCTAAGAAAAATTATCTACCTGCACGGCGATGACCAGCACCGAATGGGTGTTCACCGCCTACCGGGTACGGGCGTACGGTTAGGCAGCACGGGCGATGGCATCGGCTTCTTTGCCGCCTACCTCCCATGCGGAGAGATAGAAAAGCACCACCTCACCGGGGCTGTCGCGGTAGTTCGCGCGGCACTCGCGATAGGCCTTGGAATGACGGTGGAAATACACCTCTGGCACGGCGAACCCGCGGGGATCAAAGCCGGTGTGTATGGCGGCCAGTCGGGCCGCAACCCGCGCCACCACGCCGCTGCGCGGGCCAAAGAATTCGCCGGCCGCGATTTCAGCGTGCACGACACTTGGCAAAAGATCGCGGAATGCCGGGCCGCTACCCTGCGCAATCAGGCGCGCCAAGCCCTGCAAGCGCGCACTATCGCCGCCGGGGATCCCGGTTCCGCCGGCAGCGACGTCGATGCGCGCGAGCACCTGCAGCGGCGCGCGGGCAAAGGAACGGACGGTGGAGTCCACCACCTCAGGCGCCGCCACGGAATACGCGCTGACCGAGCCGGCGAGCGGCCCACTTTCCACATCGCCCGGGCCAGGGTGCGGGGGGATGGCGTGCCCATCCAAGGCCACGCTAGCGCGCGCCCCGCGCATCAAGGACTCCGCGGAGATGACCTCATACCTGCGCAGCCCGGCCGGCCTGCGGTGGGCGCGCGCGATGGCCGCCGCGGCTTTGTCCGCACCTTCTTTCACCCCCGGGAGGCGAAATAGCGGGGATAACGGGTCATTTTCTGGCATATACATTAGGATAGCCCTAGACGCCCCGAGCCCCGAAGGCCCTTACCTTTGGCGTGGCACCGTAAAACCGCGCTGTATCTATTATCATTGGGGCCGTTACAAGGTTTAGATGAAAACGAGGAGAATTAATCGTGAGCAACGATGGATTATTTACTGACGGCACCGATCAATTCGCACCAAAGGTTAATTCGATTCCTTTGAGCGATGTTGATGCATCGTCCTCCGAAACCTCCATCGGCAAGTTGGTCTCCAATGCCACCGAGCAGATGTCCCAGCTCGTGCGCTCTGAGGTAGAGCTGGCCAAGACGGAGCTGGCGCAGTCCGCAAAGAAGGGCGGCATCGGCGCCGGTTTCTTCGGTGCAGCGGGCACCATCGCGCTGTACAGCTCTTTCTTCTTTTTCATCTTCGTCGCTGAGCTCCTCGCCCTCTGGCTGGACCGCTGGGCTGCCTTCTTGATCGTCTTCCTCGTGATGATCGTGGTGGCCGGTGCCCTCGCCCTGCTCGGCGTCAAGAACGTCAAGAAGGTCAAGGCACCACAAAAGACCATAGATTCCACAAAGGAACTCAAGAACCTGATTCCGGGCAAGGCGCAGAAGTCGCTGGACCGCAAGGACACTCACGGCCTGTACACCTAAACCGCACGCACTATTAGATCCGCCTCAGCCTTTCCTGGGGCGGATTTTCTGTACACATAGAAAGGCGCCTTGTCCTCCATGGCCTTAGCACCACTTCCCCCCTCCACGGTTGAGCTGGAAGGACCCTTTGCGCACGAGTTTGTCCACACCCGTGGCATCCGCCTGCACGTGGCCATAGCGGGCGATAGCGCTGATCCCCTCGTCGTTTTTATTCACGGCGCTTTTGGCGGCTGGTTCGATTTTCAAGAGGTCATCGGGCCCCTCGCCCAGTGCGGGTACCACGTTGCCGCGGTGGATATGCGCGGCTTTGGCATGTCCGATAAGCCGCCCATCGATCCCGGCCAGGATATCCGCACCTTGGTCGGTGATCTGGATGGCCTCATCCAGGCATTGGGCCACGATGATGCCTATATCGTCGGCGCCGATACCGGTGGCGCGGTGGCGTGGTGCCTGGCCGCCGAGCGCCCCAACCGCGTCCGCGGCCTGGTCTCCGTCTCGGCCGCCCACCCCGTCGATATCCGCCGCGCCATCGCCGCCCGCCCCTGGGACTTTGGGTGGATGATCCTGCGTTCCCTCCTCTGCCACCTACCAAAGGTCACCCGAGCGAATACCTTGCTGCTCAGTCCCCGGGCCTATCGCAAGGAGCTCAGCCTGGATACGGGGCCCGCGCTTGCCGATGCCACCCTAGAGTCCATCCTTAGCCTGCGCCTGCGCGCCTCACAGATTGGCAAAGTGCGCCGCGGGATCCTATGGAATCACCGGATGCGCACCGCCGTGGTGCCCTTAAACTGGTCCGAATTAGGCGTAAAACGCCCCGTCCTTTTCATCCACGCCCAACAGCGCTTGTGGAACCCGGTGATAAAGCGGGCCGCCCTCCGCGCCCGCGCTGGTTTTAGCGCCACCTCGATTCCAGGTGCCAAGAACCTGCCCTTCCTCGAGGCCCCCGAGCAGTTCGTCGACGAGCTGCTCCGCTGGCTCGACGCATAGGGCGCGTGGGGCGCGTAGGACGGCGCGTGGGGAGACATACCCCACGCGGATCTAATACGAAGGCTAGTGCGCCACGCACTCGCCCGTTTCTACCGGGCGCTGCAATTGGGTGACATCCCCAATGTGGCCGATGACCTCGTCTGCGGTCAGCGCGTATCCGGTCTCAGAATCATCCACTGAGGCGCCGAAGATAACGCCCAAGACCTCGCCCGCGGTATTGACCAGGGGGCCGCCGGAATTGCCCTGTTGGATATTGCCGCGCACCGTATAAGAATCGCGCTCTACCCGGCCTTGGGAATAGATATCTGGGCCGGCGATGGTGATGCGATCGCGCACCCGGGCCATTTCCGCGTTAAAGGGACCGGAGTGTGGAAAGCCCATGACCATGGCATCGTCGCCGGTCTGGGCCGGCTGCTGCGCCCACGGCAGGGGTTGGATGCCCAGATCCGGCGCGCGCAAGACGGCGATATCGACCTCTGGGTTGTAGTAGACCACCGTGGCGTCTTTTAGCCCGAGCTTCGTATCCAACCTCACCGTTTGGGTGCCGGCCACCACGTGGGCATTGGTCACCACATAGTCATTGTCCACCACAAAACCGGAACCCAAGAGGCGGCGGGAGCACTCTTCGGCATCGCCAAGCACGTGAATGATGGACGGGCGGATGCTGCGCACCAGCTCTGGGTTCTGTACGTCCGGAGCTGGATCCTCGACATCCTCGCCGCTGATGGACTTTTCCCACGGCGAAACCAAGGGCGGAAGCCCCGATTCATTAAGCATGGCCGCCACGCCGTTGGGAAGGGAAGCCAAGCTCGGCGGTGCGGCAGCATTGAGGTTGCTCAGGATGCGGGATTCGCGCAGCCCCTGCCCTGCGGATCCGCCCAAATTGGTGGCCACGGGGATGGAAATCATCCAGATGACGATAAGGGCAATAAAGGACTGGAAAACCGCCCCGAACAGCGAATCTACCCGCTGGGTACTGCGCGCCTTCATGCGGTCGCGCACGTTGGTGCCCAAGGAAGAACCGATGATCTGCCCGATGCCCACCAGCAAAACTAGGATGCCCACGAGCAGGAGCAGGCGCAGCGAAGGCTCGTCCACTTTGCTCAATACGCTGGGTGCTACAGCGATGCCCACCACGAGGCCCGCGCCTACGCCAATGGCGGAGAGCACCGCGGCGAGCGCACCATTGCGCCAACCACTGAGCAACGCTGCTAACACGGCAAGCACAATCAGGCTGTCAACAATGAGCGCAGCAGTCATGGCTTTGGTTCTTTCTCTATCGAAATCTCGTGCGTCCTCCGGCGCCTTAAGCGCGCGGACAATTAGGACATCTTCTCATTATTGCGGGACTTTTTGAGGGTGTCACGCAGGTCTATGACCGAATTGTTATCCCACGGTACGCTCCACCCAGAATGATCCAATAATGCTGCCAGCACCCCGGCAGTAAAGCCCCAAATGACGTAGTCATTGGCATAAAACGCCGGTCCTTGCCACTGCTTGAATCCCACCAGCAGGCGGTTGCGGGGGTCAATGAGCTCCCTGATCGGGACGAAGAACACATCATCGGTCTCCGCCGGGCTAGCGGGATAGACCTCGCCCGGCTCCGCCCAGTGGGCCAAAATTGGGCTTACCGGATTCCCCGTGGCGCGAATGTGCAGCTGTTCCCACTGCTCTAAGGGCGTGACCGTGTGGCGCTGCAGATCGGTTTCCTCCCACGCCTCCCGCAGGGCGGTATCTACCAGCGAGGTATCGCCCGGATCCCGCCGGCCGCCGGGAAAGGCAATCTGCCCGGAATGCGAGCGCAGGGACGGCGAGCGGTGCGTAAGCAAAATTTCGCCATCCTCCACACTGTTCCCGCTAAGCAGCATCAGCACCGCGGCTTCCCGCTTGACTGGCACTTCTTCCTCCGAGCCATTGAGCTGGGATGCTTGCCGCTGCCCAATAAGCTCCTGCACCTGACTCGGATCGACGCCCAGCGCGGGTTTTATCCACTCGGGTGCGTATTCGGGCCATAATTCACTCATCCGGCAAGCGCCTCCTCAACCGTTTTTTCGATCTCGGCCGCCGAGGTAAACGGCTGCGCCGCCTGCTTGATCACTTCCCCATCGCGGAGAATGACGGTCACGGGAACCACGCCCGGCAGGCCCAGCGTGCCCGCGAAGCTATTATCCGGATCCTGGAAGCTCGGCAGGTCTACTCCAACATCGTTAAGGAATGCGGCCCCGTTGCCGGCATTTTTATCCGCGTGCACTCCAATGACCTTCCAATCCGGGTGCGATTCCGCCACCTCGTCCAAGTAGGGCAATTCCGCGCGGCACGGCTCGCACCACCACGCCCACACGTTGGCGATGGTAATTCCTTCATCCGCCTTGTCCCCTTCGCTTGCATCATCGCCGCCCAGGCACTCCAGATCCACCCCGGCGATGGGCCCCGCGGGGCAATCTGGGCGCTCTGCTACGTCCTGGTCGCCCGCAGATCCCGAGCCCGCGCTAGGGGCCTGCGCCGAATCGCCCGCGCCGGTGTCATCCCCACGCAGCTGCATGACTCCCACTACCACGAGGACTGCGATGACAATGGCCGCAATGACGGTGCCGAAGACGTATTTTTTCATACCGCTAGCTTAATGCAGCCGGGCACAGATCCCGCACCACGCAATTCCCACACTCCGGGTTCCGAGCATGGCAGACGCGCCGACCGTGAAAAATCACGCGGTGGGAAAACATCGTCCACTCGTCCTCTGCAATGAGCTTAGCGATGTCCCTTTCAATCTTCACCGGCGTCTTCTCCCCCGTCAGCGCTAGGCGCTGCATCAGGCGGCTAAAGTGCGTATCCACCGTAAGGCCGGGTACCCCGAAGGCATCGCCCAGCACCACCAGCGCCGTCTTGCGGCCCACCCCAGGCAGAGAGGTAAGTTCCTTTACGGTCTGTGGCACCTCGCCGTCGAATTCAGAAACTAGGCGCTCGCCGATGCCCATGAGGTGACCCGCCTTGGCCCGCTGAAACCCAGCGGCCGCAGGATCGCCTCCAAATCTTCCCGCTTGGCCGCCGCATAATCGGCCGCCGTGGGATAGGTGCGGAAAAGCTCAGGGGTCACCGAGTTCACGCGCGCATCCGTGCACTGCGCGGAGAGCACCGTGGCAACCAAGAGTTGGAGGGGAGAGTCAAAATCGAGCTCGCACTGCGCATCGGGGTGTTCGCGTGCCAATCGCGCGTTAATGATGGGCGCCCTCTTACTCGGGGCCGCGGTGGCTGGCTGTGATGAACTCATACCGCCAAGCTTAGTAGGATAGGAATACATGATTTCACTTGTTATTTTTGTTCCGCTTGGCATCGCCCTTTTCGCGCTCCTGATGGAAAAATTGGAAGCGGTTGTCTTCGCGGATTAATAGAAAACGCGCTGGCTGTAACGCTGGGGGCGTAAGTGATCCCATTTCTGTTATGTGAACGAAACTAGGGCAGTACCCAAAAGTGACGAACTGCACTGTAAAATGGGGTACGCTAAAAATTGACCCCGCTTGTTCCGCATTAGCGTGCCTCCCTGGAGCCCGCAAAAGGATGTGGCCCAAGCACTTTAGTGACTTATCGCAGTCGACATCCAAGGAGTAAAACGTGGAAGGCGTACAGGACACCCTCTCCCGCGCCGGAATCTTCCAAGGCGTTGATCCCGTAGCAGTGCAGAATCTTCTCGAGCAGATGGAGACAGTGCGCTTCCCGCGCGGTACCACCATCTTCGATGAAGGCGAGCCCGGTGACCGTTTGTATATCATCACCTCCGGCAAGATTAAGCTCGCCCGTCACGCCCCGGATGGCCGCGAAAACCTCCTGACCGTGATGGGCCCGTCCGATATGTTCGGCGAGCTCTCCATCTTCGATCCGGGCCCACGCACCTCGTCTGCCGTCTGCGTGACCGAGGTTCAGGCCGCCACCATGAACTCCGAGCTACTGGATAAGTGGGTAAGCGATCACCCCGCCATCGCCCAGCAGCTGCTGCGCGTGCTGGCCCGCCGCCTGCGCCGCACTAACGCCAACCTGGCGGACCTTATCTTCACCGACGTGCCTGGCCGTGTTGCCAAGACCCTGCTGCAGCTGGCTAACCGCTTTGGTGTCCAGGAAGGCAGCGCGCTGCGCGTCAACCACGATCTCACCCAGGAAGAGATTGCCCAGTTGGTCGGCGCTTCCCGCGAGACCGTCAACAAGGCCCTGGCTACCTTCGCCCACCGCGGCTGGATTCGCCTCGAGGGCAAGTCCGTACTCATCGTCGATACCGAGCACCTCGCCCGCCGCGCGCGATAAAACCAAAAATTCCCTCCGCCCCCGTGCATAAGCACTAGGGCTGGAGGGAATAAGCGTTTTAGCCGGCTGACCGCCGCGCCGGGCGTTAGTTGTCGGTACCGTCGAGGTACTTCAACGCGGTGCGCGTAGATTGCTCTGCGGCATGGCGCAGCACCGGATCCACATCGTCATACATTTCATTGACCAAGGTGGTCAGGTCCACGTCATCACCCAGCCGGGAGCGGATTTCCCGGATCTGATCTAGGCGGTAGTGGCGGCGATCAATATACTTGCGCGCTACCTGCGAGGTATCCTCCAAATCCGGCCCGTGGCCCGGGAAGAGCGGAACATCCTTGCCGCGGGATTCCAGCACATCCAGGGCATGCAGGTAATCGGCCAAATCGCCGTCCGTTTCTGAGAGCAAAACGGTGTGGCGCCCCGCGATGGTATCGCCGGTAACGATGCCTTCTAGCCGGGATTTTTCCACCTCCCCGCTCCACACGAAAAAGGACGTGGAGTCCGCGGTGTGGCCCGGTGTATGCAGGACCTCCAGTTGCGGGGTGATGCCCTCCAAAGTCAGGATTTCACCCTTCTGCAACGCCTCCGCGCCATTGCAATAGCTAGGATCGAAGGCACGGATAGGTGCGCCGGTCATCTGCCGGAGCCGTTGCGCGCCCGAAGCGTGGTCATCGTGGCGGTGGGTAAGCAGAATTAAAGCCACCTCACCGGCATGGCGATGCACAACGTTGAGGTGGCCTTCATCTTCCGGCCCCGGGTCTACGACGATCGACCGAGAGTCTTCAGCGGCGCTGATAATCCAGGTATTCGTGCCCTCGAGGGCGGTATAGCTGGGATTATCACAAAGAACTACGCCGACGGATTGGCTTACGGGACGCAATTGACTGTATGCGGGGTGCTCCATGCCTACCAGCCTAACCGATCACTCAGCGATCTCTACGATCAATTCGATCTCCACCGGGGCGTTCTTGGGCAAGGCGGCAACGCCGACTGCAGAACGCGCGTGCGCGCCAGCCTCGCCGAATACTTCCCCGATGAAATCCGATGCCCCGTTAACCACCGCGGGCTGTTCTTCGTAGCTGGGATCCGAGGCCACGAAGCCAACGATCTTGATCACGCGGGAGATATTGTCCAGCCCGATCTCGGCATCGACAGCGGCCAGGGCATTAAGTACGGCGGTGCGGGCCTGTTCTTGGGCCTGCTCCGTGGTGACCTCGGCGCCCACCTTGCCGGTCACCGGCAGGGAGCCTTCCACCAGGGGAAGCTGGCCAGAAGTCCATACCTGATTGCCCACGCGCAGCGCTGGCACATAAGAAGCCAGCGGCTTAGCGACGCCCGGCAGTTCCACCCCCAGCTCTTTCAAGCGAGCGGAAAAGCTCATTTACTCTGCCACCTCGCGCTTGAAGTAGGCCACCACGTTCTCCGGGTTGGGGCCAGGGGTGATGGAGACCAATTCCCATCCGTCTTCGCCCCAAGAGTCAAGAATCTGCTTGGTGGCGTGGGTCAGTACTGGTGCGGTTGCGTATTCCCATTTAGTCATGGGGTTCATTCTAGCGATTTAATACGACTTATGCCGACCCTATTTCGCAGCGCTGTCGCCGCTGCGAGGACAGTCACACCCCTGACCGCCTTAAATGCCGACGAGTTCGCCACCCTTAGCCAGGTAATTGGCCCAGTCTGTGATGTGAGGGTTCTTGCGCAGGAGCGCGCGGCGCTGACGCTCGGTCAACCCGCCCCACACGCCAAATTCCACGCGGTTATCAAGGGCGTCTGCGCGGCATTCCGTTAAAACGGGGCAGTGGCGGCAAATGACGGCGGCTTTGCGCTGTTCAGCGCCGCGCACGAATAATGCGTCTGGGTCCTCATTGCGGCACTTTGCTTGAGTGACCCACTCACCACGCTCGGGATTTCGGGCTGTATTGGACATTCCCGCAGTCTTCACTCGAACGGTCATGGGTGAGTGTTCTCCTTCCCAGACGGAATACTATGTACCGAGGCCTGAGTCTATTCACTAGAACGCGAGATTGTCTACGAGGTCACACTTTAGGGGGTGCAGGTCACCCTCCCCATTGCCAGGCAAACCACGTAGGGTATTGGGCGTGACTGTCTTCAAATCTTTGTCCAAGATAGCCCTGTCCACGGTCTTGGTAGCCGCGCTCATCGCGCTCGCGCTTGCCCCCTTCGCGGGCATTTCCGGCGTAGCGATCGCCCGCACCAACCAGACCATGCAATCGGACCTGCAAGACCTAACAGCCGGCAATATCCCTGGTGTTACCACGGTGCAGGATGCCTCGGGCAAAGATATGGCCTATGTCTATAGCCAACGCCGCCACCCCGTAGATGGTGACGAGATTTCGGACGCGATGAAAAACGCCATCGTCTCCATTGAAGACGAACGCTTTTACGAGCACGGCGGCGTTGATCTCCAAGGCAATTTCCGCGCCCTGTGGACCAACCTCACCTCCGGCGGGGTATCCCAGGGCGCGTCCACCATTGACCAGCAGTACGTCAAGAACTACCTCCTGCTCGTCTCCGCACAAAACGATGAAGAACGGGCCGCGGCGACCGAGCAATCCGTCACCCGCAAGCTGCGTGAAATGCGCATGGCAACGCAGATGAATGAAGAATTGGATAAGAAGGAAATCCTCACCAATTACCTCAACTTGGTCTCTTTTGGCAACCATGCCTACGGCGTGGAGGCCGCCGCGCGGACCTACTTTGATAGCCACGCCGCGGACCTCACGGTGCCGCAGGCGGCGATGCTGGCGGGCATGGTGCAGTCCTCAGAGCGCCTCAACCCCTATACCAATGAGGAAGAGGTGCTTGACCGCCGCAACGTCGTGCTGCAGTCCATGGTGGATAACGGCTATCTGGAGCAGGCGGATGCGGATGAGTATAAGGGGGAAGAATTGGGTGTCGGCAAGCGGCCCAATACCTTGGACAATGGCTGCATCGGCGCAGCTGATCGCGGCTTTTTCTGCGATTTTGTGCTGCAGTACCTTGAGGAAAAGGGTATGGACCAAGATCAGCTTGCCAACGGTGGATATACCGTAAAGACCACGTTGGATCCGCAGGTGCAGGATACGGCGCTATCTGCGGTGCAGTCGCGCACCAACCCGAATGCTCAGGGCGTCGCCGAGGTGATGGACGTTATCGAACCGGGCACGTCAGACCGCAAGGTCTTGGCCATGGTCTCTTCCCGTGCGTACGGGCTGGACCAAGATAATAATGAAACCCTGCTGCCGCAGACCAACTCCTTGGTGGGCAATGGCGCCGGCTCGGTTTTTAAGGCCTTTACCGCCGCGGCCGCCCTCGAGGCTGGCTACGGCATTAAGAATACGGTGGATGTGCCCACCCGCTATGAGGCCGAAGGCCTTGGCCACGGCGGCGCCGATAACTGCCCCGCCAACCGCTACTGTGTGGAAAACGCGGGCAACTATAAGGCCACGATGACACTGCAAGAGGCCTTGGCCCACTCGCCCAATACGCCATTTATCAAGCTCACCGAACAGGTTGGCGTGGCACCCATCGTAGATATGGCGGTACGCCTCGGCCTGCGCTCCTACGACGAAAAGGGCACCTTTGATAAGGACACTTCCATTGCGCAGCGCACAAAGGACGCCAATTCCGGTTCCTTTACCCTGGGCCCCAACCCGGTAAATCCGCTGGAACTATCCAATGTCGGCGCAACGATTGCCTCCAATGGCCGGTGGTGCGAGCCCAATCCCATTGACGAGGTCCTGGACAAGAACGGCAACGAGGTCTACCTCAAGGAAACCCCATGCGAGCAGGCGGTAGACCAGGATGTAGCCCACGCCATAGCCAATGCGCTGTCTGAAGATGCCACACAGGGAACCGCCAAGGATGCCGCCCAGGCTGCTGGCTTTAGCTCTCCCATCGCCGCCAAGACCGGTACCACCGAGTCCAACCAGTCCTCGGCATTTTTGGGATTCAACGACGGGCTCGCCGCCGCTCCTTATATTTATAACGACGGCACCGATACCCAGCCGCTGTGTACCTCACCCGTGCGCCAGTGCACCGGCTCCGGCAACCTCTTTGGTGGCTTAGAGCCCGCGCAGACATTTTTCACCATGGCATCGCAGCTGCCGCAAGCTACCCAGGGCGGGCTGCCCAACTACAACAAGAAATACGATGACGGCACCACCGGGGATAAGTTGCTCGACAGCTTGCGCGGGAAAAACGAGTCACAGGCCCGCAGCACCCTTGAGGCCAAGGGCTATGTGGTAAAAACCTCCCGCGTTGTCGGCGGGGATGTTCCCTACGGCCGAGTGGTGCGCGCGATTACCGGCAAGGATGGCAAGAAGGACGGCGCCGAGATTACCCTGCAGCTTTCCGATGGCACCTCTGCCACCCAATCCCCCTCCAGCGGCGTAGGCAGTGCGAATACGACCGGCGCACAAAATAACACCGGCAGCGGGAACACTACCGGCGTGAGCAACTGGGGAGGAAATAACGGCGGCGGATTGAACCTCAGCCCAGAGGATTTTGGAATCCGCCAGGAAGATATCGATAACTTCCGCAACGATATCCGCAATCTCCTCGGCCGCTAAAGATTAGTTAAGCTGGCCTTTTACCTCTGCGGAAAGGCGCTTGCCGTCGGCTTGGCCGGCGGCTTTTGCATTGGCAACCTTCATGACCGCACCCATCTGCTTCATAGTGGGTGCTTCGCCGTTTTCTTTTTCTACCTCAGCAATTGCTTCTTCTACCAAAGCCTTAAGCTCCGCATCATCGAGCTGGCGCGGCTGGTAGGCCTCGAAGAAGGGGACATCGACAAGCTCAGCCTCTGCCAATTCCGGGCGGCCATTTTCTTCATAGACCTCTGCGGACTCGCGGCGCTTTTTAATCTCGCGCGCGATGACCTTGAGGATGTCTTCATCCTCCAGCTCGTGGCGGGAGCCAGTGGTTTCTTCGGCCTGGATTGCCGCGAGCAGCGCGCGAATGGCGCTGGTGCGCTGCTTTTCCTTGGCCTTCATCGACGTTTTCAGATCTGCTCGGATAGTATCTTTTAGCTCGCTCATGCCTTTCAATATACGTCCATTTAAGGCAGGTAGTGTAGAAGCTGTGAAACTTCAACGGATTCTTGGCGGCGTCGCCGCAGGCCTAGGTGTTGCTGCTTGGGGTTTTAGCGAGCTCACGAAATTCGAGCTCAAGGAATTTACCCTTCCACTCCTTCCCAAGGGCACCCTGCGCGGCGAAGAAGAGTTCCGCCTGCTGCACATTTCTGACCTGCACATGATCCCGGGACAGCAGACCAAGATCGATTGGGTCTCCGCCCTCGATGCGCTGGAGCCAGACCTCGTGGTCAATACCGGCGACAACCTCTCCGATAAGCAGGCCGTGCCCGATACCCTGCGCGCGCTCGGCCCGCTGCTCGCCCGGCCCGGCGTCTTCGTATTCGGCACCAATGATTATTGGGCGCCGCGCCCGGTCAACCCCTTCAAATACCTGCTGGGTAAAAAGCGCGAGCCCTCCTACGTTGACCTTCCTTGGCGCGGCATGCGCGCGGCCTTCGTGGAGCACGGTTGGTACGACGGCAACCAGGCCCGTCACGAGTTCAAGGTGGGCAATGTTCGCCTCGCCGTGGCCGGTGTGGACGATCCGCACCACGACTTGGACGATTATTCCGAAATCGCCGGCCCGCCCCACGAAGATGCCGATCTATCGCTTGCCCTGCTCCACGCCCCCGAGCCGCGCGTGCTCGAAAAGTTCGCCGCCGATGGTTACCAGCTCTCCCTTTCCGGCCATACCCACGGTGGGCAGGTGTGCCTGCCCGGTTCGCGCGCCATCGTGACCAATTGCGGCATCGACCGCCCGCGCGCACAGGGCCTGCATGATTTCGGCCCTATGAAGATGCACGTCTCCAATGGCTTGGGCACGTCCAAATTCGCCCCGGTGCGTTTATTCTGCCGCCCCTCGGCCACCCTGCTGAGGATCACTGAGGTGGACTAGACCTGCCGTTTTGTCGATCTCATTCACCGTGCGTTAAAGTATCTCAGTACTGCTTTTAAGCAGTGACCGGGATATGGCGCAGGTTGGTAGCGCGCTTCGTTCGGGACGAAGAGGTCGCAGGTTCAAATCCTGTTATCCCGACAGTAGCCCGCAGGAAACTGCGGGTTTTTTCCATGCCTACAGGGCCCTTGGATTCCAGGGCCCGCTTAGGCCAGCATTCCGGTAAAGAAGGCGATGGCGACGAGGATGATGGAAAATACCCATGCGATGGGGAAAGCTATCTTGAGGTACTTGCCCATCTGACCGTCCGCCAGTCCAAGCGCCAGCCACAGTGCTGGCGAAAATGGGGAGACGAAGGTTCCCACCACGTTGCCGATAATGAGGGCGCTCGCAGCGCCCATACCGCTGACGCCGAAGGACTCCACCGTGCCCTGGACGATGGGCAATACCGAGAAGTAATACGCATCGGTGGAGGTCAACAGGTCTAGCGGAACCCCAAAGAATCCCACGATGACGTGCAGATACGGCGCCACTCCTTCCGGGAGAATATTCACCAGGCTCAGCGCGATTTCTTCTAGCATCTTGGTCTCATTGAGCACGCCCAAAAACATCGCGGCTGCAATGATCACTCCGGCCATGGACAAGGCGTTGGGGGCGTGACGCCGCAAGGCATCGCCCTGCTCCATCGCGCCGTCGAAGTTCACTACCAAGGCAATGGTGGTAGCAATAAGGAACGCGGGTGCCGGTGGCAGCAAGCCCGAAAGCAGGGCTGCGAGCACGGCCAAGGCAACGACGATATTCGCGATAGTAACCCACCGGGATTTCCGGTACCTGAACCCGAGTTTCTGTTGTTCCTCAGCCTGCTTGGCGGAAAAATCATCCGCCAAGGAATTCACGTCCACTGAGATGGTGCCCTTAATCTCGCCGCTTTCCTGCAGCTTGGCTAAGCGGCTCTTTTCGCGCCATCCCAACAGGGCGGCAATGGCGAAGATGAGGACCACTGCCACACCTTGGATGGGCAATAAGTGCAGCCAGATATCGTTCGGGTCTTGCTCAACCACCGCACCGGCACGCCCCAGTGGTCCGCCCCACGGGACCATATTCATCACCGAAGCGGCTAGGGCCACGATGGTAATCAGCACATAACGCGACATGTGTAGCGCCCGGTACAGCGGCAGCAATGCGGGAATCGTAATAAGGAAGGTCGTGGAACCCGATCCATCGAGGTGCGCCACGATGCCGATGGCGGCCGTGCCTATAGTCACGGCCATGACATTGCCGCGGGTCGCCTTGATGAGGCTGCGGATCACCGGGGTAAAAAGCCCCACATCCTGCAAAAAGCCGAAGAAAATGATGGCGAAGATGAACATCACCACGACGTTGATGACAGAACTTAAGCCTTCGCCAAAGAAATCCGCGATATCTTCTACCCCAAAACCGGCTATCACAGCGCCGATGACGGGCACCAAGGTCATGGGAATAATGGGATTAACGCGGCCACGGATGAGGATTCCCACCGTCACAAAGATGATGGCCAGTCCCATCAGGGTCAGCCCTAGGGAGGTCTGCATTGCGCTCCTTTAAAAGTCACTGGCGCCCGCATGGCGCACGCCATTAGCCAAAAGACGTATGGCTAATGCTAAACATTGCTGTGTGGTAGCGCACATTCCTGCCGTGGGCCGCATTTATCAACCCTGGCCCGCCGTGAATATATACCTTTGGGTAAAAACGGGAAACGACGCGGCGCCCCTACAGCACCGCGTCGCCCCTATTCCCTATCACTCACAACGGCGCAAGCCGTTCGCCCACCCCCTAAGTAGGCGGTGTGAGCACTAGTAAGAATAACACTCCTCGTATTCCAGCCATAGCGCTGGCAAACCATTGCCAGCTTTATACAAGCTTTTGGCCATTTAAGTATTAAATTTCAGACTTTAGCGGCTGTTTTTGGGTTCTTTCTGGCAGGCACGAGCCATTTCACTGCACTCAGACCTACAAGAGTGATAGCGCCCAAAACGGCAAGGCCGGTCCACAGCACCACTGTCTCACCATCGTTGCCCGCCACGGTGACGGCGGCCGTTGTCCAGTTGAGCGGCAAAAGGTTAGCTACTACCTGCCATACCTTGTCCACCCCGGCGATGGCCGCGGATTTCCACAGCCACCCCACCAACGCGGTCTGCCCAATGCCAAAGATCGCGGCGAGGATCGATCCCACGGTCATGCCACACAGTTCGAGCAAGCCACGCACGATAAGCGCGGAGGACAGGGCACCCAAGAACAGGGCTCCTCCGGCGGCCACGGCGGCGATGGGGGTAAGGCCGATGGACAAGACGAAGAGCAGGATCTCCCCGATGGCCACCGCTGCCAGCGATCCGCCGAGAACCATCAGCCACGGGCGGAATCCCAATTTCCACGCCACCCCGGCCGCGGATCCAGCCAAGAGGACGAGCGCGGAAATGAGCATGGCGATGACCGGGCTCAGCTGGCGCGCATCTTCCTCTGCAGCCACGTGCGCGGGAGGCAGGGCGCGCTGCACCTCCCCCAGGTTCGATTGGTTTTGTTCGGCCATGCCGGTGAGCTTGCCGGCGCCATCGTCAAGCTGGCCCACCCCATCGAGCGCCTCATCCACGCGGCTATTGAGCTCCGCGATGGACTGGTTGAGCTGCTGCGCGCCTGCCACAGCCTGGTTGATGCCATCGTGATAGGCATAACCGCTTACCGCCAGCTGATTGGAGAGATCGCGCGAGCCATCCTTCAGCTTTTTCAACTCCCCGGTCAGGGATTCATCGAGGCGGAAGTTTTCCACCTGCTTGCGCAGATCTCCCAGCTGGGAGCGGACTTGTTTCGCTTCCTTGGAATCATTTCCCTCCAGGTCGCGCACCGTACCATCGATGGCTTCCAAGATTTGGCCTTGGACGGCCCCCAGGCCCACGACCTGGTCGACGGCCCCGCCGACGGTATTTGCCAGTTCCGTCGCCCCTCCGCCGAGGGTATTGGTCCCGGACTGCAGCTGGTTAAGGCCCGAGACCAGCTCTTGCGAGCCGCCGGCGAGCTTTTCGACGCCCTCGCCTAATTCCCCGGCCCCCTTATCCAGCTCACTAGTACCCTTGTTCAAGCGATCCGCGCCGGATTTCAGGATGCTGGCCTGCGCTTGGGCGCGGCTGGCGGCCTCGGCGGCTTCCTTAAGCTCCGGCGATGCCGAATTCGCCTGTGGTGCGCCATAAGGCTGCGCGGCGCTCGACCACGCATGCGCCGGTTCCCACTGCGCCCAGGCCGCCACTGCGGTACCACCGATAAGCGGTACGGCGAGCAATACGAGCAGGAAGAAGTTGCGCCACCGCGAAGAGCTCGCGGACGCGGTGGGCGCGGTCGAGGCAAGGCGTTTGGTCATGCTAGTAACCTATCGCTGCAGGTCATTCCCTTTCCGCAGGCGCGCCGATCCCCACGCATAACAAAGAGAATCTACTATTAAGACATGCCTATCCCCCTGAAATCCCCGTTCTCCCGCACGCTAGCGTGCGCGGCCGCGTTTCCGCTGTGCATGGCATTGGTGTCCTGCGCCGATGATGCCGATACCTCCGCCCGCCCCAGTGAGCCCCAGTTTTCTGATGCCGTGGCGCAATCCAGTTCCGGATCTGCAAGCTCCACGGAAGACACGGCAGCCACTACAACCGATGCCCCTGCGACCTCACCCAAAAAGACGCAGGCACAACAACCCACTCCAAAGGAAGTCACGGTCACCACAACCACCACGCAGGCCAAGGGCGATTGCTCCCCCGCGTCCTTTGCTCCCATTGTCCCCAAAATGGACAACATTGTGGTGATAGATTGTGACGGTGCCTGGGCTCACTTTGGCAAAGACCAAACAGATTGGACCGTATGGGCGCGTTATAGCGATGGCGAGTGGACGGCCATCCGCGCGATCGGACAAGCCACCTCAGGGATGAGCGAACCGTGTTATGACGTGGACAAATGGATCAAGCAGGGCGCTCCTAGCTTTGTCTCAGACAATATGCGCCGCTGCGATTAATACCGCCTAACGTACAGGCCGCCTTCGACCAACTGTCTCCGCTGCACCCAACTCACAGCAACTCGCTGTGGGTTGAGGACATGGGGTTGGTCGAAGGCGGCCTGTATTTTATGCCTCTAAGAAGCAGTACAACCGCAGTGGCGGGCTACTTCTTTTCGGCAAAGACCTCGCGCACGCGCTGGCCCAGATCCGGGTGGACGTTGGTCCAGTACTGGTACACGCGCTCTTCGGTTTCTTCGGACACGCCGGCCATCGCGTTGGTGATATTGGTGACCAAGCGCTCCTTGGCGGCATCGTCGTAGACGTTTTCGTACAGGTCGCGCGCTTGGACGAAGTCATCGTCTTCTGCATGGCGTACGTACGGCGCGCGGACCAAGTCCTGACCGTGGGGATCCGGGTTCACGTAGAAGTCCGCCGCAGTGGTGGTCTCTAGATCCTCGCGGTTGTTGACGGAGGCATCATCAAGCACGCCCGTACCCTTCGCATGGCGGTTGGGCGAGTACACCGGATCCTCTGGTGCATTGTAGAAGTACTGCATTGGACCCTCGTGCTCGTAGGTATTGACCTTCTCCGCATTACGAGGCTGGTTGACCGGCAAGTGCTTGTAGTTCGGCCCGATGCGATAGCGCTGCTGATCTGCATAGGCAAAGACGCGGGCTTGAAGCATCTTATCCGGAGATAGGCCAACACCCGGCACGATATTGGAGGGATCGAGTGCAACCTGTTCGATCTGGGCAAAGAAGTTGCGCGGGTTGCGGTTGAGCTCGAAGTAGCCCACATCGTGCAGCGGGTAGTCCTTCTTGGACCAGACCTTGGTCAGATCGAAGGGGTTGAAGCGGTAGTCCTCTGCCTCCGCAAGCGGCATGATCTGCACCTTGACATCCCAGATGGGGTAGTTGCCCTCTTCGATGGCGTTGTAGAGATCCGCGCGGTGGCTATCTGGGTTCTTACCGGCTTCCACAGTGGCCTCTTCATCGGTGAAGTTCTCTACACCCTGGCGGGAGATGAAGTGGTACTTCACCCAGAATGCCTCGCCGTCCTCGTTGACCCACTGGAAGGTGTGGGAACCGTAGCCATTTTGGTGGCGGGTGGTCTTCGGGGTGCCGCGGTCACCCATCAGGTAGGTCACCTGGTGGGCGGATTCCGGGTTGCGGGTCCAGAAATCCCACTGCATATCGGCATCGCGCAGGCCATTGGAACCCAGGCGCTTTTGGGAGTGGATGAAGTCCGGGAACTTCATGCCATCGCGCAGGAAGAATACCGGGGTGTTATTGCCCACGATGTCGAAGTTGCCGTCTTCGGTGTAGAAGCGGAGGGCAAAGCCGTGCACATCGCGCCAGGTATCCGGGGAGCCCTGCTCGCCAGCGACGGTGGAAAAACGGCCCATCATCGGGGTGACGGTGCCCTTCTGGAAGACCTTAGCCTTGGTGTAGGCGGACACATCTTCGGTGATGTGCAGCTCACCGTAGGCGCCGTGGCCCTTGGCGTGCGGGGTACGCTCGGGCACGCGCTCGCGGTTGAAGTGGGCGAGCTTTTCAATGAGGTGAATATCGTTAAGCGCGACCGGACCCTGGGGTCCGGCGGTCACGGACGTGTTCTCAGAAGGAACGGGCTGGCCGGAAGGGCGAGTCGTGGTGCCCTTGCCTGCGGGACGCTGTCCCTTGTTCAAGATGTCATCAGCGGTGGAATCAGTCATGGTATGTCTTTGCCTCCTGGCAATCAGTCGATAATTTGGGGTCAATTATCAATCACGGACAACCCATAGCTTACTACGTATAACGGCGCTGCGCTACCTTTTCCGCGCATAAGCCGCTTGCTTTTGCCCCAGCCACCGCAACCTTGGATAAGAAATGCAGGAGCTACTGGTAAATTCATTCAGGTGACACACCACTCCGCAACAGACGACGCCCGCGTCACCGAGCTCGCCCTCCGGGCTGGGCGCGGCGACCGAGCAGCGCTTACGGAGTTCATCAAGGCCACCCAGGATGATGTCTGGCGCCTCCTCGCCCACCTAGGTGGCCCCGAAATCGCCGACGACCTCACCCAGGAGACCTACCTGCGCGTTATCAGCGCCCTGCCACGCTTTGCCGCCCGCTCTTCCGCGCGCACCTGGCTGCTCTCGCTGGCCCGGCGCGTGTGGGTGGATAATATCCGCCACGATATGGCCCGGCCCCGCAAGTCCGCCACGCAATACGAGGACGCTATGAGCTCCGCCGCGGAAAACTCAGGTTCCTGGAGCGATTGGATAGATGCCCGGGCGCTTATCGATGCCCTGCCAGCCGACCGCCGCGAAGCCCTCATCCTCACCCAGGTGCTGGGCTATACCTATGAGGAAGCGGCCAAGATCGCCGGGGTGCGCGTCGGCACCATCCGCTCCCGCGTGGCGCGCGCCCGCAAGGATCTCATCGAGGGCGCAAATTAATACCCCCGAATGTTCGAGCGCCTGGACGCATACTTTCGCCCTAATACTTAACAACGTGCAGGTACTTAGGGCAGTGCAGCGGGATCCTGCGGGCCTAGGGCGGGGTAGAAAAATACTAAAGTGACACGATTTCAGCTGTGAAGTCACGGGTGAAATGTGATTCTATTAGATACACACACGTGATAAATCGACCGTCGATCCGGGCCCGCGCGTTCCCAAAGCCGGGCCCGGCGAGTGTGAGTAAGAGAGTTTCTCCCCTCATGATTAAACGCGCAATCGGAATCTCCATGGCGTTTATTGGCGTCGTGGTGGGCGCAGGCTTTGCCTCGGGCCAAGAAGCCATGCAGTACTTCGTAGCTTTCGGCGAGTGGGGCCTGTGGGGCATCGCCCTCGCCGCCGCCCTCATGATGGTCACCGGCGTGTCCATCCTGCAGCTGGGCTCCTATTTCCAAGCGGTGGAACACACTGCCGTCTATAACAAGATCGCTTCACCAGTCACCGCCAAGATCTTGGACTGGTCCACGCTTACTACGCTGTTTTCCATCGGTTTCGTCATGTTCGCCGGTGGTGGCTCCAATATCAACCAGCAATTCCCCAGCATCCCCGTGTGGGTCGGCGGCACCGTCATGCTGATCCTCGTGCTGCTGGTGGGTCTTATGGACGTGGACCGCGTTACCCGCGTCATCGGTACCATCACCCCGTTCATCATCATCTTCGTAGTGCTGGCCACTGGCTACACCATCCTTACGGCTGATGTGGACTTTGCATCCCTAAACACCTGGGCCATCGATAACGTCGATACCTCGCTGCCGAACTGGTGGCTCTCCGCCCTGAACTACACCGGCCTGAACGTCATGACGGCCGTATCCATGTCCATCGTCATCGGCGGTAACTTCCTGGATAACCGCGCCGTGGGCATCGGCGGCCTCATCGGTGGTTTCCTCTACCTCATCCTGCTCGCCCTGCTCGTCTTCGCCCTCTTCTTCGAGGCTAAGGACGTCAACGGCGAGGACATGCCGGTGTTGAAGCTGATTACGGGCATCCACCCAGTTCTTGGCATCTTGATGACCTTCGTCATCTACGGCATGGTCTTTAACACTGCCATCGGTATGTTCTACGCGCTGGGCAAGCGCCTCACCCGCAATAACCCGAAGCGCTTCTACCCCGTATATGCCGCATCCTGCATCATCGGCTTCATCCTGTCCTTCATCGGCTTCCAGTCCCTGGTCAGCAACGTCTACCCCATCCTGGGTTACCTCGGTCTGCTGATGATTTTCGTCATGGTTTATAACCGCATTAAAAACCGCGGCATGCTTGCCGATGAATCCGATCGCCGCATGCGTGCCCACGATCTCGTCGCCCGCAAGCTCGACCCGCGCGAGCGCTTTACCAAGAAGAATGAGCGCGAGCTGCGCATGCTAGCCGCAGCATCCAATATGGGGACGCAGGAATTTATCGATCACCTCGCCGAGGATATCCACGAGGAGCTCGAAGAGGACGATGAAATCGACTATGACCGCGAGGCACCCGCGCCTTCCGTCACCTACGTCCAGCACACGAAGCCGGAAGTACCTTCCGTTGATAGTGACTTGGACTTTGGCAAGAAAGACGAAGACTAAGGCTTAAGCTTTAGAAGCCACACGCAATTCGGCTCCTCTCTTCCCATTACAGGAAGGAGGAGCCGAATTTTTATGCGCCGGGCACGGCTTCGCGGCTATACCAGCAGCTCTGCGATCTGAATGGTATTGAGCGCAGCGCCCTTGCGCAGGTTATCGCCAGAGACGACGAGGACGAGGCCCTTATCGTCATCTACCGTCTGATCCTGGCGGATGCGCCCGACCAAGGAATCGTCCTTGCCGGCGGCGGCGAGGGGGGTGGGGACATCGGCAAGCGTCACGCCTGGGGCATCGCTTAGAAGCTCGGTGGCCTGCTCGGGGGTGATGGGCTTGTCGAACTCCGCGTGGATGGTCAGGGTGTGGCCGGTAAAGACGGGAATGCGCACGCAGGTGCCGGCAACCTTGAGGTCCGGCAGGCCGAGAATCTTGCGGGATTCATTGCGCAGCTTCTGTTCTTCGTTGGTCTCGTTGCTGCCGTCATCGACGAGGTTGCCGGCAAAGGGCAGCGCGTTATAGGCAATGGGCGCGACGAAAGGTCCCAGGTCCTCATCATCGAGGGCAGAACCATCGTGAACTAGGTTCACGTTGTGATCGCCCACGCTGTAGACCTGCGCGGCCAGCGTCTGCACGCCCGCCAGGCCGGAACCGGATACCGCCTGATAGGACGATACGTGCAGCTTGTTGAGGCCGGCGGCATCGTGCAGAACCTTCAGCACCGGCATGGCGGCCATAGTGGTGCAGTTCGGATTGGCGATAATGCCCTTCGGCGGGTTCTTCGCCTCCTCAGGGTTTACCTCAGATACCACGAGCGGGACCTCCGGGTCCTTGCGGTAGGCCGAAGAATTATCCACCACGGTAGCGCCCGCGGCGGCGAAGACCGGGGCCCACTTCTCAGAGGTGGACCCGCCCGCGGAAAATACCGCGATATCGACATCGGCCACGGACTCTTCGGTGACCTCGGCCAAGTCCTCCACTTCGATCTGCTCGCCGCGGAATTCCAGCTCGGTTCCTGCGGAGCGGGCGGAGGCGAAAAAGCGCACCTTATCCGCCGGGAAATTGCGTTCTTCCAAAATGGAGCGCATCACGCGGCCGACCTGGCCGGTAGCGCCGACGACTGCAACGGTAGTCATTGTCTTCCTTTTACTGCTCTGTAGTGCTCTGGTTTAGCGTCCGGTTCCAGCATAGACGGTGGCTTCTTCCTCGCCGCCGAGCTGGAATTTATCGTGCAGGGCGCGCGCCGCCTTCTCTAGGTCCGCCTCGCGAGTCAGCATGGAGATGCGGATTTCGGAGGTGGAAATAAGCTCCATGTTCACTCCCACATCGCGCAGGGCCTCGGTGAAGTCCGCCGTCACGCCTGGGTGGGACTTCATGCCGGCGCCGACGAGGGAGACCTTGCCCACCTGGTCATCGTAAAGCACATTGGACCAGCCGCCCTCGGACTGCAGCTTGCTCAATAGCTCCATCGCGCGGGGGCCATCGGCGCGCGGGCAGGTGAAGGTGATGTCAGTGGTGCCGTCCTCCAAGGAGGAGACGTTTTGCAGCACCATATCGATATTGATCTCTGCATCGGCGATGACGCGGAAAAGCTTCGCGGCCTCGCCCGGGCGATCTGGGATGCCCAGCACGGTTACCTTCGCCTCGGATTTATCAGTTGCTACACCAGTAAGTACTGCTTCTTCCACGGGGATATCCTCCATCGAGCCGGTCACCAACGTGCCGGGGTCATTTGAATAAGACGAGCGAACTCGCAACGGAACATTGAAAGCGCGGGCGTATTCCACGCTGCGCAGGACCAGAATCTTGGACCCTACGGCGGCCATTTCCAGCATCTCTTCAAAAGAGAGCTTTTCTAGCTTTTGCGCATCCGGAACGATGCGCGGATCTGCGGTATAGACGCCATCGACATCGGAGTAAATCTCGCATACATCCGCCTTCAGCGCCGCGGCCAGGGCCACCGCAGTGGTATCGGACCCGCCGCGGCCCAGCGTGGTCACATCGCGCGAGTCCTTATTCACGCCCTGGAATCCGGCGACGATGCAGATTTGTCCATCTTCTAAGGCCTCGGTCAGGCGGCCGGGGGTGACGTCAACGATGCGCGCATTGCCGTGGCGCTCGGTCGTCAGCACGCCCGCCTGGGAGCCGGTAAAGGATTGGGCCTTCGCACCCAGGGACTCCACCGCCATGGCCACGAGCGCATTGGAGATGCGCTCGCCCGCGGTAAGGAGCATATCCATTTCGCGCTGCGGGGGAACGGGATTGACTTGCGCTGCAAGGTCAAGCAGCTCATCGGTGGTATCCCCCATAGCGGAGCACACCACGACGACATCATTACCCTGCTTTTTAGTGGCCACAATCCGCTCCGCTACCGCGCGGATGCGATCTGCGGATTCGAGGGAGGAGCCGCCGTATTTTTGAACGATCAGGGCCACGGTGTGGTTGCCACCTTTCGTTTTAAAAGGCACCCCTGCGCGCAGACGCGCCACAGAAATACCTGTCGGACACTAGTCAAATTCCTATGCTACCCCGCAAGGCGCTACACCTCATCATAATTCCGAGACAATACTTTTATTTTATTCACATCCACCCCCGTGCGCGCGCTAGGCGCCGTGCCGGGGGCGGCATCGATAAGCAAAATGCATCTCCGTCACTTTTTTACTAGCGTTGAGCGGGTGTTAAGCAACCTCCTCGCCGTATTCTTCGCGCTCGCCTCCGCGCTTACGGTTGCTTGGGGCACGGTCGTTCGCCACCGCATCGCCCTTGAAGCAGACGATTCAGTCATGCGCTCCGCTATGACCAACCCACTGTGGTGGGTCGGCACTGGCGCAGCCATCCTCGCCTATGGCCTCCAGGTCGTTGCCCTGGGCTTTGGTACCTTGCTGGTAGTCCAGCCCATTTTGGTCCTCTCGCTCATGTTTACCCTGCCGCTTTCGGCTTGGTACGCCAAGCGCCCCATGCCCGTGCACGAGACGTTCTGGTCCATTGCGCTGACGGTGGCGGTCGGCGTGATGGTGGTCTACGGCCGCCCCGTTGCCGGCAATCCCCGGCCGGAGTGGAGCCAGTGGTGGCCCGCCCTGCTATTGGGCCTGGCCACCCTGGTCGCGTTGGGCGTGGCCGGCCATAAATTCCGCGAGCAGCGCCCGCTCGCCCTGGGCACGGCTTGCGGCGTCATCTACGGTTTCGTCGCCCTGCTTTCCAAGGCCGTGGTGGACATCTTCACCCACGAAGGCTTGAGCGTCCTGGTGGGCAGCTGGCAGTTCTACGGCCTCATCGGCCTCGCCCTGACCGGCACCGTGGTGCAGCAATACTCCTTTAACGCCGGCCCGCTGGCGCAGTCGCTGCCGGCCATGACCATCTTCGAGCCCATCGTCGCCTTTGGCCTGGGCTATATGGTCTTGGGCGAAAAGTTCCTCATCGATTCCACCGCCGGCTGGCTCGTCATGGTGGCCGCGCTCGGCGTCATGATTGCCGCGACCATCATTTTGTCCCGCAACCCGGTCAGCCAGCGCAGCTAGATCGCCCACTCGAATACGGTCAGCATATAGGCCGAAAACCAGGCTCCGAAGAGCACCCAGGCACCCACGCTTGCCGATGCCCCCTTCTTGCCCACCCACGGCACCAATACCACCGCTGCGGGCAGTAAGAGGCGGGGGCGGGAGTGCATGATGCCATCGGAAAGCAGCACATTGGCCATCAGCACCGCGGCAAAGAGCCAGGCTGGCAGCGGCAGGCGCCCCCAGGCCAGCAGCAGGCAGATGGGGGCGGCGATGATGACTGCGGCGCTGAGCAAATACCCACCATTCGTGGCGCTAGACAGCGTCTCTGCTACCCAGGACACCGTCGCCCGGCCACCATCGAAACCGGAATTCCAGTGCTTTTCCTGCAGGCCAAAGTAGCCGCCGGCGCCGGGTAAATGGCGATTGGCCCACCAGATATAGCCAGCTAAGGGCAGCGCCGATACCGCCACGCTCAGCCAAGCCCACCAGGTGCGCCGCGCCTTGCAGAGCACCATGAGCGCGAAGACCACGATGAGATCTACCACGGTGAGGCGGACGAAAGAGGCAAGAAAGATCAGCACCCCGGCCGCGATCCAGCGCTGATCATGCAACATCACCACGGCCCAGATCGCGAGCGCGCCGAAGAGCGCCTCCGTATAGGGCATGGCAAAAACGATGCTCATGGGCGCGCTGGTGACCACCGTCGCGCCGAGCACCTGGCCGCGCACCCCCAGCCCCATCTGCCTAGCCAGCGCCATGACGCCCGCTGCCAAGGCGATGGTGAAAAAGAGGTTGAGGACCATCGCCGTGCCTGCAACGTCCGTGCCCAGCAGGTTGCTAACTGCCCGCACCACCAGCGGGAAGCCGGGAAAGAACGCAAGGGTCGTTTCATCCGCCGGGGCATAGCCCGCGCGGGCGATATCCACGTAGTAGTTGGCGTCCCATTTATTCAGCAGCCCCCAGAGGGAATCGCCCTGCGCCGCGGCCAGCGCCGCGAGCACGCTGAGGCGAATCGCCGTTCCCGCAACCGCCACTAGTGCAGCATAAAACCAGCAGCGCAGCGCGGGCGCGGCTGCGGGGCGGCGGGTGGTAGGAACAGTAGGCACATCAGTATGGTACGCCACGCACTCGGGCGTCCCGCTGAATGAAATATGTTGCCACACCGTGAGATTCTCTGTAGTGTGACCGGTATGACATTGCGGAACGACCTACTCCTTATCTGCCGCGGCGGGATTTCGGCCTAAACCTACGGCCAGCGCCCCGTCGCGGAGTCTGGCAATCCTTAGCCCAGCTGGCCGTCGCACTTCCCGACACCAAACACATTAAGGACACCGCACCCCATGTCTCCCAACGATTCCTTCATTAGCGCACCCCGCGAAATCACCACCCCTGCAGGCCCTCCCCGCGAGGGACAGCCTGCGTGGAATAAACAGCGCGGCTCCTCCATGCCCTTCGAGCGCTACCAACCCTTCGCCGTAGAGGTCGAGGACATCGACCTGCCGGACCGCACTTGGCCGAGCAAGAAGATCACCCACGCCCCGCAGTGGTGCGCCGTGGACCTGCGCGATGGCAACCAGGCACTGATCGATCCCATGAGCCCCGAGCGCAAGCACCGCATGTTCGACCTGCTGGTGCAGATGGGCTACAAGGAAATCGAGGTGGGCTTCCCCTCCGCCTCCCAAACGGACTTCAACTTCGTCCGCGAAATCATCGAGGGCGATAAGATTCCAGAGGACGTCACCATCCAGGTCCTCGTCCAGGCCCGCGAGCACCTGATCCGCCGCACCTTCGAGGCCTGCGCCGGCGCCAAGAACGTCATCGTGCACTTTTATAACTCCACCTCGAAGCTGCAGCGCCGCGTGGTATTCCGCAAGGACAAGCCGGCCATCAAGAAGCTGGCTACCGATGCCGCCGAGCTCATCAAATCCATCGCCGCCGACTACCCCGATACCAACTGGCGCTGGGAATACTCCCCCGAGTCTTTTACCGGCACCGAGCTGGATTTCGCCCGCGAGGTCTGCGATGACGTGGTCGCCATCATGGATCCCAGCCCCGAGAACCCGATGATTATCAACCTGCCGTCCACGGTGGAGATGATCTCGCCGAATGTCTACGCCGATTCCATCGAGTGGATGGACCGCAACCTGGCCCGGCGCGATTCCATCTTGATTTCGCTGCACCCCCACAATGACCGCGGCGAGGGCGTTGCCGCAGCCGAGCTGGGCTATATGGCCGGCGCCGACCGCATCGAAGGCTGCCTGTTTGGCAATGGCGAGCGCACCGGCAACGTGGACCTAGTGACCTTGGGCCTGAACATGCTCACCCAGGGCGTTGACCCCCAGATCGACTTCACCGATCTGCCCAAGATCCGCGAAACCGTGGAGTACTGCAACCAGCTGCGCGTCCCGGAGCGCCACCCCTACGGCGGCGAACTGGTCTTTACCGCGTTCTCCGGCTCGCACCAAGACGCGATTAATAAGGGCCTGGATGCGTTGGCCGCAACGGTGCGCCCAGAGGCCAATTCCACCGACGTCAGCTGGGAAGAGCTGCGTGATGCCATCTGGGAGGTGCCTTACCTGCCCATCGACCCGAAGGACGTGGGCCGCGATTACCAGGCCGTTATCCGCGTCAACTCCCAGTCCGGCAAGGGTGGCGTTGCCTACATCATGAAGACCGACCACGGCATCAATATGCCCCGCGCCATGCAGGCAGAATTCTCCACCGTCGTGCAGGAAATCACCGATACCGAAGGCGGCGAGGTCAACTCCAAGAATATGTGGGATATCTTCGCCACCGAATTCTTGGACCGCACCACCCCGTTGCACCTGGAATCGTTTGAGATCGACAATATTTCCGCCGATGATACCGATGCCACCGTCACCGCCACCGTGACTTATAACGGCAAAGAATCCGAGGTCACCGGCACCGGCAACGGCCCCATTGCCGCCTACGCCAATGCGCTGGAGTCCTTGGGCATCGATTTCGATGTCATCGACTACTCCCAGCAATCGCGCTCGGCCGGCGATGATGCCGAGGCCGCCTGCTACATTGCCGCCGACGTCAACCAGAACAAGGTCTGGGGCGCGGGCATCGCCGCTTCCACGACCCGCGCCTCCATCAACGCGATTACCTCCGCAGTAAACCGCGCGTTGGCCTAACGCGGGCGCGGGCCGGCATGGTAGAAGATCGACTATGCCTTCTTCTACCTACCTCATCCCCCACCGCGGCCTCGGCGCGGTGCAGGCCTTGCCCATTCACGGCGCATCGGTGAAGGGCACGGAGGATTTTACCGTCACCCTGGCTCCCAGCCAGGAGGGCGGTTTAAGCGTGGAAGCACAGGGCCAGATCGGCACCATCAGCGCCGCGGACCGCGCGGAATACCCCGAGATCGACCTCCTTTTCCGCGCCGGTCTCACCCCAGCCGCCACGGCTCAGCCGCATGCCGATGGCCACGTCACCCTCTTGCTTCCCCGCCCCGGGCTCTGCCTGCCGGCGAATAATCCGCCCGGCGGGCCCTATACGATGCTGGGCTACGCCCCGCCCATCGATATCACCGATCTTCCCGCGGATCTCGATATCCCCGCCCAGGCCCGGATGCACGTGCTGGTCAACCTCGTGCCCTCCGCCAACGCCGTCGACGTCTTCTTCGGCCCTAAGTTCCTCACCACCCTGTCCCCGGGCCCTTCGCTGCCCCCGCTTGCCGATGCCCCCATCCTCGCCCACGCCTACCACGCCCCGCGCGGCAAAGATCGTGTGCTGAGCATCTACGCCGGCGACCCACTTCCCGCCTCCAACGAGGATTCCGTGGCAGTTGCCACCCCGACCACGCAGGCGGCGACCGAGACCTTCGAAACCAGCAGCTTTCGCGCCGTAACGGCCACCCCGGAACCCACACGCCACACTGGGTGGTGGGTCACGGCCATAGCCGTGGTCGCCGTCGTGGCGCTGGTGACCGTACTCATCGTCGCGGTTTAGTTTCCACTAAACCGGATTAGGCACCGAAAAGGCACGGCGCGCCCTGTCCCGCCACAGGAATTCCGGGATACTAGACTAAGGCTGATGAATAACACACCTGGCCCCTCCCCACAGTCGCCGCAGGCTCCCTCGCCGGCGACTATGGCGTCCCAGCATGCGGCTAGGACCCACGCCCAGGCGTCCCCTCACTCCGCAGCCGATTCCGCCGCGCAACCGGAGACCAAGGCTGTGGCACAGCAGCGCAAGCCGGGCCCCAACTCCCAAAGCGAATCCAGCACCGGCGTCCCCAACAGCACAGGCACGGCCAAACCAGGCCCGCGCCGGCCTCGGCCGCGCCGCGCCGTCCGCCCCTCCGGCGGGCCGGCGACACCGAAAACCCCGGCCGACCCCGCTGCTTCAGCTGCTCCGTCCGCATCCAGCGCGGACAGCGCACCGCAAAAGCAGCCGGACAAAACCGAGACCGTCACCAAGCACCCCTACGTGGCCCTCACGCTGCAGACCACGGGCATCCACCCATCGACCGGCCGCATCGTCACCATCGATGCGGTGGCCTTTGATAACGCCGGCGATATTGGCCAGCGCTTCCACGCCGTGCTCAAGCCGGATATCGATGCTGGCCCACACCACCTCCACGGGCTGACCATCGCGGATATCGAGCAGGCGCCCGCCTTTAGCAGAGTCCTCAAATCGCTGGATAAGCTTATCGATGGCCGCACCCTCGTCGTTCACGATATCCCCTATACCTGGGGCTTTATCGTCGCCGAGGCCCGCCGCGCCATGATGACCGCCGCACGTCAAAACCGCGCGCGCAACCGCGGTCGCAATAAAGGCAAGCGCCGCCGCCAAAAGGTGGGCCACATGCCCGCGCCCGTGCGCATCATCGATACCTTGGCCACCTCGTATGCGCAGGGCGTGCGGTCGAATGATGTGCGGCTGAGGGGCGTCGCTAAGCAGAATGGCTTGGATGCTGATCCTAAGGCGACGGTGGAACGCGCCCGGCGTCCAGAGCAGGAGACCTCGCGCGAGGAGACGGAGCTGCTCATCCAGCTCTACCAGCACCAACAGCGCGGCCCGGTGCGCAGCTATGCCCCAGACGATATCCGCGCCGACCGCTTTGGCCTGCAACGCTCGCACGTGCGCGTCGATGCCGCCGAAGCCCCCGTGCAGCACCACAACCCCGGCAAATACGAGCCCGGCAAGGAGCTGCGCCGCGGCATGGAAATCGTCGTGGCCCCCGAAATCCTGGAGGACCCGGATACGATTATCTCCGCCCTCATGCGCGAGGAGCTGAACTATTCGGAAAAGCTCACCCGCGAGGCATCGCTTGTCGTGTGCAATGTCACCACGGATCTCGTGGGCAAGGCCATGCACGCCCAGCGCAAGGGCATCCCGCTGATGTCTGATGCCGCGTTTCTCGATGCCCTCACCCGCATCGAAGACCCCACCACAGCCCAGCCGCCGGCGCGGCGCCAGCCCCCGCAAAAGAGCGGCGGGAATAACCAGAGCAAGAGCCAGAAACGGCGGCGCAGGCGCGGCGGGCGCGGCCGGGGGCGGCGAAATTCTGGCGGCTCGGCGCCCAAGAACAACGCCTAGGCCGCTTCCCCGACTACCCTAGAGGGCATGAGTTTTTCAGTCCCGGGTGCCTTGAAGAAGTTGCGCACCACCGCCGCGACATCCGCCGCGAAGCTGGCCACCACCGCTTCCCGCGCCACCGGCCGGGGCGCCGGCGGAATGATCGGCGGCCTTATCGCCAATGCCATTGACCCCTCCATCATGACCAACCTGGGCGGCGGGCGCCCGGCCGTGCTGGTCACCGGCACCAACGGCAAGTCCACCACCACCCGCATGCTCGCCGCCGCGGTCCGCGCCGAACACCAGGTCGCCACCAATGACGGCGGCGATAACATGGACGCCGGCATCATCTCCGCGCTCATGGCGGGCAAGGACGCCTCACACCTCGTCCTCGAGGTCGACGAGCTGCACGTGCCGCACGTCGCCGATAACCTCAACCCGCAGGCGCTTGTGCTGCTCAACCTCACCCGCGATCAGCTCGACCGCGTCGGCGAGATCAACAAGATCGAGCGCGCTCTCCGCGGCGCCGTGGAGGCCCACCCGGACATGTTGGTCATCGCCAATTGCGATGACGTGCTCATGACGTCGGTCGCCTACGACGCCAAGAACGTCATCTGGGTTTCTGCCGGCGCCGGCTGGCTCGGCGATTCCGTCACCTGCCCGCGCACCGGCGGCCACGTCGTGCGCACCGAAGATGACTGGTACGCAGTAAAGCCGCTTGCCGATGGCCGCGAGTTCCGCCGCCCGCAGCCGACGTGGGGCATCGACAAGCATGGCGTTATTACCCCCACCGCAAAGCGCCCGCTGAACCTGGCGCTGCCGGGCCGTGCCAACCGCGGTAATGCCGCCCAAGCCATCGCCGCGGCTGTCGAGGGCTTCGGCGTGGACTTGGATCGCGCTATTGCCGCGGCAGAAAGCATCGATGACGTCGCCGGCCGATATTCCACCATCCACTGGAAGGGCCGCGAGATTCGCCTGCTGCTGGCCAAGAACCCCGCCGGCTGGCAAGAGGCCCTGTCCATGGTGGACCGCAGCGCCGATGGCCTGGTCATCGCCACGAACGGGCAGGTTGCCGATGGCATCGACATGTCCTGGCTCTGGGACGTGAAATTCGAGGGCTTTAATGGGCTCAGCGTCAAGGCCGCCGGCGAGCGCGGAACCGACCTTGCCGTCCGCCTCGTCTACGCGGATATCACCCACGAGCTCATCCCGGATCCCATGGATGCGCTCGCCGCCTGCCCCGAGGGCCGCATCGAGGTCCTTGCCAATTACACCGCCTTCCGCGATCTGAAAAAGGCCCTGTCCAAGGAGGCTAATAATGCTTAATATCGGCCTAGTGCTTCCCGATGTCCTCGGCACCTACGGCGATGACGGCAACGCCCTCGTGCTGCGCCAGCGCGCCCGCATGCGCGGCCTCGACGCCGAGATTCACCCCATCCGGCTGGGCGAACCCGTGCCCGAGACGCTGGATATTTATACCATCGGCGGCGGCGAAGACACCGCGCAGATTCTAGCCGCAGAACACCTCATTGCCGATGGCGGGCTAACCCGCGCCGCCACGTCCGGCCGCCCCATCTTGGCCATTTGCGCCGGCTTGCAGGTCCTGGGCGAGTCCTTCCGCGCTTCCGGCCGGGTTATCGATGGCGTCGGGCTTATCGATGCCACCACCGCCGGCATGCAAGACCGCGCCATCGGCGAGGTATCTTCCACCCCTACCGGCGCCGGCGTGACCGCAGATCTCACCGAGCCGCTCACCGGCTTCGAAAACCACTTGGGCGCGACCATCCTCGGCCCGTCCGCCCAACCGCTGGGAACCCTCACCCGCGGCAATGGCAACGCCGACCAAGCCGCCACCGCAGACCTCGCCGACGGCTCCACCCAACGCACCTACGAAGGCGCCGTGCAGGGCAGCGTCATCGCCACCTATATGCACGGCCCCGCCCTGGCCCGCAACCCGCAGCTCGCGGATCTGCTCCTCGCCCAAGCCATGGGTGTCCCGCTCGCCGATCTCGATCCGCTGGATATCCCCGCCGTCGACCGCCTGCGCACCGAGCGCTTCAACGCCGCCGAGCCACCGCGCTCCCAGCGCTAAGCCTGTGGATAACTTCGCCAATTCGCGGCCCTCACAGCCAAAAAGAGCCGAGTTATCCACAGGCCGGGCGCGGCCGCCTTGTAGCTCCCAGGCCCCAACCCTAGGCTGCGGGGCATGACGTTATTGGAGCAGCTGGGGGACATCGCCAAGCGCGGCGTAGACCTGATTGAAGAGGCCTACGCCGCCGCTGACCTGCCCCTGCCTGCGGACCACGCGCGCGAGCTGCGCCGCACCGCCGAGGCTTTCCTCGCACCTACCAGCCACTCGCGCTATCAGCGCCGCGCGCTGGCCGCCGCGCGCCGCAACCAGCACAGCCTGGCCACGCTCGCGCTCATCGCCCGCCGTTCCCGGCGCGTGAAAAATCCCACCGAGCGCTGGCGCTTCCGCGAAACCCTGTGCGCTACCGCCGGGACCACCGCCGAAGTGTCCCGCGCCGCCACACGCCTGCTGCGCGAAATCGCCCCACCGCCCGAGCGCGAAGACGGCGGGCGCCGCATCCTGCACGGCGAGAAAACCACGCTGAGCTTTACCGGCCCCGCCGCCGAAATGGCCGATATCTGGGCCACCGCGAAGGATAATCCCCTCGCCTGGCTCACCGGCTCCCGTGCCGTCGCGCCGGCCAGCGTGACCACCAATGTCATCATCGAGCTGCCGGATTACCTGAAAATCCTGCGCGGCGAGGGCTCAGAAGTCCGCCTCGCCATGACCAACGGTGCCACCATCACCGGCGCTGATCTCCTCCGTCGCACGCTCGCCGGCGCCGGGCTTTTTACCCTCATCCACCCCGCGGAAGGCCCCGTCAACCTCTACCGTGCCCGTCACGCCTCCGCCAAGCAGCGCCGCATGCTCGAGGCCGAAGGCGCGCGCTGCGCCTGGCCCGCTTGCAGACGCCCCGCCGCCGAATGCCAAGCCCACCACATCTTCGAATACGCCCGCGGCGGCCACACCCACCCGGCGAATATGTGCCTTTTGTGCCCGTACCACAATTCCATCAACGGCCTTCCGGGGCGGGGGCGGATGGCGCGCATCAACGGGCGCATCGCCTGGCTGCCGCCGCATCCGCGCCACGCGGGCCGCCCCGCCCCGTCATCAGACCCTCCGGGTTCCGCTGCACGGCCGCACTCGGCCTCGCCACCGGAGCCGAATGCGCCTCCCCCAGTCTTTACTGGCCGCGCGCCACGCGGGCCCACCGCCAACGTGCCCTAAACCCCAAGAAACCAAAAGTCCCGGGCCGGTGCTGCGGACACCTAGATAGTCAAGCGCCCCGAAAGCGCACGGGACAAGGTGAGCTCGTCCACGAACTCCAAATCGCCTCCGAGCGGCATGCCGGAGGCCAATCTAGTGATCTTTAAATCGGGAAAATCCCGCAATAACCGCACCAGGTATGCCGCGGTGGCCTCGCCCTCCGTATTCGGATCTGTGGCGAGGATGACCTCGCGGATGGTGGGGGTGTCGTCGTAAAGCGGGGCCTCTGGCGTGGAATCCGCCAACTCCCTATCCGGCAGCACCCCGCCCAGCCGCTGGAGGAGCGTGGAAATATTCAAATCCTTCGGCCCAACATTGGCCAGCGGGTCCAGCGCACCGCCAAGCACATGGTAGCGCCCCTCGTACTCACCCGTACGCTCGATGACCTGGATGTCCTTCGGCTCCTCCACGACGCAAATGGTGGAGGCATCGCGCTGCGAATTGATGCAAATCCGGCACACATCCTCGCGCGAAATATTGCAACAAATGCGGCAGAAAGTAACGCCGTCGCGCACGCCGCCTAAGGCATTTTGCAGGCGCTCAATATCCTCCGGTTCCATGTGCAACACATGAAACGCGATACGCTGCGCCGACTTCGGGCCGATGCCCGGCAGTCGCGAAAACTCATCAATGAGGTCCTGCAGAGGTCCTTCAAACACCACAACTCCCAAAATTACATCAAGGCCGCGGCCCCACTACCAGGGCAACGGCCTTTTTAGAATATCGCGCAGCTAGAAATTGCCGCCGAACATGTCATCCATCGACGGTCCACCCTGGCCGCCCATACCCTGCGACAGGGGACCAATCTTTTCCTGTGCCAGCTTGCCCGCAGCGGCGTGGGCATCCTTAAACGCGCCCATCACCAGGTCCTGCAGCGTATCGATGTCCTCGGGGTCAACCACGGACTTATCAATCTGCAGGTCTACCAGCTCGGCGCCACCGGTCATGGTCACCTTAACCAGGCCATTGCCCGCGCTTCCCTCAACATTGGTGGCCAGGATTTCTTCCTGCGCCTTCTGCAGCTCGGCCTGCACCTGCGCTGCCTGCGCGATGAGGTCGTTCATGTCGTTGGGTTGTGGGGTGGAATCTTGTTCAGCCATAGTTTTCGTCCTTTCTCAATAAATCCACTGTAGTTTTGCTACCGCCCGAGTCTACCGTGCCACAGTCCTATACACGGCGTGCGCCTAGTTCCTTTTCCACGAGCTCCATCGCTATCTCGGTGGCGCTGCGGTGGTCCATTTCGCCTGCGGACTGCGCGGCTTCGACCATGTCGCGTTCTTCGTCATCGCGCGTATAGGCCGGCGGTTCTTCCGGCGGCGGTTCGTCCGCGGGGCTGCCTTCCGGTTCTGGCTCGGGCGGCAGCGGCACCCCGTTGCTAAATTGCGGCGTGCGCGCGAATTCGTCGTCGCGTTGCTTCGCCACCTCGGTTGCCTTGGCGATGCGCGAGCGCCACCCGGGCTTACTCTCCGCCTCCTTGTCGTCGCTCGGCTCGCGTTCGGGCGCGTTGGGGTTCCATTCGGGTTTGCTTTGCGGCGCCCGCGGCGCATCGAACCCGGCGGTCTTTGGGTCCGTGCCCACCACGCAGTTGACCTGAATATCGCGTTGGAATTCTTCCCGTAGCACGTCCACGATGACGGAATTATTCGCCGGCGCATTGATGCGTTCTGCCAGCGCACCTGTGGTATGCCCCAGCGTCAGCGTGTTATCGCGGAACCCGAGCACGCGGGCTTCGGCAAGCATGATTTCAGCGACCTTATTCCGCTTGCCGACACTCCCCCTCAGCTCCACCCATTTCCTCTTCACTGCCTCCACGAAGTCACCGTCATCGCCGCTTGCCGATGCCCCCTGCGCCTGCCCTGCCTGAGACTGGCCCTGCGGCTGCTGTTGTTCTGCATGGGCTTGTTGCTGTCCCTCCGACTGTGCTGGCGCTGCCGGCACCGGTTTCTCCAGTGGTTCCGCTTGGCCGTTGCCGCGGGCTGGCGCATTCTGCGGAACCTGGCGCTCCTGGCCCCATGGATTCGCGCTACCGTCAGTTTCTACGTCGCCGCCTGCCGCGGTAGCCGAAGCGTCCTTTTCAGGCACATCGCTAGACTGCGAATCCGCGGACTGCTGCCCCGGCTGCATATATTCTGCGCTCGGTTGCGCAGGCCGTGAGACAGATCGCTCCTCATTCCCATCCCCTGCCGGCTGCGCCGATTGCTCAGCCGGGGTGGCCTGCGCAGACTGCGCTGCGTCCTCATGTCCGGCCCGCGAATGCTGCGCCGTTGCCTCCGGTTGCTCAGGTGTCTGCTCAGGCTGAGACGGCGATGACAGTGCTGACGGTGATGTCGATTCCGGTGCCGGAGCCGGTGCGCCGGTGCCCGCGGCGGTCTGGTTTTGTTGTTGCTGCGGTGCCGACGGTGCATCGGAGCTCGACCCGGCCTGGTTTTGCGGCGCCTGGGACTTTGCACGGCGCCGCGCGATGATGGCGGCCGCTGCCGACTGCGGATCTTGGGCGCCCGAAAAGGCTGGCCCGTTTCCCGCAGCAGGTGCCGCCTGAGCCGATTGTGCAGACTGTCCGCCATGGCCAGCATGGTTGGGCTGGCCAGCATGGTTGGGCTGGCCAGCTTGTGCGGATTGCGGGGCGCCGCTGGGTTGGGCAGGCTGGGCTGCGGATGCCGCACCAAGGGCGGCACTCGGCGCCGCGCTCGGGGCCGCGCCGGACGAGGTACCAATGAGCAAGTGGGCGCACATGATCTCGAGCAACAGGCGCGGTGAGGTGGCCCCTGTCAGATCGCTGATGCGGTCATTGACCGTCGAGGCAAGATAAGTCAGCTGCGGGCCGGAAAAACGCTGCGCTTGGGAGGTGAGCACCTCGGCGCGGTCGGTGGGCGCGGAAACCAGGCCGGCATCGATGGCCCCCGGCACGGCCTGCAGGATCATCAGGTCGCGCAAACGGTCGAGCAGATCCACCGCAAACCGGCGCGGGTCGTGGCCGGCCTCGATGACGTTGTCGATCTGTGCGAAAAGGCCGGCCTTGTCGTTCTCGGCGAGGGTGGCGATGGTGTCATCGAGAAGCGTGACGTCCGTAACGCCCAGCAGCGGGCGCGCGAGGTCATAGGTCAAGCCATCGGGACCCGCGCCGGCCAAAAGCTGGTCCAGCAGCGACAGGGTATCGCGCGGGGAACCACCGCCGGCCTCGATGACCATGGGATAAACGGCGTCTTCGACCTGCACGCCCTCGGAAGCCACGGTCTTTTGCAGCAGCCCCTTCATCGCGGGCGGGGTAAGCAGGCGGAAGGGATAGTGGTGCGTACGGGAGCGAATGGTGCCGATGATCTTTTCCGGCTCCGTCGTCGCAAAGATGAAAATCACGTGCTCGGGCGGCTCTTCAACCACCTTGAGCAGCGCATTGGCGCCGGACGGGGAAATCATATGCGCCTCGTCGATAATGAAGATGCGGTAGCGCGATTCCGCCGGCGCATAGTAGGCGCGGTCGCGCAGCTCGCGCATGTCCTCCACGCCATTGTGCGAGGCAGCGTCGAGCTCCGTCACGTCCAGGTTGCCCGGGCCGCCGGGCGCGAGCGACACACACGAATCGCACTTGCCGCACGGCGTCGAGGTGGGCCCGTGCTCGCAGTTGAGCGAGCGGGCCATAATCCGCGCCGAAGACGTCTTACCGCAGCCGCGCGGGCCGGAAAAGAGGTAGGCGTGGTTGATGCGCCCCGCGTCGAGGGCGGCAGATAGCGGCGTGGTGACCTGCTCTTGCCCCACGACCTCGGCAAACGTTGCTGGACGGTATTTCCGGTATAAAGCCACGGTTAGCCAGTTTACCGGCTAACCCTCGCGCGACCAGTCCAGCAGGTCAATGCCCTGCTCGGCCACGGCTTCCTGCAGCTTGCCGACGCCCTCTTCCACCCCAAACGCATATTCCGCATCCGTCAGCATGACCAGCTGCAGCACGAGCGTCAGGCGGTTCTCCTCGCGGTATTGCGGCGTCTGCCCGCCCCAGAGGTACGGGGCGATGAGCAGCCCGTGGTGCACGGTCTGCTCGCCGGGGAGATCCAAAAGTGACGGCAGCAAGACACCGGGTTGCGCGGGCAAGAGGCCGCCCGCCTTCTCCAGCTTCGCGGCCGCAGCCCCCACGGCGGCGGCGACTTCGGGCTGGCCCACGCGCGCTACAGTGACGAGTTCGCAGCGCACATCTAGGCCTTCGGCATCGCTGCGCAGGCCGGTATCGACGTCGTTGAAGGTGGTGGTGAGGGCGAGGGATTGGGCATCGGCAAGCGTGGCTAAACCCAACCTGCGCCCGTCGACGTATCGGAACTCCAGCGGAGCCGGGATGACCTCGCTAAGCCACACGGCGGATTCGTCGGCGTTGATTTTAGCCCTCCGCCTTTTCGATAGCTGCCAAGAGCACGCAGGTGGCGACGCCGTCGATGGCTTCCTCGATTTCCTCCTGCGGCGGCAGCGAAACCGCCAGGCGGATATTGCGGTCATTCTCATCGCGGCCGTGCGGGTAGGCCGCGCCCGCCTTGGTGAGCACGATGCCGGCGTCCTTGGCCAGCTCCCACACGCGGGTGGCGGTGCCGTCGACGACGTCCATGGAGATGAAGTAACCGCCCTCCGGGTCGGTCCATTCCGCGACCCCATACTCGCCCAGGCGCTCATCCAGGATGCGGCGCGCGGCAGCGAATTTCGGCGCCAGCAGCTCGGCGTGGCTGCGCATCAGCTCGCGCACGCCGTCCGCGGAGCCGAAGAACTCGGCGTGGGCGAACTGGTTAATCTTATTCGGTCCAATGCCGCGGATGCCCGCGTGCGCCAGGTACCAATCCAGGTTCTCTGCCGAGGACCCGAAAAAGCTCACGCCAGAGCCCGCGAAGGTGACCTTGGAGCTCGAGGACATGGCCCAGAAGCGGTTGGGGTGCCCGCCCTGCTTGGCGATGTCCAGAACCGGCAAGATTTCCGGAAACTCCTCTGTCAGCGTGTGTACTGCATAGGCGTTATCCCACACAATGCGGAAATCGGGCGCCGCGGTGTCCATTTCCGCCAGGCGGCGGGTCTTGTCCTCCGAAATGATCGCGCCGGTGGGGTTGGAGAACATGGGGATGAGCCACATACCCTTGACCTGCGGGTCTTGGGTGAGCTTCGCGATGGCCTCGACATCTGGGCCGTCGTCTTCCATCGGCACCGTCACCAACTCGAAGCCGAAGAGTTCCGTGATGGCGAAGTGGCGGTCATAGCCAGGCACGGGGCAGATCCACTTGACGTTTTCTTCCTCGCTCCACGGGCGCGGCGAATCATTGGTGCCGAAGGTATAGGCCCAAGAAATGAGGTCGAACATGATGTTGAGCGAGGAGCTATCGCCGGCCAGCAAGAGCTCTGGGTCAATATTGGTAAGCTCGCCCCACAGCTCGCGCAGCTTCTTCACGCCCTTCAGGTTGCCGTAGTTGCGCAGGTCAGCGCCTTCAGAATCGGTGTAGTTTCCCTCACCTGGCAGCGACAACAGCGCATTGGAGAGATCGAGCTGCGCCTTCGACGGCTTGCCACGGGTCAGATCCAGCTTGAGACCCTTTGCTTTCAGGTCCGCGTATTCTTCGCGGACTTTCGCGGCAAGTTCTGCCAAGGCGGATGATTCCAGAGTAAGAAGCGACATTAGTATGTCTACCTTCCGTAGTGTGGTGCGACGTTTAGCCACCAATACTAACGCACCCTGCATAAAAAAGGGACCCCGCGCACCCGTCAGAGCCTCCTGACCCTTGCTGCATTCCTGCCCTGGGGGAGTTCAGAGGATGGACGCCACGCGGAATCCTGCCTTTACTCTAACGCCCGCGGGCCACATTAGCCAAATACGCGTCTCTCGGAGCGATACGGAGGCTGCGGGCGGCATCGGTAAGCGGCAGCAGTACGGTAAGCGCGCCACCCTGCCCCACCGAAGCCCAATAATTGCCCAGAAATTACGTCTGACCAGGCGATTGGCATTCTAATTGCCACGGCTGCTAATGTTTCTTCTCGGAGGATTCGACTAGCGGCCTATGTCACACGCCTGGAACGCGTGCGGGGTTCACGCCCCTCGTGGGTTCAAATCCCACATCCTCCGCCATTGTCATGAGTCGCGACATGCTTGACAGGTCAGTCGCGACATCGTTGACAAACCGGCATCTTAGTCGTTTTTGTTCTGGGGTGCCGGTTTTTCGTGTTTTGGGTCTAGGGGTGGGTCGCCTTTTTTCCAGTAGGGCTTTTGGTAGTCGCGGGCTGTGTCGATGTAGTTCTCGGTGATGATTTCTCCGGTCGCAGCTAGTGATGTGATGATGTGGTTGTCGGCGATGACCATGAGGATTTTTTGTTTCTTGAATGCGCGCCCGATGCCTAGGTGGAAGAGTTTGCCGGCGTAGCGGACGGTGACTTTGCCGTTGTCCCAGACGATGTCTTTTCTGGTGCGCCATTCTTGTGTGGGATTGTCGTTGGGGCTGGCTTTTGTGCCGGTGGTGTAGCTGTGGTGTGGGGTGTGTCGTCCTAGTGCGCGGTGTGGGCGTTAGGGTTGCCCGCAAATCGTGGACACGTAGTAGAGCTACCTAGTGGTTAGGCAGCTAATTCTTTTCTGCTGGTGGTTAGGCTGGTGTGGTTCTCGAAATCGACGGGGCTGACCATCCCGAGGGCGGAGTGCCGACGTCGACGGTTGTAGACCACTTCAATCCAGCAAGCCACAGCCTGACGCGCAGCATCGCGGGTGGCCCAGCGCTTCCGGTCGTAGAACTCGGTCTTAAGCGTCGACCAGAACGACTCAGCCATCGCGTTATCGAAACACACTCCGGTACGCCCCACGGATTGAGCAATGCCCAAATTGCGGCACACCTCCCAGAGCTGCTCGCTGGTAAATTGTGTCCCACGGGAGAGTGTCCGATTCTTTGTGTGCGGGGGCTTGGTTTACAAGTAATCCGCGAATCGGTCGGGAAAGGCCACGGCTAGTTGGTTGATGGCTTGTTTCCACCCGGTGGCTTTCGCTCCTTCAATATAGCCGTTGCACTCAATGTTGCGCTTGGCTTTCTTCGCCCGCTGGGCAGCACGCTTGTCTTCGATATTGCAGATCATCAGCCACAGCGTCTTCAGCGCTGCGGTATCGTTCGGGAATTGGCCCCTGTTACGGGTAGCTTTACGCAGTTGGGCGTTGAGTGACTCGATCGAATTGGTGGTGTAGAGCACTCGCCTGGCCGCAGGCGGGAACTGCAAAAAGCGGCACGAACCGCTCCCAGGCGTCGCGCCAGACTTTGACCGACTGGGGGTATTTCCGACCAAGTTCACTGGACTCGAAAGCATCCAGGTTGGCGCGTGCGGTGTCTCCTCGTTAGTGGCTGTGTAGACCTCACGCAGCGCGCGGGAGACAGATTTGCGGTCCTGATAAGACACCCACCGGTTCGCAGCTCGAATCAGGTGCACAATGCAGGTCTGCACCATGGAATTCGGCCAGGTTGCCTCCACGGCTTCTGGCAGGCCTTTCAAGCCCGTCGCAGCACACGATGAACACGTCCTGGACCCCGCGGTTGGCCAGATCTGCGCACACCGATGCCCACAATGCAGCGCCTTCATTATCAGCGATCCACAATCCCAGGATGTGCTTGATGCCGTCTATGTCGACACCAACCGCCATGTAGCAAGCCTTATTGACCACGCGGTGGCCATCGCGAATTTTCACGCGTAGGGCGTCGAGGAAGATCACCGGGTAGAACTCATCTCACTGGCGGTTGTGCCAGATCATGACCTCTTCCAAGACCGCGTCGGTAATGGTGCTGATCGTATCCGGGCTCATATTCACCCCAAGGGTGGTCGCGAGATGATGGCAAATATCGCGCACTGTCATCCCGCCGGCGTAGAGCGAGACGATCATGTCGTCGAGTTCTGTGAGCCTGCGTGCGCCCTTGGGCACCATGCGGGGAGTAAACGTGCCGGCACGATCCCTGGGCACAGTTACTTCCACCGCGCCGTATCCAGAATTGACGGTCTTGCTGTACGACCCGTTGCGGTGATTGCTTCCTTGGGCGGGGCCAACCTGGGCTTTCGTCTTGCGGTCGGAATGGCTATAGCCCAAATGCGCATCCATCTCTGCCTGGAGACCAGCGTTAATCGAAGCCTGCAACAGGCCTTTGACCAGCTCGCTGGCGTCATCAGCAGAAGCCGACAGCTCGCTGATCAAGCTGGCGAGCTTAAGGATTTTCCATCAGCTTCTCACTGATGTCGTTGACCCTCGCCGGGTCATGGTTTTTCTTCGGTGACACAGTAGTCATTATCGGTGAAACTCCTTCTAGATCAGAGCCTCACACACAAACTTCCTGACACTCTCGGGTCGGCGGCAGGTGGTGCTACCTCTATCGGGCGATCACCGCCGGTGGCCAGACCTTGGAGTTTTACCTCTCTTCGAATCGGAACGTGGCCGCAGCGAAGTGTTTCCTGGCCAAGGCCGTCAGATCCAATGCGTCAGCCGGGTATCCCAGAGTGATCAACGCCGATAAAGCATCCTCCCTAGCCAGGGCAATCGCCGAGTTGAAGTCAGAGGGAATCTGCCCGCCAACAGTGGAACACCGGCAGGTGAAATACCTCAACAACATCCTGGAAGGCGACCATGGTCGGCTGAAGCGGATCCTCGGGCCAAAAGGCGCGTTTAAGAACCGGATATCTGCATATCGGACGTTGAAAGGGATGGAGGCGATGCACTCATTGCGGAAAGGGCAAGGCACGATGTTTGCCTACGGGCAACCGAACCCGGACGCGGTGATCGTCAACCAGGTCTTCGAGACGGCCTAACAACGCCCACACGCAGCGGCCGTCAGGGAATGAGAAACTGAGTCTTCGCTGCTCTCCGCCCAACTTTGCAACAGTACCGCTAAAACAATCGGGAAGCCTACACCTTCACCTCGGATATGATCGCCGAGAACTTTTCGACAAAATGGACTACTGCGGTAGAGCGAAGAAACTTTCGCAACGACATCAAGAAAGCCATTCATGACATTCTGTGTGTGGCCTAACGCTGGAATTACCTCCAATACTGACCGGTGTCACGTTGATCAAGACAGTCACCTCAGTCCGACAGCGGCCGTCTCGTCCAGAACTCGACTAGACAGAACACAGAAGACTAGCGCCCTCCGGCGCGCTTTCTTTTTACCTGAAAGCACTTTGCGCTGATCTGCCATCATCTTGCTAGTTATACACAGGGGTTTACCTATTTTCCCAGGTGGCTTATAACTATATCCCTGTAGATCTATATCCCCAGCCGATCAACCAACAGAACCGTCATATTGTGGGTTATGGTTTATACTCCCGCCTCGCCTTGCGGCTCGTTGGGCTGCCGCCCAAATCAAAGATTTGGTTGCCACCAACCAGCCCTTGTTACGGGTGCGTTGTGAAAGAATCAACAACTAAGACTTACCTACCCACCTTAGAAAGCCATGACCACACCACAATCCCTGATCACTCGCCTGGCGTCCCCAGACGCCACTGAGCGCACTGAAGCTGACATTCAGTCCGACATCAAGACCCTGCTGACTACCGCCGACTTCGACCTGGATACCCCACGGTTGGAAGAGCAGATCGGTGATGGTTCTCACCGACGAATCGACATCGCCACCGGAGCCACTGTCATCGAAGTAAAAAAGCGGCTCACCAACGAGAGCGCCGACGCGGACTACATCAACCAACTCGCTGGCTACGTCACTACCCGCATGAGCCAAGATGGTTCCCGCTACAACGGAATCCTCACCGACGGGAAAACCTGGTGGCTGTTCGAGCAGTCCCCGCCGATGGCTCCTTCGTCCGGCGCAGCACCTTCGAGCTTGCCCCTGGAGCTACCGGGTTCGGGCTTATTGAATGGCTCAAAGCCGTGTTGGCTACTCGGAGCAATTCGCGAATATCATTTTGATTGAACCTATCACAGGCGAGAACTCTCATTTATGAAACATCGGGAATCCCGCAATTCTCATTCCACCAGCGAGAGTATTCCACATGCTGTAGGATGCGGCTCATCCGAGAAGCGGGATGTCAGGATGGCGTGTATCCTAGATTTGTTCCGCCTATCGATACAGAAAGGTTCTATCATGAATCGAGTCGCACTTCTGACAGTTGTGTCTCTAATCACTGCAGGTATTGCCCCCGCAGCTTCTGCCGAAACGGTTGAACAAGCAGAGAAAACTCCTGTTTGGTTTGAAGAGCAATTTGATAGGTCTCTTAAGGAGATCACTCCTGAAGAGAAGAAGCAGCTTGAGCTAATTAGTAACGTCGGTGAACATATTGATTACGACGATGAGGGTAACCTCAAGTCCGATCTCAACGATGATCAGCTTCGTAGTGATTATGGTTTCGAAGACAAAGATGTCAGTTTTTTTCACTCAGTGCTTGCTGAGGATGAAAGCATTGTTCAGCACAAGGAAAACGAGCCAAAAATTGTCACTACATATGATCACAAGCTCGGCCACATATCAAATAGCGATTTGACGGTTGGGACGGCTGCAACTCTTACCGCAGCGGCAATGGAAGGGCCAGCTGCTCTTGAGGCGGCATTCTTTGCTTGGGGTGCTGTAGCAGGCGGGCCGATCGGAGCTGCTATTTCTGGCGCTGCCGGCCTTCTTGGGGCAACTTACTTTGTCGATCTCGCTACTAAAATCACAGGGGCGGTCGCGCAGGGTAAAGGTATTACCTGGTACTCTAAGTGGGGATTTCCGCCAATTACCGCAGAGATTGAGGATGACTAATGCGGACGGATAAAGATCCAAAGTTTATTCGCTTTCCAGAATCTCTGTGGGCTTTTGTCACTATATTCCCCTCGGATATTATTGAGAAACATGGAGTTGAGCACTTTTTCAATTCTGGATATTTGTGGCTCTATTCAATATTGGGAGTAATCCTTTTTGGTATTTCCATGATCATGGGTGAAAAAGCGGTATCTCCTTGGATGCATCGTGTGCGTTCCATTTTCCTCTTTGCTGCAACGATAGCTATTACAGCTTTCTTCCCTAGCTTGGTTGGGCGAATAGTCGTGGCGTTCCTAGCCATCTGCTACTTTTTCTGGCCCAATAACCATATAGTCTTTCGTCGAGCAGCGGCATGATCGGTGTTTTAAGTGGAGCTAGCAGTTTATTAATCACTTGATAAAAAGTGATAGGATCTTGCTAAACTGTCTTCCAAAACTTGGCCACAGTACTCATGCGGGTACTGTGGCCAAATTGGTGCATCTATCAAAAAGGGTACATAAGGGTTAAGTAGCTCTTAACTATGGAGTTGTGACGCCTTGAGAGTGTCAGGGAGATTTGGATTCAGAATCCCGCCACAAGGAGTTATTGAAATCCGCCCTTGATGCCCTTTTCTCGTTTCCGACCTAACCTAAACGGAACACGCCTAGGGGGATGAAGCGTCCGGGGTTTAGTTCCTACCTCAGCTAAGGAAGGGTTGAACTCTGCCTAAGACGCTTCACTTTACCGAAAGCCGGGCTGGTATTCATCGCATTAATAGCGTCCATTGCCGCCAGCTGCTCATGGCTGAGTGTGCATAGTGACGAGCTAATGGTCGGCGCGGCATTGATCGTGGTCGCGATTGTTTTATCCAGAAATCGGGAGGGGTGACGATTTAACCAAAAGATAAAAGCTGCAGGTAGTGCTACATGCTCGGAAACATATATTTTCCATAGTTTAGCCATACGGCAGGGGGTGACGTCTGTATATAAGACGGCATCACACGACTGCACAACTCTTACCTGTAGCAAGGGAGTCTTACCTGTAGCAAGGGAGGAATGGCGAGCGTCCCAGCGTGAGAGTATTGCGAAACCCCCGCGCGCGCATTAGCCTAAAACACGACAGCACAGTTCACCTTTGAATTGCTGCTGCACAATAAAAGGGCCCCAACCGACTGCTACTCGGTTGAGACCCTCGGGCCTAAAGACCCACGTGAAGCATCACCGTAATGAGCTTCACTGTTACGGTCGCAAGTGTTATGACCTTGATTGCCACATCGAGCCGGCTAAGCTTCGTGGCGTCAAGGTCTTTTCTTTTGCGACCGGGTGTATCCAATGAGTGTTTGCCCATTGTCTACCTCCCTTTTACGTCGTAGGGTTGTCCGCTCGCCTGAAAAAGGGACGCGCGGGACAGCCCACGTCACGCGCGGGCCTTACCGCGCACCGACGAGGAAGTCACGCCCACACTCCACCACAAGTAGTGGGGTGTGATTGTGAACCAGCACTAACGCTAGCAGTCACACCTGACGAGACCTAGAAGCGTGATTCCACCCCGGTCTTCATAAAGTCGTTCACGAGATAAAACGGTCAAGTCCGGTGGAGTGGTGTATCTGTCCTTCCTGAATCTGTGAATCGGGGGACAGTGTCAGGGTCGGTGTTGGG
>NZ_JBEHFO010000013.1:0-55107 GCF_040225595.1 Corynebacterium sp. KPL2734 | reverse complement strand
GAAGGATCCCAACGACTCGACACCACAAACACCACCAATCAAGGTCAGGTGTTTCCACGATCCTTAGAATCCGCCTTCCTTGAGCTTAGTGGGTCGTTGCGACGACTCTAATAATGATTGTCTCAGCGGTAGACTCAAGTTTCAAAGTGTGACACTATAGGATTGTGGAATTTAGGAGAGATAGCTTAGAGCTGTTTCACATTAATGGTAAATCGCCCAAGTACGTACCTCCTGAATTGCGGAAAGTATTACGCCGGAAGTTGATCATGATTGATCGATCTGCGACAGTTTCTGATTTAAGAGTTCCGCCAGCGAATCACCTGGAAAAGCTTAGAGGTCAGTTCGAAGGCTTTTATTCGATTCGAGTAAATGCACAGTGGAGGATAATTTTCCGGTGGACAGAGAAGGGAGCTATCGATGTTGACTTCATCGATTACCACTAATGGGTCTGAAGGAGCACTGGACATAGTCCCTGTGCCGCACCCAGGTGAGGTATTAAGCGAAGAGTTTTTAACGCCTTTAGGTATTACTCAATATCGCTTGGCGAAGGACGTTTTTAGCAGCAAATCCCAGATTTCGAAGCTTGTCCGAGGGCGAATTGGATTGAGCGCGGATATGGCTTTGCGTCTTTCAGCATATTTTGGCAATTCCGCCGAATTCTGGTTGGGATTGCAAGAAGAATATGACCTTTGGTGCGCTCGGCGCACGACGGACACGAGCGGCATTATTGCCTGGGATAAGCACACGGCGTAGGAATCTTAGGTTTAGTCCGCTCGAGCCCGCCTGTAGAAACTAGGATTTGGGTGCTCGCGCTGTAGAATTAGCCCCCATGCTGCCCAAGTCCCGCATCTTTTCCGTCCTTTTACTTGGCCTCGGCGTAGCGCTGGTGGCCGCCGGAGTAGCGGCGCCGGCGTTTTTGGATTTCTCGCCGCGGTTGCCGTTGGAACTCAAAAACACTACGTGGACCCTTAAGGATGACTCCGCGGATTCCCAAGTGGTCAATAAGGATGGCACGTCGCCTTATTCTGGGCCGATGACCTACCAGATTAATGCGAGCATCCAAGAGCCTTCAGATGAAGATACCGCGACGCTGCGCATAGGGGAGACGCGCCTGCGCGGCGATGGTCAGGGCATCGACGATTTAAGCCAGGCGCAGGTGTGGACCTATCCCATCGACCGCCTGAGCGGTGAGGCAGAGGCAGAAGCCAGCCTGAGCCACACTTTGGCTAGCCCCGAAGATCAGGTGGCCATCGACGGGTACTGGCTGAAATTCCCAGCGGATGCGGAGAAAACGAACTACCCGGTTTTTGACCCCACCCTGCGCAAGGCGGTGGACGCGGTCTTTGAAGAAGAAACTGACATAGAAGGCCGCACGGTGTATCGCTATCACCAGGAAATTGAACCAACGAACGTAGCGCAGCTGTATGCCGCCGATGGCAATACCACCTCCTTCCCCAAGGAAGATGGGGGTCAAGAACCTGGTTATTTGATGCACTCGGGCAGCCGAGACTTCTACGTCGACCAAGCCACGGGCCTAGTTGTGGGCATGGATATGGATATCGATGACTACTACGCGGACCGCGAGGGGGTAGGGCGCGAGCGAGCCTTTGTCTTTAACGGTTCTACCTCAGAGGAAAGCCGTGCGGCGCTCATCGCGGAAGCAGAATCATTCCCACGCAACCACGTGGCGGAGATTGCGCGCTGGGTAGCCCTAGGAATCGGTATCTTGCTTACCTTTATTGGGGTCATTGGGGCACTTGGAATATATGACCGTAAAAACAAGCATGTACGCCGTCGCGGAAAGAAAAACGTCACCCAAATAGCTAGGCAAAGTTCCAGCTAAGAGCCTTAAGTGTGGTTCGGGTTGCGGTTGCATGAGTTTTTAGTGGTACGGTGCTTGTGGTTGCCGCGATAGACGCGGTGCAGCATTACTGCCGCGTTGGCGCAGCGGCGAGCGAGAGCTTGCCCCCGAACGCGGAATGAAAAAAGCCTTAAGAGTGGTGTGTCTTTACATACCTGAGTTTTTCCTATACACTAATTCGTTGCGCTGGAATCTGGATCTTCGGTGCACATTTAGCCTTTCGGGTTGGTGATGGCAAAACCGACTTGACAAGGTGATTTTGTGCATTCTGAACCCAGACACTCCACAGCAGACCGAATGCTAAAATTACCAGCGGTTTTGCTGCTCGTCGGCCAGGGCGAGTAGCAATCCGCGTGAGGTGCTGGAAGGACCCATCTTGGCAGTCTCCCGCCAGACCAAGTCAGTGGCCAATATCCCCGGAGCCCCGAAGCGATACTCGTTTGCGAAAATTAGCGAGCCTATCGCCCTGCCGGGCCTCCTTGACGTACAACTCGATTCCTTTGCTTGGCTCGTCGGCTCGCCGGAATGGCGCGAGCGTGAGCAGGCTGAGCGCGGCGATGACGCACGCGTGACGAGTGGCCTTGAGGATATCCTCGAAGAGCTCTCGCCGATTCAGGACTACTCGGGCAATATGTCCCTGTCCTTGTCGGAGCCTCGCTTCGAGCCGGTGAAAAACACCGTCGATGAGTGTAAAGAAAAGGACATCAACTACTCCGCGCCGCTGTACGTGACCGCAGAGTTCATTAATAACGACACCCAAGAGATTAAGTCGCAGACCGTCTTCATCGGTGACTTCCCGATCATGACGGATATGGGTACCTTCATCGTGAACGGTACCGAGCGCGTCATCGTCTCCCAGCTGGTGCGTTCCCCGGGTGTGTACTTCGATCGTTCCATCGATAAGTCCACCGAACGCCCGCTGCACTCCGTGAAGATTATTCCTTCCCGCGGTGCTTGGCTGGAGTTCGACGTGGACAAGCGCGATACCGTCGGCGTGCGCATTGACCGCAAGCGCCGCCAGCCGGTAACCGTCCTGTTGAAGGCACTGGGTTGGACCGAGGAGCAGATCAAGGAGCGCTTCAGCTTCTCTGAGCTCATGATGTCCACCCTAGAATCTGACGGTGTATCCAACACCGATGAAGCGCTGCTGGAGATCTACCGCAAGCAGCGCCCGGGCGAGCAGCCTACCCGCGAGTTGGCGCAGTCCTTGTTAGATAACTCCTTCTTCCGCGCTAAGCGCTATGACCTTGCCAAGGTTGGCCGCTACAAGGCCAACCGCAAGCTGGGCCTTGGCGGCGACCACGACGGTCTGATGACCCTGACTGAAGAAGACATCGCCGTCACCCTGGAGTACTTGGTACGCCTGCACGTTGGCGAGCGTGAGATGAAGGCACCAAACGGCGAGATGATCTCGCTGAACACCGACGACATCGACCACTTTGGCAACCGTCGTCTGCGCACCGTGGGTGAGCTCATCCAGAACCAGGTCCGTGTTGGCCTGTCCCGCATGGAACGCGTCGTGCGCGAGCGCATGACCACCCAGGACGCCGAGTCCATCACGCCGACGTCCCTGATTAACGTGCGCCCGGTCTCTGCTGCTATCCGCGAGTTCTTTGGTACTTCGCAGCTCTCGCAGTTCATGGACCACAACAACTCCCTGTCTGGCCTGACCCACAAGCGTCGCTTGTCCGCACTGGGCCCAGGTGGTCTGTCCCGTGAGCGCGCCGGCATTGAGGTGCGAGACGTGCACGCTTCGCACTACGGCCGCATGTGCCCGATTGAGACCCCTGAGGGTCCAAACATTGGTCTGATTGGTGCGCTGGCGTCCTACGCCCGCGTGAACCCCTTCGGCTTCATCGAGACCCCGTACCGCAAGGTCGTTGACGGCAAGGTTACGGACCAGGTGGAATACCTCACCGCTGATGAGGAAGACCGCTTCGCCATTGCTCAGGCTGAGGTCGAGCAGGACGAAGAAGGCCGCCTGATCGGCGAGCGCATCGAGGTCCGCCTGAAGGAGGGCGACATCGGAGTGACCGATGCCTCCGGTGTGGACTACGTTGACGTTTCCCCGCGCCAGATGGTCTCCGTTGGTACCGCCATGATTCCGTTCTTGGAGCACGACGATGCTAACCGTGCCTTGATGGGCGCGAACATGCAGAAGCAGGCGGTCCCGCTGGTTCGCTCCGAGGCCCCACTGGTGGGTACCGGTATGGAGCAGCGCGCTGCTTATGACGCCGGCGACGTCGTCATCACGCCAAAGGCCGGTGTAGTTGAAAACGTCACCGCTGACGTCATCACCATCATGGACGATGAGGGCCAGCGCGATACCTACATCCTGCGCAAGTTCGAGCGCACCAACCAGGGCACCAACTACAACCAGACCCCGCTGGTGTCCATGGGACAGCGCGTAGAGGCCGGCCAGGTTTTGGCTGATGGCCCAGGTACCCATAATGGTGAGATGTCGCTCGGCCGCAACCTGCTGGTTGCGTTCATGCCGTGGGAAGGCCACAACTACGAGGACGCCATCATCCTCAACCAGCGCATCGTGGAGGAGGACATCCTGACCTCCGTCCACATCGAAGAGCACGAGATCGATGCTCGTGACACCAAGCTGGGCGCCGAGGAAATCACCCGCGAAATTCCAAACGTCGCTGAGGATGTCTTGAGCGACCTCGATGAGCGCGGCATCATCCGTATCGGTGCTGACGTTCGTGCCGGCGATATCCTAGTGGGTAAGGTCACCCCGAAGGGTGAGACCGAGCTGACTCCGGAAGAGCGCCTGCTGCGCGCCATCTTCGGTGAGAAGGCCCGCGAGGTGCGCGATACCTCCATGAAGGTTCCGCACGGTGAGGTGGGCAAGGTTATTGGCGTTGCTCGCTTTTCCCGCGATGATGACGACGACCTGGCACCTGGCGTCAACGAGATGATCCGCGTGTACGTGGCACAAAAGCGCAAGATCCAGGACGGCGATAAGATGGCCGGCCGCCACGGCAACAAGGGTGTTGTGGGCAAGATCCTGCCGCCAGAGGATATGCCGTTCATGGAGGATGGCACCCCGGTGGACATCCTGCTGAACACCCACGGTGTGCCGCGTCGTATGAACATCGGCCAGGTGCTTGAGTTGCACTTGGGCTGGCTGGCTCACGCTGGTTGGAAGGTCGACACCGAGGATCCGGCTAACGCCGAGCTCCTCAAGACCTTGCCGGAAGAGCTCTACGATGTCCCTGCGGACTCCCTGACCGCCACCCCGGTCTTCGATGGTGCTACCAACCACGAGATCGAGCGCCTGTTGGCATCGTCCCGCCCGAACCGCGACGGCGACGTACTGGTCAATGAGCACGGTAAGGCCACGCTTTTCGATGGCCGCTCGGGCGAGCCGTACAAGTACCCCATCTCCGTGGGCTACATGTACATGCTCAAGCTGCACCACCTGGTTGATGAGAAGATTCACGCTCGTTCCACTGGTCCTTACTCCATGATTACCCAGCAGCCACTGGGTGGTAAGGCTCAGTTCGGTGGCCAGCGCTTCGGTGAGATGGAGGTGTGGGCAATGCAGGCTTATGGCGCTGCCTACACCCTGCAAGAGCTCTTGACCATTAAGTCCGATGACGTGGTGGGCCGTGTGAAGGTCTACGAGGCCATCGTGAAGGGCGACAACATTCCAGATCCGGGCATCCCTGAGTCCTTCAAGGTGTTGCTCAAGGAGCTGCAGTCCCTGTGCCTGAACGTGGAAGTTCTTTCCACCGACGGCACGCCGATGGAGCTGTCTGGCTCTGATGACGATGACATGGATAGCCCATCGCTTGGCATTAACTTGTCCCGCGATGAGGGCTCTTCCGCAGACATCGCCTAAATAGATTCTCGGTCCACTGCGGAATGCATGGTTCCGGTGCTTGACACCGGGACCGCCGCGGGCGGGCAATAAAGATTAATTCATTAAAAGCCATCAATTCCTCAGATGACGAGGATGAAAGGGAGACATTACGTGTTTGACGTAAATCTCTTCGACGAGCTCCGCATCGGTCTGGCCACTGCTGACGATATCCGTCGCTGGTCTAAGGGTGAGGTTAAAAAGCCCGAGACCATTAACTACCGCACGCTGAAGCCGGAAAAGGACGGCTTGTTCTGCGAGCGCATTTTCGGACCTACCCGTGACTGGGAGTGTGCTTGTGGTAAGTACAAGCGCGTCCGTTACAAGGGCATCATCTGTGAGCGTTGCGGCGTAGAGGTCACCAAGTCCAAGGTGCGCCGTGAGCGCATGGGCCACATTGAGCTGGCCGCTCCGGTAACCCACATCTGGTACTTCAAGGGCGTTCCTTCCCGCCTGGGCTACCTGCTGGACCTGGCTCCGAAGGACCTTGAGCGCATCATCTACTTCGCTGCCAACATCATCACCTCCGTTGATGAAGAGGCTCGCCACAACGACCAGTCCACTCTGGAAGCAGAAATGCTGCTGGAAAAGAAGGACGTTGAGGACGATACCGAGTCCGAGATTGCAGAGCGCGCTTCCAAGCTCGAGTCCGATTTGGCAGAGCTGGAGGCAGCCGGTGCGCGTGCCGATGCCCGCAAGAAGGTACAGAACGCTGCCGATAAGGAAATGCAGCACATCCGCGAGCGCGGCGAGCGCGAGGTCGCGCGCTTGGATGAAATCTGGAACACCTTCCTGAAGCTTGCTCCGAAGCAGATGGTCATCGATGAGACCATTTACGAAGAGCTGGTTGACCGCTACGAGGATTACTTCACCGGCGGCATGGGTGCAGAAGCCATCCAGACCTTGGTACGCAATTTCGACCTCGAGGCAGAGGCCGAGGAGCTGCGTGAGATCATCAACAACGGCAAGGGCCAGAAGAAGATGCGCGCGCTTAAGCGCCTCAAGGTTGTTGCCGCATTCCTGAACTCCGGCAATGACCCGGCAGGCATGGTGCTTGACGCTATTCCGGTTATCCCGCCTGAGCTGCGCCCGATGGTGCAGCTGGACGGTGGCCGCTTCGCCACCTCGGATCTGAATGACCTGTACCGCCGCGTTATCAACCGCAATAACCGCTTGAAGCGCATGATCGACCTGGGTGCACCAGAAATCATCGTGAATAACGAGAAGCGCATGCTGCAGGAGTCTGTTGACGCGCTCTTCGATAACGGCCGCCGTGGCCGTCCGGTTACCGGCCCGGGCAACCGCCCGTTGAAGTCTCTGTCTGACTTGCTCAAGGGTAAGCAGGGTCGTTTCCGCCAGAACCTGCTGGGTAAGCGCGTGGACTACTCCGGTCGTTCCGTTATTATCGTCGGCCCCCAGCTGAAGCTGCACGAGTGTGGTTTGCCGAAGCTGATGGCACTCGAGCTGTTCAAGCCCTTCGTTATGAAGCGCTTGGTAGAAAACGACTACGCCCAGAACATCAAGTCTGCAAAGCGCATGGTGGAGCGCCAGCGCCCAGAGGTGTGGGACGTGCTGGAGCAGGCCATTTCTGAGCACCCTGTGATGCTCAACCGTGCACCTACGCTGCACCGCCTGGGTATTCAGGCTTTCGAGCCGAAGCTGGTTGAGGGTAAGGCTATTCAGCTGCACCCGCTGGCCTGTGAGGCCTTCAACGCCGACTTCGACGGTGACCAGATGGCAGTTCACCTGCCGCTATCCGCAGAAGCACAGGCAGAGGCTCGCGTGCTGATGCTGGCTTCCAACAACATTCTGTCCCCGGCATCCGGTAAGCCGCTGGCTATGCCGCGTCTGGACATGGTGACCGGCCTGTACTACCTCACCATGGACAAGGCAGAGGACGAGATCGGCGGCAACGGTCGCTACCGCGAGGCTGGCGAGGATTACCCCGCTACTGGCGTGTACTCCTCCTACGCCGAGGCCCTGATGGCCTACGACCGTGGCACGGTTGGTCTTCAGGCACCGATCAAGGTCCGCATCGATCACCTGCGCCCTCCAGAGGACATCGAGGCAGAGCTCTTCCCCGATGGCTGGTCCAAGGGCCAGGCATGGTTGGGTTACACCACCATCGGCCGCATCATGTTCAACGAGCTGCTGCCGTGGAACTACCCGTACCTTGAGGGCATCATGGTCCGCAAGGGCGGCGGCACCGACGGCAAGGTGCTCATTGGTGACGTGGTCAATGACTTGGCCACCAAGTACCCAATGATCACCGTGGCCCAGGTTCTGGACAACATGAAGGATGCTGGCTTCTACTGGGCAACCCGTTCCGGTGTGACCATTACGATGTCTGACGTGCTGGTGCTGCCGAATAAGACCGAGATCCTCGAGTCTTATGAGAAGGAAGCAGAGCGCATCGAGCGTAAGTACTGGGAGCAGGGTGCTCTCACGGAGCGCGAGCGTTATGACCGCCTGGTTGAGCTGTGGAAGGATGCTACCGACACCGTTGGTGAGGCCGTCGAGAACATCTACCCGGATTACAACCCAATTCCAATGATTGTGAAGTCGGGTGCTGCCGGTAACATGCGTCAGATCTGGACGCTGGCCGGTATGAAGGGCATGGTTGTGAACTCGCACGGTGATTACATCACCCGTCCGATTAAGACCTCCTTCCGCGAAGGCCTGTCCGTGCTGGAGTACTTCAACAACTCCCACGGTTCCCGTAAGGGTCTGGCCGATACCGCGCTGCGTACCGCTGACTCGGGTTACCTCACCCGCCGTCTGGTGGACGTCGCTCAGGACGTCATCGTCCGCGAAGAGGACTGTGGCACCCGCCAGGGCGTGCGCGTTCCTATCGGTGAGGTTTCCGGCGACAAGGTCGTCCTCTCCGAGCTGTGGGAGACCTCCGCTTCCGGTCGCGTGCTTGCCACCGACGTCAAGGACGAGAACGGCGAAGTCGTCGCAGAGGCTGGTGCAGACTTGACCGAGGAGCTTACGCAGAAGCTTCTCGATGCCAAGGTCACTGACGTCAAGGTTCGCTCCGTGCTGACCTGCCAGACCCCGGCTGGTGTCTGTGCTAAGTGCTACGGCAAGTCCATGGCATCCGGCCAGTTGGTCGACATCGGCGAGGCCGTCGGCATCGTGGCTGCACAGTCCATTGGTGAGCCTGGTACCCAGTTGACCATGCGTACCTTCCACCAGGGTGGTGTCGGTGGCGACATTACCGGTGGTCTGCCGCGTGTGCAGGAGCTCTTCGAGGCCCGTAACCCGAAGAACCGCGCACCGATTGCCTCCGTGGACGGCACCGTGTCCCTGTCCGATGAGGGCAACTTCTGGACCATGACCATCACCCCGGATGACGGCTCTGATGACGTGGTTTACGAGAAGCTGTCCAAGCGCCAGGGCCTGGCTCAGGTGCGTCGCCCGATGGAGTCCAACCCGGATGCGATGATCGAGCGTTCCTTGCGGGACGGCGACCACGTTGAGACCGGTGACCGCTTGATGCGTGGTGCGGCTGACCCGCACGACGTGCTCGAGGTTCTGGGCCGTCGCGGTGTGGAGCAGCACCTCATCAACGAGGTGCAGGCCGTGTACCGCACCCAGGGTGTGGCTATCCACGACAAGCACATCGAGATCATCATCCGCCAGATGCTGCGCCGCGGTACCGTCATCGACGCCGGTACCACGGAGCTGCTGCCGGGTAACCTGATCGACCTTTCTGAGGCCAAGCAGATGAACGCTGCACAGGTCGCAGAAGGCGGCGAGCCGGCACAGCTGCGCTCGGAGATCATGGGTATTACCAAGGCTTCCTTAGCTACCGAGTCTTGGCTGTCCGCCGCTTCGTTCCAGGAGACCACGCGTGTGCTTACCGATGCCGCTATTAACAAGCGCTCCGATAAGCTCATTGGTCTCAAGGAGAACGTCATCATCGGTAAGCTGATCCCAGCCGGTACCGGTATCTCCCGTTACCGCAATATCTCCGTTAAGCCGACCGAGGCTGCGCGCAACGCCGCATACTCGATTCCGACTTACGGCGATTCCATCTACGGAGACGATGGCTTCGGTGAATTCACCGGCGCCTCCGTCCCACTGGATGAGGACTTCACCTTCTAAGTCCTAGAGCGCGTGTGCCCCGCGGCACCGCGTTCAATTAGAGCCCCCGCTTCCGTGTGCAACGGTAAGCGGGGGCTCTTGTCGTTGAGGTTCGTTGTCGCGGTTGCGCACGCCAATTCGGCCGCCGAATCGATTGCGGGGACCCCTATGCGTGCCTGCTAGTATGAGTAAAGCCTGTGGCCCAGATAAATAAAATGTGGGCCTTGGACTACTTGATTTACACCATTACACGGGAGCTTTCAGAATCTGTGGGCCCTTGGGGCGCACAGGCCGCACCGGCACAGAAATGAAGGCTGAGATACTGCGATATGACGCGGTGAACCGTTGAACCTGATCCGGGTAATTCCGGCGAGAGGGAGAAAACAATGACTGCTAATACTGCTGGGGCCGCAACACCAAAGCGCAACTTGGACTGGCGCGTGGTGGATATTGTGGTGGCATCCGTCTTGGGTGTTGCCTGTGGTTTCGTATTCTTGGGCTGGAATGCCGTGGGCTATGCCTGGTACGAGGCCATGGATGCGCTCACGCCGGGGCTTGGTGGCTTGGCCACCGGTATCTGGCTGCTTGGTGGCATTCTGGGCGGATTGGTCATCCGCAAGCCGGGTGCAGCGGTGTACGTGGAGGTTCTCGCCGCTACCGTGTCTGCCGTCTTGGGTTCGCAGTGGGGCATTAGCACCCTGTACTCGGGCCTGGCGCAGGGTATTGGTGTGGAAATCATCCTCGCTATCTTCATGTACCGCCAGTTCAACCTTGGCGTTACCATCCTGGCCGGTATGGCAGCAGGCTGGGGTGCCTTCGTCCTAGAGCTGTTTACCTCCGGTAACCTCGCGAAGTCCTTCGAGTTCAATGTGATCTACTTGGTCACGTTGACCATTTCCGGTGCCATCTTGGCCGGCGCCCTGGGCTTTTACCTGGTGAAGGCATTGGCTAAGACCGGTGCCCTTGACCGCTTTGCAGTAGGCCGCGAACAGCGCGCTTAGGGCTTAGACCGCTGTGACTGATTTTTCACACTTCACGGGAAATGCCACAAAAATCTCGGCTCGCGGCTATGGGTGGACCCACGCTGGGCGCTCCCAACCGGCGCTGCAGGACATAGACCTCGTCATCGATCCCGGTGAGAAGATCCTGCTTTGCGGGGACTCCGGTTCCGGTAAGTCGACGCTATTGGCGGCGATGGCAGGTGTCTTGGGCTCTGATGAGGAAGGCACGCGCACCGGCGAGATTACCTTGGAGGATTCTGCGGGCACGGTGGAAGAGCCGGGGCGGACCATTCCGGTGGGGCTGGTCCTCCAGGATCCGGATTCGCAGGTCATTTCCGCGCGCGTGGGCGATGATATCGCCTTTGGCTGCGAGAACCTGGCGTATCCGCGCGAGGAGATCTGGCGCAGGGTGCAACAGGCTCAAGACCTAGTTGGCCCCTATGTGGACCTGGATTTTCTCACCGAGCATCTGTCCGGCGGGCAAAAGCAACGCTTGGCGCTCGCCGGGGTTATCGCCATGGGCGCGGGCGTGGTCCTATTGGATGAGCCGACCGCTAACCTGGATCCGGAAGGCGCGCAGGACGTGGTGCGGGCCGTCGGCAAGCTAGTGGAGCACACCGGTGCCACCTTGGTGGTAGTCGAGCATCAGCATGCGGCGTGGGAAAGCGTGCTGGACCGCGCGGTAGAGCTGAAGGATGGGCGCATTATTTCTGATGGCCCCTTTGCTGACGTCGCCCGCAAGCGCCAGGTCACCGGTCTCCCGCGGGCGCGGTCGCTGGGAAGCGATGCGCTCGCAGAGTCCACTGCGGCGCTGTGGAGCAAGGACTTGGTCACCCGCTATGGGCCGCCGCGGTCTATCTCCCTGCCGGCGGGCGCCTCGACCGTCATCACTGGCCGCAATGGCGTGGGAAAATCCACGTGGCTGATGACAATGGCGGGGCTGTTGCCTGCCGAGTCCGGGGAAATCGGGGTTGCTGATTTCATCCGCCGCGGCGTGAAGGGCCCTCCTTCCCGGTGGAAATCCCGCGAATTGGCTGACCGCATTGGCTTCGTATTCCAAAATCCGGAACACCAATTTGTCTCGCGCACCGTGGAAGAAGAACTGCGGGTCGCTCCTAAGGTCATGCGCGTTGATCCCCCAGAAAAACGCATCGCGCAACTGGTGGAATCGTTGCGCTTGGGGCATTTGCTGAAGGCCAATCCCTTCACGCTTTCCGGGGGCGAAAAACGCCGGCTTTCGGTAGCAACGGCTCTGGTCACCGCGCCGGAGGTGCTGCTTTTGGACGAGCCGACCTTTGGCCAGGATCCCGGCACCTTTGTGGAATTGGTGGGCCTTTTGCGCCAATTGGCCGATGACGGCACCACCATTGCCTCCATTACCCATGACCCACAATTCATGGCGGCCTTGGGCGATTATCAGGTGGAGGTGCGCGGTGCCTAATCTCTTGCGCAATGTAAACCCGCTGACCCGCATCTTCTTGATGTTCGTCTGGGTCACGCCGCTGCTTGCCTCCATCGACTGGGTATCGGCGGCGATATCGCTAAGCCTGACGCTCATCTTGGCGCCGCTGTGTGGCGTTTCCTGGGTGCGCTTGTGGAAGGCCGGCTGGTTCTTATTCCTCATCGCCCCGCTCTCGGGCATTTCCATGCTGCTCTATGGCGCGCCCGGTGGAGAGGAGTACTTCAGTTGGTGGCTTATTACGGTGACGGAAAATTCGGTCACCTTGGCCATCGCGATCACGCTGCGTGTGCTCGCGGTCGCGCTACCAACGGTGGTGCTCGCACGCGATATCGATCCCACCGAGCTTGGCGATGCCCTCTCGCAGATCCTCCGCCTTCCCTCCCGCTTCGTCATCGGCGCCGTGGCCGGCGTGCGCATGATGACGCTCTTGAAATCGGATTGGCAATCGCTCGGCATGGCGCGCCGAGCCCGTGGGCTCACGGATGAAGGGCGCTTCAAGCACTTGCTCACGATGTCCTTTGGCCTGTTGGTGATTGCCCTGCGCCGCGGCGGCAAGCTCGCGACGGCGATGGAAGCGCGCGGTTTCGGGCGCACCCCACCCGGAGGAGGGGAGCGGACCTGGGCCCGAGAATCCAGGTTGCACGCCCGCGATGGGTGGGTGATGGCCTGCGGCCTCGCCCTTGCTTGTGTACCGGTGGTAACTTCGGTACTTACTGGGGCCTGGAGATTCTTTGGCCTTTAATCCGCGAAAGCAGTGATTCAAGCACTATGGACATTGATGCCGAACAAGAGCGCCTCTTGGAGGACATCGTTAAGCTAGCAGCCTCGCGAAAGCGTGCGTTTAAACCCATCACGGTGCTTATCGATGGCCCCTCGGGCTCCGGCAAAACCTGGACCTCCGCCGCCTTGGCAGATCGCACTAATTGGCGGGTGGTTCACCTCGATGAATTCTATCCCGGTTGGCATGGCCTGGAGAAGGGCTCCGAGATGGTGGGCGAGCAGGTCTTGCGCACCATGAACCCTGGCTATTGGCGCTGGGATTGGGAGGCCAATTGCCCCGGGGACTGGGCAAGCCTCGACGTTCGTGATGACCTCATTGTTGAAGGCGTTGGCTCCGTGACCGCGGATAATATCGCGGCGGCGAAAAAGCGCGGCGCGGTGGTGACCGTGCGCATCGATGGCCCCCGCGACCAACGCTATGAGCGCGCGATTGCCCGCGAGCCGGCCTATGAGAAATGGTTTAGCACCTGGGAAGAACAGGAAAAATCCTACTTTTCTGACAAGGCCGCAGAGCCAGACCTGACGTGGGAGTGGGAGTAGCCCCTCCGCGCCGCCGGCAGGATACATTCCCTGTTTTGTATTCATAGCGCTGGCTTTGCTAGTCTTATGTCTAGTTCACTATGTATTGTGCACCCTGTGTGAATATGGCGCGCAAAGAACATGGTGAAAAGTCTGATCCTTAACAAGGCACCAGCCTTGAGAAGATTTCTGGACATGCGGAAGCGCCCCGGGAAAGAGCGCCTATTTTCGCATGTTTGGTTCCCTTCTTAAGAAGTGGTGCAATTCGACAGAAAGACTGTTTAATGCCAACTATTCAACAGCTGGTCCGCAAGGGCCGCCAGACCAAGCGCAAAGAGGTTTCTACCGCTGCGCTGAAGGGTTCCCCGCAGCGTCGTGGCGTGTGCACCCGCGTGTACACCACCACCCCGAAGAAGCCGAACTCCGCTCTTCGTAAGGTTGCTCGTGTGCGCCTTACCAGCGGTATCGAGGTTTCGGCCTACATCCCAGGTGAGGGCCACAACCTGCAGGAGCACTCCATGGTCCTCGTTCGCGGCGGCCGTGTGAAGGACCTTCCAGGTGTTCGTTACAAGATCATCCGCGGCTCCCTGGATGCCCAGGGTGTCAAGGACCGTAAGCAGGCTCGTTCCCGTTACGGCGCAAAGAAGGGACAGTAATAAACAATGCGTAAGAATGCTGCTCCGAAGCGTCCTGTAGTAAAGGACCCGGTATACAACTCCGAGCAGGTAACCATGCTCGTCAACAAGATCCTCCAGGACGGCAAGAAGTCCACCGCAGAGCGCATCGTCTACGGCGCGCTTGAGGCTTGCCGCGAGAAGACCGGCACCGACCCGGTCGGTACCCTGGAAAAGGCCCTGGGCAACATCCGTCCGGACCTCGAGGTTCGCTCCCGCCGCGTGGGTGGCGCTACCTACCAGGTGCCGGTCGAGGTTCGCCCGGACCGTGCCAACACCCTGGCACTGCGTTGGATGGTGACTTTCACCCGCCAGCGTCGCGAGAACTCCATGATCGAGCGTCTCTCCAACGAGATCCTGGATGCCTCCAACGGCCTCGGCGCTTCCGTGAAGCGCCGCGAGGATACCCACAAGATGGCTGAGGCTAACCGCGCCTTCGCTCACTACCGCTGGTAATTTTCAGCACCTGCATCATTGGCCTAAGCAACGAGAAACGAGTTTCGCGCTGACTTCCGGGTTTCCCGGCGGCGACACAAAACTTCATATCTCTTGCTTGGGCCATTTTGGTGGCACTGGGTGTGATTTAGACCAGCGCAGCTGGCCTAGTCCAGCGCATTCGCTTTATGTCCAGTACACTGAAGCGATGGAAGTCTAGGAGCCACTGGGCACCTAGCACGGCCACTCAATGGCAAACTTTTCAAGAACTTATCCATGCAGGCGTCTTAGCCAGGTTTCTGGTCACGGCGTCGACGACTATTAAGTTGGGGTATAAACGTGGCACAAGAAGTGCTCAAGGATCTGAACAAGGTCCGCAACATTGGCATCATGGCCCACATCGATGCTGGTAAGACGACCACTACCGAGCGTATTCTCTTCTACACCGGTATCAACCGTAAGGTGGGCGAGACCCACGACGGTGCATCCACCACTGACTGGATGGCACAGGAGAAGGAACGCGGCATCACCATTACCTCCGCTGCCGTGACCTGTTTCTGGAACAACAACCAGATCAACATCATTGACACCCCGGGTCACGTTGACTTCACCGTTGAGGTTGAGCGCTCCCTGCGTGTCCTCGATGGCGCCGTCGCCGTCTTCGACGGTAAGGAAGGTGTGGAGCCACAGTCCGAGCAGGTGTGGCGCCAGGCTGCTAAGTACGACGTTCCGCGTATCTGCTTCGTCAACAAGATGGACAAGCTGGGCGCAGACTTCTACTACACCGTTGACACGATCGTTGAGCGCCTGGGCGCTAAGCCGCTCGTTATGCAGCTGCCTATCGGCGCTGAGGATGACTTCGACGGCGTCGTTGACCTGCTGAACATGCAGGCCATCACCTGGCGCGGCAAGGTCGAGACCGGTGCTGAGCCAACCTACGAGGAGATCCCTGAGGACCTCAAGGAAAAGGCTGAGCAGTACCGCGAGCAGCTGGTTGAGGCCGTTGCAGAGTCTGACGAAGAACTCATGGAGAAGTACTTCGGCGGCGAAGAGCTTTCCATCGACGAGCTGAAGGCCGGCATCCGCAAGCTGACCATCAACTCCGAGATTTACCCGGTCTACTGCGGTACCGCTTACCGCAACAAGGGTGTCCAGCCGCTGCTGGATGCTGTTGTGGACTTCCTGCCTAACCCGCTGGACGTGGGCGAGGTTATCGGCCACGCTGTCGGCGATGAGGAGCAGGAGCTTACCCGTAAGCCTTCCGTTGAGTCTTCCTTCTCCGCGCTGTCCTTCAAGATTGCAGCTCACCCGTTCTTTGGTCAGCTCAACTTCGTGCGCGTGTACTCCGGCCAGGTCATCCCTGGTACTGAGGTCATGAACTCCACCAAGGGCAAGAAGGAGCGCATCGGTAAGCTCTTCCAGATGCACGCCAACAAGGAGAACCCGGTGGAGCAGGCTGACGCCGGCAACATCTACGCCGTTGTTGGTCTGAAGGAAACCACTACCGGTGACACCCTGTGTGACAAGAACGACCAGATCATTCTTGAGTCCATGGACTTCCCGGATCCGGTTATCAAGGTCTCCATCGAGCCGAAGACCAAGGCCGACCAAGAGAAGCTGGGTAACGCCATCCAGAAACTTGCTGCTGAGGACCCAACCTTCACCGTTGAGCTGGATGATGAAACCGGCCAGACCGTCATCGGCGGTATGGGCGAGCTCCACCTCGACGTTCTTGTTGACCGCATGAAGCGCGAGTTCAAGGTCGAGGCAAACATCGGTAACCCACAGGTTGCTTACCGCGAGACCATCCGCCGCAAGGTGGAGTCCATCGACTACACCCACAAGAAGCAGACCGGTGGTTCCGGCCAGTTCGCAAAGGTTATCTGCACCATCGAGCCGTACAACCCGGACCCAGAGACCTTGGAAGAGGGCGAGTCTGCAACCTACGCTTTCGAGAATGCCGTGACCGGTGGCCGCGTGCCGAAGGAATACATTCCTTCCGTCGATGCTGGTATCCAGGACGCTATGCAATACGGCTACCTGGCTGGCTTCCCGATGGTCAACATCAAGGCAACGCTCGAAGACGGCGCTTACCACGACGTTGACTCCTCGGAGATGGCCTTCAAGCTGGCCGGCTCCCAGGTATTCAAGGAAGCTATGGCCAAGGCAAAGCCGGTTCTGCTGGAGCCAATGATGGCCGTTGAGGTTGTTACCCCTGAGGAGTACATGGGTACCGTTAACGGTGACATCTCCTCCCGTCGTGGCCAGGTCTTCGCCATGGAAGACCGCTCCGGCGCCAAGGTCGTCAAGGCCAAGGTTCCGCTGTCTGAGATGTTCGGCTACATCGGTGACCTGCGTTCTTCCACCGCAGGCCGCGCTAACTTCACCATGGTCTTCGACTCCTACGCTGAGGTTCCTTCCTCCGTGGCTCAGGAGATCATCGAAGAGCGCACCGGCGGCGCGAACTAATAGCGACGCCCCGCCCGTTCAGCGGTGGTTAAGGGCTGGTAGTCTCTGCCAGTAGATGCCAGCCTCACCGCTGAATGTGGCAACTGGGCTGGGTAGCGGCGGGCTGAGTTTGCAGCTAACACCATTGGTTGTGAATTGAGCCGGCCGTTACCCTCCCAGGATCCTTTATTTGAGACTCTTGTTGAGGGAAATGGCCGCGAAGATACGCGGGGTTACCTCCTATAATGGCGGTTTGAAAAAACCGCGGGATAAATCTAGGATCGTGTAACTGGCACGTAAAGAAAGCGTCATTAGCGCTTTGTCCCAGACAATGGGTCAGGTGCCAATGACAACTGTCAACCACGTGGCTGCGAAGGTCGTAGCCACCATATAGTCCAGGAGGACATACAGTGGCAAAGGAGAAGTTCGAGCGTACGAAGCCGCATGTGAACATCGGCACCATCGGACACGTCGACCACGGCAAGACCACCACCACCGCAGCGATCACCAAGGTTCTGGCTGACCAGTACCCTGAGGAGAACCAGGCATTCGCGTTCGACATGATCGACAAGGCTCCTGAGGAGAAGGAGCGCGGTATTACCATTAACATCTCCCACGTGGAGTACTCCACCCCGAAGCGTCACTACGCACACGTTGACGCCCCGGGCCACGCCGACTACATCAAGAACATGATTACCGGCGCAGCTCAGATGGACGGCGCTATCCTGGTTGTTGCTGCAACCGATGGCCCGATGCCGCAGACCCGTGAGCACGTTCTGCTTGCTCGCCAGGTTGGCGTTCCTTACATCCTCGTTGCACTGAACAAGTGCGACATGGTTGACGATGAGGAAATCATCGAGCTCGTGGAGATGGAAATCTCCGAGCTGCTCGCAGAGCAGGACTACGATGAGGAAGCTCCTATCGTTCACATCTCCGCTCTGAAGGCACTCGAGGGTGACGAGAAGTGGGTACAGTCCATCGTTGACCTGATGGATGCCTGCGACAACTCCATCCCTGACCCGGAGCGCGCTACCGACCAGCCGTTCCTGATGCCTATCGAGGACATCTTCACCATTACCGGCCGCGGTACCGTTGTTACCGGCCGTGTTGAGCGCGGTCGTCTGAACGTCAACGAGGACGTTGAGATCATCGGTATCCAGGAGAAGTCCCAGAACACCACCGTTACCGGTATCGAGATGTTCCGCAAGATGATGGACTACACCGAGGCCGGCGACAACTGTGGTCTGCTTCTGCGTGGTACCAAGCGTGAGGACGTTGAGCGTGGCCAGGTTGTTATCAAGCCGGGCGCTTACACCCCTCACACCAAGTTCGAGGGTTCCGTCTACGTCCTGAAGAAGGAAGAGGGCGGCCGCCACACCCCGTTCATGAACAACTACCGTCCTCAGTTCTACTTCCGCACCACCGACGTTACCGGTGTTGTGAACCTGCCTGAGGGCACCGAGATGGTTATGCCTGGCGACAACGTTGAGATGTCCGTTGAGCTCATCCAGCCTGTTGCTATGGACGAGGGCCTGCGCTTCGCTATCCGCGAGGGCTCCCGCACCGTCGGCGCTGGCCGCGTTACCAAGGTTCTCGGCTAATCGAGGCTTCGTAACCGCTCAGTAGAGCTTTAAGAGTCCGCTGCACCGCATACTGGTGTGGCGGACTTTTTTGATCCCCACTCGCGCCTTGAGTTGGAGAGGTCGTTGGCTACAGGCAGTGCTGGTGCTTTAGCGGCTTTCTGCTGCACTCCGAGGGAACTGTAGGGCGAGCTTAAGACCTACTCACGCCGTTAGAGGCCTGAATGCAGCGATATGGCTGTGCCAGGGTAGAGGCCATCTCGGAGGCTTTTAGCTGCAAGCGCCATAGGCGCGGCCCGCCCCGAGATAGGAGTCGCAATGTGTTTGCTCTAGGGCATCCGTGTAGTAGCGAGTACGATAAGCTGCCGGACGGTCTGCGCTGACGGCTAATGGGCCGCCATCGCGAGCCTGTCTCGCTGCCCTCGCCTGGGCAGCGAGTTTGTTTCCATAAGTTGGGTCCTGTTGGGGGGTTGCAGGGTCCAAACACATCCAAACACAAAGGAAGGCCTGCCACACACCTGCAGGCAGGTAGTGGAAGGCCTTTACCTAGTGAGGGAAGTAGTTATTACTTCTCCCAGCCGATGTTTTCCTTAGGGATGACGGCGAATCCAGGGGCGCCCATGTTGGCGATGCCCTTCTTCAGACCGACCATCTGTGGGCCGTTGGCGTACGGAAGCAATCCGTATTCTGCGAAGGCTTCGGGCTCGAGCTCGTTGATGCGCTCGATCTGCTCATCGCGGGTCGGCAGCTTCTGCATCTCTTCAATCTTCTTATCGAATTCCTCGGTACCAGTGCCGGACATGTTGAGGGTGGAGTCGCTGGCGTAGGTCTGACCAAAGAATGCTGGGCCGAATGGGTCACTTGCGGCGATACCGGAGAAGAAGAGGTCAAAGTCGCGCTCGTTGCTGATCTTGGAGAAGTCAGAGCTTGGGCGCTCCTCAATCTTCAGCTCAATGCCAGCGTCCTTCAGCATCTTCTGGACGGCGGTAGCGGTGGACTTGGAGACCTCGTCATCGCCGATAAGAACGTAGCGCAGAGACAGCTTGTCGCCGTCCTTGGCGTAGTAGCCATCATCGCCCTCAGAGTAGCCGGCGTCCTCCAGCAGGCTCTTGGCCTCTTCAACGTCGTACTCGAGAACCTCAGAAAGGTTGTCCTTGTAGTCTTCCTGGGTTGGGTACAGGGTCAGGGAGCCAGGCATTTCCTCTTCATAGCCCAGGCCGTTGTAGCGGATCTCTGCGAGCTGGTCGCGGTCGATGGCTGCAAATACTGCGTGGCGAACATCCTTATCAGCTAGCTGTGGGGCCTTGGAATTCAAGGTGAACAGGACGTTGGCCGGGCGGGTGGCTGCGCGGACGTCGATGGAATCGCCCATGTCGGCGGCGATGGTGAGGTTGTTCTTGCTGCCCACGCCGGCGGCGTCGATTTCGCCAGCCTGGAAAGCGTTGATGGTTGCCTGGGACTCCATCGCGCGGTAGCTGACCTTGTCCAGCTTCGGCGCATCGCCCCACCACTTTTCGTTAGGCACGAAGGACACGGTGCCGGCGCGGAAGTCGGAGTTTTCCACCTTGAATGGGCCCGCGCCGTACTGTGGGTTGAGCTTGCCCAAGTATTCCTGGTCAAATTTCTCGGCGGTATCGATCGCTGGGTGCAGGATGTCGTTGAAAAGTCCCTGCCACCATGGGTATGGGCTCTCGAAGGTGACCACGGCTTCCTTGTCGCTTTCACCCTTCTCCATGGATTCGATTAGCTCGTAACCGTCGGTGGAATTGACCTGGACGTCCATGTCCTTGCCGTTGTTGAAGCGCCAGGTGTTCTCGAAAGCGGTCCAGTCAATGGGGGTGCCATCATTGAAGGTGGCGTCGTCGTTGATGTCATAGGTCACGACAGTCTTATCGCCCTCGGTGGACTCGTCTACTGAGTCCAGGTACGCGGGTTCGGGGTGTAGTTACCCTCGCCGTCATAAAGCGCCATTTGCGGGTTGTACCAGCCCCATACGGTGCTGGTATCGGTGGTCATATTGGCGTGGAAACGGTTCTGCTGCTCAGTCAGCTCGCCGAGGGCGAGGGTGAGCTCGCCGCCATCCTTGATCTCATCGCGTTCTTTTTCGTTGTAGTCACCGGTGGGCTTGACGTCGATTTCGAGACCGCCGACAGCCTTGTTGGAGGAGTCGCCACCGTCACCAGAACCCGAGCAGGCGGTGAGTGCGAGCGCGGTGGCGGAGAGGGTGGCAACCGTTGCTATGCGGAAGCGACCGAACTTTTTCATGGGGATTACTCCTTGCGTGAGATGAAGACGAAGTTGGCATAGACGGCCGAATAGGTAACCGTCTACTGCAACTATGTGAAGTAATTTACAATATTTATATTTGTGTCCGCAATCACTTTATGGAAAGAGTGCGGGGCTCGAGGGAGCTAGGCCCGGGACTTTTCCCTGTGTGCGCGGGCAACCTTGGGATCCGGATTCGGGATGGCATCCAGAAGCTTCTTGGTGTAGTCATCCTGCGGGTTATCGAAAATCTCATCCGTCGAGCCGGACTCGACGAACTTGCCCTTGTACATCACCGCAACGCGGTCCGAAAGGTGGCGCACAACGGAAAGGTCGTGGGCGACGAAGAGATAGGACAGGCCCAGCTTTCGCTTGAGGTCCTCGAGGAGGTTAATGACACCCGCTTGGATGGACACGTCCAAGGCGGAGACTGGCTCATCCAGCACAAGGTCCGAAGGGCGCGTGGCCAGGGCGCGTGCCAAGCCGATGCGCTGGCGCTGGCCGCCGGAGAAGTGGCTAGGGAAGCGGTCCAGCTGCGAGGAGTCGAGGCCGACCAGTCCCATGAGCTCGTTCACGCGGGCATCGACATCGCCATCAAAGCCCAGCGAGTTGAGCGGCTCCGCAATAACCTCCCGCACGGTCAGGCGAGGGTTGAGCGAGCTCATTGGGTCCTGGAAGACGATCTGGATGTCTTTGCGGGCCTCGCGGCGCTCGGACCCACTCATGCCATTGGCATCCTTGCCATTGAGGACAACGGCACCGTTTTCAGGGTCCAGATCCATGATCTCCAGCAACGTGGTGGTCTTACCACAGCCAGACTCGCCGACGATGGCCATGCACTCGCCTTCGCGGATATCGAAGGTGAGGCCGTCAACGGCCTTGACGGTGCCCACCTTGCGCTTAATCAAAGCGCCCTTGGTAAGCGGGAATTGCTTGCGCAGGTAGTTCACGGCGAGGGTGGTCTTGCGATCCGCGTGGGGAACGTCGGCCAAGATGTCATCGGCAAGCTGCGGCGGCTTGAACATCAGCTCGCCGTCGATCTTGCGGTCGTGGATCTCCGGCGCGCGGAGGCAAGCGCTGCGGTGGGATACGGATTCATCCTTGAGCGGAAGCAGCTTCGGCTCGCCGGACAGGCAAGCCTCCTGCGCAACTGGGCAGCGCGGGGCGAATTGGCAGCGATCCTTTAGGTTCACCAAGACCGGTGGGTTGCCCTCAATGGGGGTCAGAGGTTCCGAGGCCGAGGAATCGGGGCGCGGCGTGGAACCAAGTAGTCCTACGGTGTAGGGCATGCGGGGGTTAGAAAAATGGTATCGACATCGCCGTGTTCTACCGGTTGGCCGGCGTACATGACCATGACATCGTCAGCGGTTTCTGCCACCACGCCCATATCGTGGGTAATCATGATGGTGGCGGCGCCGGTTTCGCGCTGCGCCAGACGGATGACGTCCAGGATTTGCGCCTGGATGGTGACGTCCAGGGCCGTCGTCGGCTCATCGGCAATGAGCACGCGCGGGTTATTCGCAATCGCAATGGCGATGACCACGCGCTGGCGCATACCGCCGGAAAACTCGTGCGGGAACGACTTCAGGCGCAGGTGAGGCTCGGAGATGCCCACCAGATCTAAGAGCTCAGTGGCTTGCTTCAGGGCTTCTTTCTTGCCGATGTCCTGGTGGGCCTGAATGGCCTCTACCAGCTTCGAGCCAATATCGAAGACCGGGGTCAGCGCGGAGAGCGGATCCTGGAAGATCATGCCGATGCCATTGCCACGAATGCTCGACATTTCCTTATCAGAAAGCCCGAGGAGCTCGCGGTCATCGAATTTCACGGAGCCTTCTACCTTGGCGTATTCCGGCAGCAGGCCCATGATGGACATGGAAGTCACGGACTTACCGGAACCGGATTCGCCGACGATGCCCAGGGTGCGGCCGGGGTGCAAATCAAAGCTCACACCGCGCACCGCAGAGACGGTACCTGCTTCAGAAGGAAAGCTGACGCGTAAGTCATTGACGGACAAGATAGGCGAAGTCATAGTTTACCTCCGGAATTGGAGTTGGGATCGAGTGCGTCGCGCAGACCATCGCCAATAAATGTCATGGAGACGGTCAGCAGCGTCAAGGTAGCGGCGGGGAAGTAGAACTGCCATGGGGCGGATTGCAGGGAGGCGGTACCGCCCTGCAGCAAGGTACCGAGGGAGACATCGGGAAGCTTCACGCCCAAGCCCAGGAAGGACAGGGCGGTCTCAGAGCCCACGGTGCCCACCACGCCGAAGACGAACTGGATGATAAGCAGCGAACCAATATTGGGAATGACGTGGCGGATGATGGTGCGCACCTTGGATACGCCCATGTAGCTTGCGGCGCGGACTTAGTCCTGCTCGCGGACGGTAAGGGCCAAGGACCAAATCACACGGGCCTGATACATCCAGCCGAAGGCGATAAGGACGACCATCAAAAGCTTCCAGTCACCGCCGGAGTCTGCCACCACGAGGGCGATGAGCAGGAAGGTTGGGATGGAAAGCAGGAAGTGGATAACCGCGAGGACGGCCTTTTCTGCAAATCCGCCCCACAGGGCTGCGGCGCAGCCGACGAAGGCTGAAATGACCAGCGTGGCGAAGGACACCACGATTGCAATGGTCAGGGACCTGCCCAGGCCGTGGATGGTTTGGGCATAGAGGTCATTGCCGGAATCGTTGGTACCAAACCAATGCTCGGGGCTCGGTGGCTCAGATAGGGCGAGGGAGTCCGGTTCCGTGTAGACCCACTGGGCAAAGAAATTGCCAAAAAGGGCGGCAAAGGTGAGAAAGCCCAGGATGATGACGCCAACGGTGGCTAGCTTGTTGCGGAAGAAGCGGCGAATATACAGCTTGTACCGGGAAGTACCGCAGGGGACCTCCGGCAGCGTGGCCATGCGCTCGGCTTCCTCATTGCTTAAAGGATCCTCGGAGACGACCTCGGTGCGCGTAGAAACCTCGCCGCGGGGCTGTTTCTTGGACATCTTTGGTTCTTTGGGATTTGTCATTTAGCTCACCCTTACTCGTGGATCCAAGGCGACAACAACGAGGTCTGCCAGAACGGCGGACACGGCCGTCATCGCGGCGCCGAATGCCGCTACGGCTACCGCGCCATTGATGTCGTTCTTACTGATGGTCTGGATGAAGTACTGGCCCATACCGTTCCAGCCGAAGATGCGCTCCGTCATCACGGCACCGGTGAAAATGCCGGGTACGGAGAATGCGACGGAGGTGGCCACCGGGATGATGGAGGTGCGCAGCGCGTGCTTGCGGATGGCCTGCTGGCGGGTAAGTCCCTTTGCACGTGCGGTGCGGACATAATCCGCATCGAGGTTATCGAGCAATAGCGTGCGCTGGGTCATGTGGTAGCTGGCGTAGCTGATGATCACCAGGGAAATCGTGGGCAGGACGAGGTGCTGTGCGGAATCTAGGAGCTTGGGGGAAGAATCCCTCGACCCCTAGGGACTTGGAACCGACGACGTAGAAGATCTTTTTGCCGGTCAGATCGTTGATTTCCAGCGCGGCCCACACGACGGCGATGGAAGCAACAACCACGTGGGTATTCATCGCAATGATGGAAATTCCCTGCCACACGCGGTCACCGGTCTTGTACTGGCGGGAGGCGGTGTATACACCAACCGCTACACCAATAACGATGGACAGGATGGTCGCAAGCAAGAGTAGCTGCGCGGACACCCAAATGCGGTAGCTGATCTCCTCGTTCACCATCTCACCGACCGGAGACTGACCCCAATCCCACTTCGTGATGATATTGGTCAGCCAGGTCCACCAGCGCTCCAAAAGTGGGGTTTCTGGGCTGAGGTTGTAGGGCTCGAGGAGGTTATTGATTTCCTCATCTGAAAGTGGTGGACGGCGCTCGGTGTAGTTCGAACGCGGGTCCAAAAACGAGGCTGCCAAGAAATAAGCCAAGTTAGTGGCTAAAAGATCATGAGTAACCAGCCCAAGATCTTTTTGATCAAATACTTTGTCATGGGGAAATTCTCCGTGCGCGGTTAAGCAGGAAACAGTGCGAATAAATATGAAGCCAACGATGCAGTCGTTGTATGTGACCAATCTAATAATATATAAGCAAGGGCACAATTCACATAGCCCCGTGATGTACATCGCCAATCAACCAATAGGTATTTTTTCAGTGTAGACACTTAGGGTGCTAAAAAGAAAAATGGGATTCAGCTGCAGATTTAAAAACCTAAATTGTTCAACAGTTATAAGAAACGATTAACTGAAAATAAGTGACAACGGGGGTAACCAATCAGCCCGAGTGGGGTGATCCTCCGCGGCTGTATTAGGGCGGAAGGGCTCGGTAGGCTAGTTGCTTATGGAAGATCCCACTCGCATTGACCCGACCTTGGCAGCGCTGCGCAAGGCGTGGGAGGGGCAACCCGATTTGAGCCTGCCTACGCTTTTTGCCTTATTGGCCAACCGGGGCATCGGCTGGGGCGTGAGCGACGCGGAGTTGGTCGCTGAACTGGAGCGGCAGGCCGAAGTTCATCCGCCGTTATTGCCCCTTGAGGATGGTCGCGTGGGCACAAGTGAGTGGCTCGTGCTTAGCGATGCCCCCGCCTGCCGCATCACCGCCGATGCCTCCCGCATCATTGTTCGCCGCGCGAATACACAGCCGGTGGTGTGGGCATATAGTGCGATTAGGCCAACAGGGCCTGGCCGGCCCTTCGTGGTTACGGATACTGAGGGCTTTGAACACCGCCTTGGAATCGTCTCCAGTATCATGCGGCTGTCTGAACAGCTACCAGAACTCAGCGGTCTTAAACGCTACGAGTTGGGAGACTTTGTCTATGTTCTTCGATTCGAGGACGAGATTGCAGTTCTAGACCACGGATTGCATCTCTTTCATAAGGAAAATCGGCGGGTGGTGGCCCACGATTATGCGTGGAAAAGGATAGAAAAATGCCGCCCTGGCGAGGAGCTGGAAGTACTCCTCGAGGGCGGCGATTATGCGCGGCTCGGTAAGGTGGTTGAGGTCCTTGCTGCAGAGACCCCAAACCCCTTATTCAGCTAAATCCTTCATCGGCTTAACCTTGGTGAAGTGCAGCTTATAGCTGGTATCCAGGTCAGCATTCGGGAATGCCTCACGGAAGTCGCGTTCATTAGTTTCCACAGCGTTGGTCAAGCGCTCCAGCGGCGTATCTGGGTTAGCAACCACCGTGTACTGCAGCGTTGGGCGGGCGCGGTCGTACGCAACCAAGCGGTCCACGCGTTCCACACCATCTCGCGAGTCCAGATCCTTGGCCACCGCGGTGGCGATGGCGTTCATGGATGCAGAGATTGCGCCTTGTTCATTGGAGGCTGCGGAGTCCACATTATTAAACCGGCGGTGACGCAGGTTCACGACGATGAGCCACAAGCCAATGATGAGCAGCAGGGCAGAGGCGCCAGCCAAGGCCCAGACCCACCAGCTATTATCGCCCAAGGTGCGCCACGTATCGTGGTCTACCCACTCGGCCAAGTACTCAGCAAATTTCACATTGAAGTTAATGAGGATCGGCCATACGCCTAGCGCGATGAGGATAATTCCAAGCAAGCCGAGGAGGATGCGGTCAAAGGTAGCAAGCTTTTTAGACATGATTATCCATCTCCGGAATCTTCTCTACGGCTACGGTGACCTTTGGTGGGTCTGCAAGGACCTCTAAAGCGCTGTTGACAGCCTTTTCCACGCGCCCAGGCAAATCGGAGTCTTGCTCATCGCCATTGACGGTGACCTTCGCGCTCTTGGTATCAGCCGAAGTCTGCGCGGAAGCGACTCCCGGAACACGGCGTGCTGCAGCAGAGCTCAATCGTGCGACATCAACTGGCCGCATCCACATGGAAGCGGACTCAGAAGTGATCTGAGTGTGGGTATTGCGACGGGTCTTTACCGCAGCGAATACAAAGATGAGACCAACCACGATGGAACCCACGCCCGCCCAGATCATCCACGTCTCTAATTGCTCGGTGGCAATAAGATCGAGGACCGGCTGGACCCACGATTGGGCATTAGCGTCCGCGCCGACAAGCCAGGTTTCGCGTACCCCCACAACGCCAATGACAAGCAGCACAAAACCCAGGATTACGGTCCACGTGCGAACTGCAGGAGACGCCTTGGGCTGCTGCCCGAAATGCTCAGGCAAATTCATTTCAGCCATTATTGCCTCCTTGCTCGTGGTACGGGGTAATGGAAATGGCACGCAGCGGCTCAGGCCGTGGTGCATAGACGTGCAACGGGCGCTGGCTAGCTGGCGATACCTTGATGCGCTTTAGCGGTTCTTGGCGCGGGGCCTGAACCTTGCGCAGTGACGCGGGTCTAGCGGTTCGCACGCGCTGCTCGCTACGGGAATTATCGATCTCGATCTTGCGCAATGGCTGCGGGCGCGGCGGCTGCACCTTACGCAGGGGAGCCGGGCGGGCAACGCGAACGCGCTTTTTCTGTTCAGTATTGTCGATCTCGATTTTGCGCAAAGGCTGCGGACGGGGGACAGAGACCTTTGCCTTTTTGACAAAGGGGCGTACCTGTCCGCTCGGAAGCAACCTGCCAGGGCGCGGAGCGCGAACGCTGCGTACGTGCTCTGGGCGCGGTTCGACGATACGACGCAGTTCGTGATCTTCTGGAGCGCTAATTTCTAGCAGCTGATGGTCCGGAAGGTCAGCGGAAATGCTGCGCACCGGTGCCTCCCGCGGCGTATCGACGGAGCGCACTGGCGTGTCACCAGAGGGCGCCGATACTCCGCGAACCGCAACTTCCTTTCCAGAAGAAATTTCGCGGATTTCCGCTTCTTGCGGGGTGTCGACATTGCGGACTGCGGCTTCTTCCGGAGTCTCGATGCTTCGCACTTCGACCGAGTCCTGAGTAACAGGCTGGGTCACGGTAGAAGGTGTGACCTCAGGGGTAAAAGCTGAAGCGGCAGGACGCTGCGCAAGCTGTTCTGCGGTAACGCGAGTACCCGGAATCGATTCACCGACGGTGACATTAACGCGGGTGGTGGAATAGCCGGTATGGGCAGCAATAGCCTCTGAAATGGCGGCACGCGTACTTTCCGCGACTGCGGTAACCGGAGATGGCCACACCACAGCGATGGTCGCGCTCACGGCGGCGACCTCACGCTCTGGGTCCATCTGTACCGAAACCCGTGGATAACCGCGTCCGCCAATGCCAGCAAGCTTGGCATCTAAATCTTTTGTGCCAGGCACGCTAGCAATTGCGGCGGTCACGATTCGTTCCATGGTCCGCAGCGAGAAACGCGTGTGGCCCTGAGTGGAACCTTCTGACATTAGCCTTGGCCTTTCTCCTTGCCAATGAGGCCATTCCACACGGCGCTGAGGTCGATGCGGCCATCAAAGTGGGAACCCAAGAGGCCACCGACGGCAGCAAGCAGCACGGCGAGCAGCGTCCAACCCCAACCTAAGTACAAAAAGAAGGCAAGTAGCAGGCCGATAACAATGCCCAATGTGGTGTAATTTTTCATATCTAATCCTTCGAGGGAGCAGCGGATAAGCCATCTACGGCGTCAGAAAACTCAACGTCGACGCGTTCTAGCTCCGTACATGCCTTGCGGGCTGCCGAGCGGACTTCTTCCGCTAGGCGGTACAGATCAGGCTGCGCACTGATATCAACACGGACGTTGATTTGCAGGTGGCGATCGTCGCGGGGATCGGGCCGGCGCATGCCGGTAACCCTTTCGCCCGGGAAGAGTAGGCTCACCGAGCCGTAGGATCCGCCGTCAAGGCCCGCGACACCGTTGAGCTTTTGCACCGCTTCCGCAATTGCGTGAGCGTGGCTTACCTCGAGCTCAAATTGTGCTCGGGGTTCAGGCATTGTTCTTATGCCTGGCCCTGGTTCAGTGCAGCCTGCTCTTCAGACTCGGAGTCTTCCTTCGGCAGCTTGACGTTGTGAACAACAACGTCAACGCGCTCTACGGTCAGGCCGGTCATGCGCTCGACAGCGTTCATGATGTTGCGGCGGATTGCCTCAGCCAGCTCGTGGATAGCAACACCGTACTCAGCGGTGATGGCAATCTCGATCTTTGCGGAGCCGTTTTCTACCTCTACGTCAACACCCTGGCGTACGTCCTCGGATGCGCCGAAGGACTCGCGGATGGTGCCCATCATGCGAGCGCCGCCGCCACCAAGGGAGTCAACGCCGGAAACTTCGCGGGCTGCAATGCCAGCGATCTTGGAAACAACGACGTCATCAATGGTGGTGGTGCCGTACTGAGTCTCCAGGTTGTTGTTTACCTCGCGCTCTTCAGAAGCGGCAACGTTGTTCTCAGAGTGCTTTGCAGGAGTGTTGTTCTCAGACATGGTCTTTAAGGCCTTTCCTTAAATATTGACTTGCATGGTCGCAATATGAAATTGACGGATCAAGAACCAGCGGTTCAAAATCCTTCCTTGAGCGTACCTACCGGCTAACCATACGTGGGGTCTGGGACAACAATATTTACCAAAACGTGATTATTGGCACTATTGCCGGGATGGTTTGAAAAACACCAGCCCACCGTGCTTAAATACTTAGGTTGCTTTAACAGGGCAGCGCGAACCGGTAACGGACCGTCTTGAACACGGTGCATATCGGCGAGACGTTGAGCTGGTAAAGCGAACATGACACCTTCGTTGTCACCGTGTCTCAGGATTTTCCTGAAACACAGACTGGAAGGTCATCCGATCGGGCTAGGTCCGCGCTGGAGCAGAGACACCCCGAGACGATGGACCGGAGAAGGGGCATGGCAAATAAACAGCGGCAGTTAGCGAATAGGACACTCTCCACGTGTAATGCGTGAAAACCGTCCTCTTCACAATACTTTGACTACGGGTCTTGTACCCCGTCAGGAGTACTGCAGACTGGCATTTGCCATGTGCTGTATCTCTTGGTTGTCATGACAGTCAGACCACTGGCGTTGTGTCAGGCCCCAGGCCCGGACAACGTTATAGAGAAATCGAGAAGCAATTTCCCACCGCTTCACGCCCCGGAAACGCCGGGAATGTGAAAGTGGGGAAGCGAGGAAGAGGATAAGCGTGGCGGGACAAAAGATCCGCATTCGGCTGAAGGCCTATGACCACGAGGCAATCGACGCTTCTGCAAAGAAGATCGTCGAGACCGTTACCCGTACGGGTGCTCGTGTAGTTGGCCCAGTGCCGCTCCCAACCGAGAAGAACGTGTACGCAGTTATTCGTTCTCCGCACAAGTACAAGGACTCTCGCGAGCACTTCGAGATGCGCACGCACAAGCGCCTGATCGATATTCTCGACCCGACCCCGAAGACCGTTGATGCTTTGATGCGCATCGATCTTCCGGCAAGCGTCGACGTGAACATCCAGTAAGCGACTTTGGTGGAGAACTAATAATGAGTGAAAACGAGATCAAGGGCATTCTGGGCAAGAAGCTCGGCATGACCCAGGTCTTCGACGATGACAACCGCGTTGTTCCGGTTACCGTCGTTGAAGCAGGGCCATGCGTTGTCACCCAGATTCGCACCCCCGAAACCGATGGCTACAGTGCCATCCAAATCGCCTTTGGCGAGATTGACCCACGCAAGGCAAACAAGCCTGAGGGTGGTCACTTCAAGAAGGCTGGCGTAACCCCGCGTCGTCACGTTGCGGAAATCCGCATGGACGACACCTCCGCATACGAGGTTGGCCAAGAGGTCAAGGTAGACATCTTCGAAGACATCACCTTCGTTGACGTCACCGGCCAGACCAAGGGCCACGGCTACGCTGGTGCTATGAAGCGCCACGGCTTCCAGGGTCAGGGCGCAGCTCACGGTAACCAGGCCGCTCACCGCCGTGTTGGTGGTATCGGTGGCGCTGCTACCCCGGGCCGCGTCTTCAAGGGCAAGCGCATGGCTGGCCGCATGGGCCACGACCGCGTGACGACCCAAAACCTGAAGATTCAGAAAGTCGATGTCGAGTCCAACCTGCTGCTCATCAAGGGTGCTATCCCTGGTGCGCGCGGTGGCCTCGTCACCGTTAAGACCGCAGTGAAGGGCGGTGCACACGCATGAGCAACCTCAAGCTAGACGTCCACACCTCCGAAGGTAAGACCAATGGCTCCGTGGACCTGCCGGCTGAAATCTTTGACACCGAGGCATCCGTTGCTTTGATGCACCAGGTTGTCAACGCACAGCTTGCTGCTGCTCGTCAGGGCACCCACGCCACCAAGACCCGCGGCGCTGTCCGCGGTGGTGGTCGCAAGCCTTTCCGCCAGAAGGGCACCGGTCGTGCGCGCCAGGGTTCCATCCGTGCGCCGCACTACACCGGCGGTGGCACCGTCCACGGCCCGCAGCCACGTAGCTACGCACAGCGCACCCCTAAGAAGATGATCAAGGCTGCTCTCTTCGGTGCGTTGTCTGACCGTGCTCGCAACGAGCGCATCCATGTCATCGAAGAGTTGGTTCCAGGCCAGAAGCCGTCCACCAAGGCGGCCAAGGCTTTCCTCGAGTCCCTGACCGAGCGCGACAACGTGCTGCTGGTTATCGGCCGCGAGGACATCAACGCCCGTCGTAGCGCTAATAACCTGCCGAACGTTCAGATCTTGGACGCCGGTCAGCTCAACACCTACGACGTTCTCTACTCCGATGACGTTGTGTTCTCCGTTGAGGCGCTACACACCTTCATCACTCGCGCTACCGGCGCGGATAAGGAGGAGAACTAATGGCTAAGATTTCTAACCCGCGCGATGTCATCATCGCCCCGGTTGTATCTGAGAAGTCCTACGGTCTGATGGAGCAGAACGTCTACACGTTCTTCGTCTCCCCAGACTCCAACAAGTCCCAGATTAAAGATGCCGTCGAGCAGATCTTTGACGTGAAGGTCGACTCCGTGAATACCGTAAACCGTGCAGGTAAGCGCAAGCGCACCCGCACCGGTTTCGGTCAGCGTAAGTCCACCAAGCGCGCATACGTGACGCTCCGTGAAGGCAGCGACTCCATCGACGTCTTCGGCGCAGGCGCTTAAGCGCCACCGGAGAGCCGAAAGGAAAAGGAAGAATTATGGCTATTCGTAAGTACAAGCCGACAACTCCGGGTCGCCGCGCATCCTCCGTGTCTGAGTTCGACGAGATCACTCGCTCGACTCCGGAGAAGTCCCTGCTGCGCCCGCTGAGCAAAACCGGTGGTCGTAATAACTACGGCCGCATCACCACCCGCCACATCGGCGGTGGCCACAAGCGCCGTTACCGTCTGATCGACTTCCGTCGTAACGACAAAGACGGCATTCCGGCAAAGGTCGCTCACATCGAGTACGACCCAAACCGCACCGCAAACATTGCATTGCTGCACTACGTAGATGGCGAGAAGCGCTACATCATCGCGCCGAAGGGCCTGAAGCAGGGTGCTGTTGTCGAGTCCGGCCCGAACGCAGATATCAAGGTGGGCAACAACCTGCCGCTGCGCAACATCCCGACCGGTTCGACCATCCACGCTGTTGAGCTCAAGCCGGGCGCTGGCGCTAAGCTGGCTCGCTCTGCTGGTGCTTCCATCCAGCTGCTGGGTAAGGAAGGCAAGTACGCCGTTCTGCGTATGCCGTCTTCTGAAATCCGCCGCGTGGACATCCGTTGCCGCGCAACGGTTGGTGAAGTTGGCAACGCCGAGCAGATGAACATCCGCTGGGGCAAGGCCGGCCGCATGCGTTGGAAGGGCGTTCGCCCGACCGTCCGTGGTGTCGTTATGAACCCGGTTGACCACCCACACGGTGGTGGTGAGGGTAAGACCTCCGGTGGTCGCCACCCAGTGTCCCCATGGGGTCACAAGGAGGGTCGCACCCGCAACCCGAACCGTTACTCCAACAACATGATCGTGCGCCGTCGTCGCCCGAACAAGAAGCGCTAAGAGGAGGTAAACAATGCCACGCAGCCTTAAGAAAGGCCCGTTCGTCGATGAGCACCTCCTCAACAAGGTGGATGCTCAAAACGATGCAGGCACCAAGCAGGTCATCAAGACCTGGTCTCGCCGCTCGACCATTCTCCCCGATTTCATCGGACACACCTTCGCCGTCCACGACGGCCGCAAGCATGTGCCGGTCTTCATCGAGGACTCCATGGTCGGCCACAAGTTGGGCGAGTTTGCACCAACCAAGACCTTTAAGGGTCACGTCAAGGATGACAAGAAGGGACGTCGATAAGCGATGAGTGAGACCATCACCTCCGCATCCGCCACGGCCCGCTACGTCCGCGTTACCCCGATGAAGGCACGTCGTGTGCTCGATCTGGTCCGCGGCAAGTCCGTAAGCGAAGCTTTGGCAATCCTGAAGTACGCACCGCAGGGTGCTTCCAAGCCAGTTGCAAAGGTCGTTGCTTCCGCAGCCGCTAACGCTGAGAACAACTTCGGCCTCGACCCACGCACCCTGGTCATCTCCGAGGCATACGCCAACGAGGGCCCGACCATGCGTCGTTTCCAGCCGCGTGCACAGGGTCGTGCATTCATGATTCGTAAGCGCACCAGCCACATCACCGTGGTTGTCGAAAGCCAGCAGGAAGGGGCCAAGTAATGGGCCAGAAGATCCATCCTCACGGCCTACGTTTGGGCATCACTTCCGACTGGAAGACCCACTGGTTCGCGGATAAGGACTACGCGAACTACGTAGCCGAAGACATCAAGATTCGTAACTACCTCAACAAGGGCCTCGAGCGCGCCGGCATCGCCGACATCGTTATCGAGCGCACCCGTGACCGCGTCCGCGTGGACATTCACACCGCCCGTCCGGGCATCGTGATTGGCCGCCGCGGTGCTGAGGCTGACCGCATCCGCCGCGAGCTGGAAAAGCTCACCGGCAAGATGGTTGCCCTCAACATCCTCGAGGTCAAGCAGGTAGACGCAAACGCAACCCTGGTTGCTCACTCCATCGCGGAGCAGCTGGTTAACCGCGTCGCATTCCGTCGTGCAATGCGCAAGGCTATCCAGTCCGCTATGCGCCAGCCACAGGTTAAGGGCATCAAGATTCTGCTGTCCGGCCGCCTGGGCGGTGCAGAAATGTCCCGCGTCGAGCGCTACCACGAGGGCCGCGTTCCGCTGCACACTCTTCGCGCCGAGATCGACTACGGCACCGCAGAGGCCCACACCACCTTCGGCCGCATCGGCATCAAGGTGTGGATCTACAAGGGTGACGTCGTCGGTGGCGTACGCGAGTCCGAACTGAACGCTCCGGCACAGGGCCGTGGCCGTGGTGACCGCAATGGTCGCTCCCGCCGCGGTGGCCAGCGCCGCCAGCGTGCACAGCAGAAGCAGGAGGGCTAATCCATGCTGATTCCTAAGCGTGTTAAGTACCGCCGTCAGCACCGCCCGAGCCGTCGTGGCGTGTCCAAGGGCGGAAACCGCATTAACTTCGGCGATTACGCAATCCAGGCACTGGAGCCTGCGTACATCACCAACCGTCAGATTGAGGCCGCACGTATTGCCATCAACCGCCACGTTAAGCGTGGTGGCAAGGTGTGGATCAACATCTTCCCGGACCGTCCGTTGACCCAAAAGCCGCTCGGTGTTCGTATGGGTTCCGGTAAGGGCCCGGTTGAGAAGTGGGTGGCTAACGTGAAGCCTGGCCGCGTACTTTTCGAGATGAGCTACCCAACTGAGGCTGTTGCAATTGAGGCTCTGCGCCGCGCTGGCCAGAAGCTTCCTTGCAAGGTCCGCATCATCAAGAAGGAGGACCAGTTCTAATGGCAACCGGTACCCCCGCCCACGAGTTCCGTGAGCTCGACAACGCAGAGCTGGAAACCCGTCTAAAGGATGCGAAGGAAGAACTGTTCAACCTTCGTTTCCAGAAGGCCACCGGCCAGCTGACCAACAACCGCCGCATCGGCACGGTTAAGCGCGACATTGCCCGCATCTACACCGTTCTGCGCGAGCGCGAGCTGGGCCTGTCTGTCGCTCCGGGAGCTGAGGCTTAATCATGAGTGAGGCTAACGTGACTGAATCCAAGAAGGGACCAACTCCGAAGAAGGAGAAGGTCAAGGGTGCTCCTAAGGTCCGCACCGGCTACGTCGTCTCGGACAAGATGTCCAAGACCATCGTCGTCGAGTTGGAAGACCGCAAGCAGCACGCTCTGTACGGCAAGATCATGCGCTCTAACAAGAAGGTTAAGGCGCACGATGAGGAAGAAACCGCAGGCGCAGGCGATCTCGTACGTATCGCTGAGACCCGCCCGCTGTCCAAGGACAAGCACTTCCGTCTCGTAAAGATCATCGAGAAGGCTAAGTAAACCCTAGCCAGCGCAGCCCCTGTACCGGACCATTTGGTTCGATACAGGGGCTTTTCGCTGTTTCAGAGTTTTTAAGGCCGGGCTCTTCCATAGAACCAGTAGGGCACCCACGTGACGTCGTCTGAAGAAAGGCTCCAGTCTTTCACCGCGAGGCCCCGAACCTTCTTCGCCAAGTCCCCTTCGCCGGAGACCCACACGTACCCCGGTATCGCCTCACCGGCATAATCTGCCTTCAGCGCGGCAACAACAGATTCCGCTTCCTGGTGCGGCTCGGCGTGAAGGACGCTCAGACTGCGCACGCTCGTTTTCCACCTGGCCGCGAGCCCAGGTTCTATCTCGTCATCGCTAGTTACCACGGCCATAACGTCGGTACGGGCGAGCATCGCCGGGTCACGGCCTTCTTGGTAGGCAAGGATATGTCGCAGGGCCGGCAGTGCGGAGGCATCGGCGACCAATAGTTGTGGTGCTTCGGTTGGCTGCCACAGCTCGTTGCAGGTAAAGAACCCCGCTGTATCGCCGGGCTGCGCGCTCCGAATCCATCGCGACCCGGGCCCGGAATCGCCGTGGGTCACCACGTCGACATCGACTGTGGCGTCCTCAGGGTGGAGCGCGCGAATGGTGTACCAGCGCAGATCGGGCCTAGTTTCTTCGCCTATAGCGGCAACGGCTGCCCGGATATTGACCCCGTCGACGGGGAAGGGTGAGAATTCTTGCCCGGCTTGCGGCATGACGAGGCCAAAGAATTCATCAGGGCCGGCGAGCTGATACGTCCGGAAGGCCTCGGCGTGAAACGTCAAACGGTGCAGGCGCGGGCGGATCTGTTTATTGGCGGCCAAGGTAACGGGAATCAGTTGGTGTTCAGGCATCGGCGACGATTGTAGGGAAGAGTTCATGCACCCAACATACTCCTGCAAAGCTAAGCCTTGCCTAAGCACTGGGCCGGCGTCTAAGATGAGCAACGTTATTTTCCTCCTTGATTGAAAGGGCTAGCCTCATGAAGATTTTTGGGCGCCGCACCATGGGTGTTGTGGCACTGCTGTCCGCCGGAGCCGTCGCATTAGCCGGTTGCTCGCGCGGTGAGGGCGATGAGAGCACGCAGTCCACCGATGCAGCCAGCGAGGAGCGGGTGGCTAGCCTGGGCTTGGGTGATGCCGATACGCTGCTCGCCCTGGGTATTACTCCCGTGACGGTGGGGCCGTGGGGCGCTGAGGGCGATGGCGATCCTTCCGGCGTTGGCCCGTGGGCAAAGAAGCTTCTGGGCGATGCAAAGCCGGAGGTCATCTACAACACCGCAACTACAACACCGCAACGGGCTTTACCGCGGAGACCTTTGAGCAGATCACCGCTGCAGACCCCACCAAGATCATTGCGGTGAACCAGGCAGTGGATGCGCGCACCAAGGAATCCTTGGAAGAGATCGCGCCAACCACCGTCAAGCCGGATGGGTATGAAGACTGGCAGGTTCCCTGGGAAGACCAGGTAGAGGCCATAGCGGACGCCGTAGACAAGGAAGATGAAGGCGATAAGCTTATCGCTGATACCGAGAAGGCTTTCGAGGAATTCCGCCGCGAGCACACCGAATTGCAGGGCAAGTCCGCGGCCATCGTCATGCCTTATGACGGCAAGATTGGCCTGTACACCGATGAGGACGGGCGCGGACAGTTCATCGAGGATCTAGGCATGGAGATCCCGGATGAGCTGCAGGGCGATGGCAGCAGCTTCTTCGTTGACATTGCCCCGGAAAACTACGCGAAGCTCAACCAGGTTGATCACCTCTTCGTCCTGGACTACAACGGCTCCGCGGATGTCTTGAAGAAGGATAAGACCTTCCAGGGCCTGGATATTGTCAAGGATGGGCGTGTGCGCTACCTGGACACGGATACCGGCAACGCCATGAGCATGCCGAACCCAGTGACCATTCCGTGGGCAATGGATAAGTTTGAAGAGAAGCTGTAATTGTCAGGAACCACGCAAGGCGGCCAGAAAATCCAGACGGGGTCCACAACGGAAAGCCACACAGCCACACCGGTGATGACGCGGGGAAAGGGTCGCAAGACGTTCCTCGTTGCCCTCATCCTCGCCAGCCTCGTGCTGGCGGTGGCGTCCTTGGCACTAGGCTCTCGTTCGATTCCGCCCGATGAGGTCATCGCCGCGCTACGCGGAGCGGGGGAGCAGGATATCCGCGATATCGTGTGGAACCTGCGCATGCCGCGCACCTTCTTGGCCTATTTCGCCGGCGCGGCCCTTGCCGTCGCCGGTGTCTTGGCGCAATCGTGGACCAGGAACCCGCTAGCGGACCCCGGATTTATCGGTATTACCGCAGGCGCGTCGTTCTTCGTTGCCCTAGGCACGGCCATTGGCATTGCTACCACCACCGGCATGCGCACCTCCCTCGCGCTTGTCGGCGCGGGCATTACCACGCTGCTGGTCCTGGCCGTCTCCCGGCGGTTTCAGGATCCGCTAACGCTCATTCTGGTCGGCGCTGGCGTCTCCGCCGCTCTGGGATCGGGAGCGGTGATCATCGGCCTGTATTCCACGGACGTCCTCGATAGCATGCGGCGCTGGACCATCGGCTCGACCTTTGGGCGCGGCCCAGAAGACGTCACCATCGCGGGCATAGGCCTGCTCATTGGCCTAGCGTGCGCGGCGATGGCGGCCAGGCCGCTTGACCTTTTGGCCATGGGGGAGGAGTCCTCGCTCGCCTTGGGTGGATCCCCTACCACCGCGCGGGTGGGCGCGGCGCTGAGCGTCGTGGTACTAGCCGGCAGCGCAACGGCGGCAACGGGTCCCATCGCCTTCGTTGGCTTCGCCATTCCCCACATCGTGCGGCGGGTGGTCGGCCCCAGCGTTGCCACGATGATCCTGCCCTCCGCGCTCCTGGGCAGTTGCGCCGTGCTTGCCGCCGACATCATCGGCCGCCTCATTGTGGGTAACTCGGAGCTAGAGATGTCCATCGTTCTTGCCATCGTGGGCGCGCCTTTCCTCATTTGGGGCGCTCACCGCGGCGTGGGCAGAGCGTGGGGCGATAACGCATGACAACAATAAGCAGTACCCTGCAAGCGCAGCAGCGTCGCAGGCACGTCCGCGTGCTCGCATCGACGCTGGTATTCGGCCTTATCGCCTTTGGCGCCTACCTGGTGTTGCTGGGGCAAGGGCCTTTGGAGTTGAGCCCGCGGCAGGTCCTCGATGTGCTCACCGGTGGCGGCAGCGAGAGCCACATCAGGGTGGTGTGGGACTTACGCCTGCCTGTTGCCATCGCCACCGTCATCGTGGGGGCCGCCCTTGGCGTGGCCGGCTCATGGACGCAGACCATGGCCCGCAACCCACTGGCATCACCGGATATCTTGGGCGTGACCGGCGGCGCATCGGTCCTGGTAGTGCTGGGCACCGTGCATTCGCGCCCCGGTTTCGCAGACGGCATCCCGGACTTCTGGTGGCGGGCATGCTTGGCGATGATCGGAGCCCTCCTCGTCGTCATCCTCCTCGCCGTCCTGGGTGGCATCGGCACGAGCAACCGCATCGTCATCGTCGGCATCGCCTTATCGCTGATGTTTCAGGCCGTCGTTGCGTATTTGATGCGCAGCGCGCAGATCCAGCGCGCGGCCGAGGCGCAAACGTGGCTGGCGGGCTCGACCGGGTTCGTGCGCATGGAGGTCATCGTGCCCTTACTCGTGGCATTAGCGCCGTTTCTCGCCATAGGCATCTGGTGTGCGCGGGAGCTGCCGCTGCTCGCCCACGATGATTCTTCTGCGACCACCCTAGGCGTGAATATCTCCCGCCAGCGCGCCCTGCTGCTCATTGCTGCTACCGGGATCTGCGCGGTGGTGGTCTCGGTGGTGGGGCCCATTGGGTTTATCGCGCTGCTGGCGCCGCACCTGGCGCGGATGGTGGCACGCACGCCCACGGCATCACCGGTGGCATCGGCAGCCGCGGGCGCGGCGCTGCTGACCGTGTGCGCCGTTATCGCCGGTGCGATTCCGGTCAACGCCCCGGTGGGTGCGGTCTCCTCGGTCATCGGCGGCAGCGCCCTGGTGGTATTGGTGTGGAATGCGGCCCGGCACAGCTAAATGCCGAGCCGCTGCGCAGCGATGACCGGACAAATAAGCCAACCACAAACTCCTACACAGTCGTACGTGGATGAAGGAAAAGATATGACGGATAATCAGCCCACGCGCTCGAAGCGCCGGTGCAACCTCCAGGCCACCGGCATCCATGCGGGATATAAGGACGGCGAGGATATCCTCGCCGGCGTCGATCTGCATGCACGCGCCGGTGAGGTCACCACGCTCATCGGGCCCAATGGCTGCGGCAAGTCCACGCTGCTCAAGACGCTGTCTAAAATCCTGGCCCCGCGGCAGGGCAGCGTTATGGTCGGGGACGCCGACCTGCATGCGATGAACGCGAAGGAAGCCGCGCAGCAGGTGGCGCTGCTGCCACAGCACCCCGTGGCCCCCGATGGATTGCGGGTAGGCGAGTTGGTCGCGCGCGGGCGCCACCCCTATCAGGGCAGGATGCGCGGCCTTTCTCCTACGGACCGAGAAATCATCGCCCAGGCCTGCGAAGCCACGGAGATTGTGGACTTCCTCGATCGTGATATCGCCTCCCTATCGGGTGGGCAGCGCCAGCGCGTCTGGCTAGCGCTAGCGTTGGCGCAAGATACGCCGGTGCTGCTTCTCGATGAACCCACGACCTTCCTCGACCCCGCCCACGCCATGAGCATGCTGGAGCTGGCTCGAACACAGGCGCGCGCCGGCAAAACGGTGGTTGTGGTCCTGCACGATCTCATGCTCGCGGGCCACTACTCCGATTCCATGGTGGTGATGAAGGCTGGCGATATCATTGCGCGCGGCGCACCTAAGCAAGCGCTGGCCCCCAAGGTCTTGGCGCAGGCCTATGGCATCGAGGCGGAGGCCTGGGACGATCCGCTTGGTGATGCCCCTATTATCGTCCCTCGCCGCGTCCTCCCCAGCGACAAGTAAGCGCTCCCCCGCTAAGCGCGGGGAGCGTGTTGCTCAGATCGGCTACTGCCGCGCCAACCGGCGGATATCCAAAACCGAAATCGCGATGATGAAGAGGTTGAGCACGCAGCCGACGCTGAGGAGGAAATTGCCAATGCGGTAGGTGCCCGTGCCTACTTCCGCCATATTGCCGTAGATGTAGATCCAGATTCCCCAGCCCACCAGCAGCACGATGCCGGCGATTCCGGAGAGCAGCTTGAGACTGCGTGGGGAAGCGGGAGCGAAGAACTTAAAGGCGGCATCGATAAGCGCGGCCGCTGCCAGGGCGATGCTTAATCCACCCGAGAGCCACAGCGGGAGCAGGGCTGCGGTGCCGACGACAACGGGGAGGATGAAGGCGAGGAATGCTAAGAGGAATAACCCCAGGTGTATCCACATCGTGCGCTTGGTGTAGCTCATAGGGCAGACTCTACTTCCTTGCGGAGTGGGGGATTGGCGCCGGTGCGGGAGACGGTGATGCCGGCCGCGGTGGCGGCGAAGTGGAGGATATCGCGCCACTGTTCGGCGCTTAGTGCTGCGGCCTTGTCCGCATCGAGGTCGCGTTCATCCAGTTGCGCCAACAGGGCGGCCATGATGGTGTCGCCGGCGCCGATGGTATCGGTGACCTCTACCGCGGCTGCGGGAACGTCGAGGGAAGTATCCCCAGCCCTGACGCTAATTCCATCGCCGCCGCGGGTGGTGACCACGATGGGGACCTGGGAGGTGAAGTCCTCGCCTAAAAAGTCCACCTCTTCATCCGATAGCTTCAGCACAGAGACGTGTGGCAGCAAATCCGCCAAGAATTTCTTATGCGCGGCGGTGGCATAAAAGGGCCGGATATTGGGATCAAGGGCGACGAGCGTTCCCTGTGCGGCGAAGTCCTTGAGCAGCTGCGCGTAGCGGGAAGCACCCGGCTCCAAGGCCAAGGAAACGGTGCCGAAGCAAGCGATATCTGCAGGAACTAGTTTGGGTTCAACGAAGCGATCCGCAGTGCCTTCCACATAAAAGTTATAGGAGGCCGTGCCATTATCCGCGATGCTGGTCACCGCCAGGGTGGTCGGTTCCTCGCCGCGTTGCACGTGGGCGGTTACGACACCTTCTTCCTCAAGGCGGCGGAATAATTCCTGGCCAAACCCATCGGTAGAAATCCGCGATTGGAACTCCACGTCCGCGCCCAGGCGTGCCGCGGCGATGGCCACGTTGAAGGGGCCGCCGCCCAGCGCCGGGGTGAGGTCATTCAAGCGGCCAGGGGATACCGGAACCAAGTCCACGAGGCCTTCGCCGCACACATGAATAGTCATAGTTCCATAGTATCGGGGACATGAACCACCGACCGAACTTTCACCTCGCCCCACCACTTGGACGCCTCAATGACCCCAATGGCCTTTTTGTGGATGGCGATATTCTGCACGCCTACTACCAGCATGACCCTGCCTTTCCGCACAAGCCCAAGCGGACTGGCTGGGGTCACGCCACCACGACGGTGTCCGCGCCCACTCCGTGGCGGCATTACCCCGATGCGCTCTATCCTGACCTGCCCTATGACAAGGATGGGTGCTACTCCGGCGGGGCCGTGGTTGACGGCACTGACGTGTGGCTTTTTTATACCGGAAACCTGAAAGAAGCCGGGCGCCGCATCCCCTCACAGAATCGCGTGCGGGTCATGGACCCCTCCGGGCCGGAAGGCGGGATTTATGTCCGCGATGCCGCTAACCCGCTCATTGCTGATTCCCCGGAGGGATATACCGGCCACTTCCGCGATCCCCATATTTCCCGCGCTGGGGAGGGATGGCGCATGGTCATTGGTGCGCAAACGGAAGACGAACGCGGAACCATCGTGCTGTATTACTCGCAGGATTTAAAGCAGTGGGATTTCCAGGGAGAGCTTGTTTTTGATGATCCCGCGCAGCTTCCCGGTGGCTATATGTGGGAGTGCCCCAACCTGCTGACCTTTGGGGATAAGCACGTGCTCATTTTCTGTCCACAGGATGAGACGGACCGTTGCGGCTACGTCGTCGGGACCTTGGATGGGCTTAATTTCCACGTTGAGCGCGGCTTTACCCTGCTGGATCATGGCACGCAGTTCTATGCGCCGCAGGCAACCGAGGAAAACATCCTGCTGGGCTGGATAGGCATGCCCGCTCATGATGAGACTCCAACGCAGGGGTGGGTGCATACCTTGACTATTCCGCGGCGGCTGTGGCTGGAGGATAACTACCTGTGCCAAGAACCGCTGTGGTCTGCACTGCCGGAAACCCGCGGCAGGGAGGGCTTTGGCTCGACCATTGATGTAACAGGGGAGGGGGCTTATGCGCTTGTCGATGCCACTGGCAACGAAGCGTTCCGCGTGGTGCAAGGCGGTGGCACCATCTCTTTCAATGGTGGTGAGCCGATCGCGTGCCCCGATGGAGAAATGCGGCTGATTGCTGATGGCTGCGCCGTAGAAGTCTTTGCCGGTGGCGGTCGCATCGCCGCGGCATTCGCGGTCTTTGGCGATGCTCCCTGGCAGGCATGGGAGCCGCTGGACTAAGACCCTGCGGAACTAGGACCGACAGCTTTTTACTTTGTGGACATTTGGGCACAAACAGACTTAAATAGGAAGTAGACAATCACATTCGGTCATTTAATGTGACCTAAATAACAAAGGTTGGTCCATGGAGTATAAAGAGGTCGCCGCCCGCACCCTCAAGGCATTAGGCGGCGAAGATAATATTATTGCCCTTGCCCACTGCGCCACGCGCTTGCGCATGGTGTTGGATGATTCGGACAAGGTAGATACCGCAGCGCTAGACAACGATCCAGATCTGAAGGGCACCTTCGAAGCCGGTGGCATGTTCCAGGTCATCGTGGGACCGGGCGATGTCAATATCGTCTTTCAGGAAATGACAAAGTCCATTTCCAAGGACGTCGCCGTGTCCACCGATCGGCTAAAAGATATTGCCGCGGAATCCGGGAACTGGTTCTCCCGTGCGGTCAAGGTCTTGGCGGATATTTTTGTTCCGCTAATCCCAATCCTGCTCGGCGGCGGTCTATTGATGGCATTAAATAATGTGCTGACCGCGCCGGGACTATTTGGGGATCAATCAGTCATCGAAATGTATCCCTCGTGGGAAGGGTTTGCCGGGCTGGTCAACCTCCTGGCATCCGCCCCCTTTGCCTTCCTTCCTATCCTCGTGGGATTTACTGCTACTAAGCGCTTTGGCGGTAATGAATTCCTCGGTGCGGGCATGGCCATGGCGATGGTCATGCCAGATTTGGTTAGCGGCTATAACGTTGCTGAGGCCATTGAAAATGGCGAGATGCCCTACTGGGATATCTTTGGCTTAGACGTTGCCCAGGCCGGCTACCAGGGGTCCATCTTGCCTATTTTGGTCATCGCCTGGATTTTGGCGACGATTGAAAAGTTCCTACACAAGCACCTCAAGGGCACCGTGGACTTCATGCTCACGCCCCTGCTTACCCTGCTGGTGACCGGTTTTATTACCTTTATGGGGCTGGGTCCAATCTTGCGTACCGCCGGTGAATGGTTGGGCATGGGGCTGGCCAACCTGTATGACTTTGCAGGTCCTGTGGCCGGCTTCCTTTTCGGTCTGGTTTATTCACCGATCGTCATTACCGGTCTACACCAATCCTTCCCGCCCATTGAGACGATGCTGTGGAATGAGGGCGGTTCCTTCATCTTCCCCATTGCCTCGATGGCCAATATCGCCCAGGGTGGTGTGGCCTTGGCCGTGTACTTCCTGGCGCGTTCCGAAAAGCTCAAGGGCTTGGCCGGTGCCTCCGGTATCTCGGCGCTGTTTGGTATTACTGAGCCCGCGATCTTCGGTGTTAACCTGCGCCTGCGTTGGCCGTTTTATATCGGTATGGCGGCATCAGCCATCGCCTCTACGTTCATCGCCATTTTTGGCGTGCTTGCGGATGCCCTCGGTGCCGCCGGCTTCATTGGCTTCGTCTCCGTTCCCCGCTTTGTCCCGACCTTCTTGTTGTGTGGTGTCATCGCCTTCGCCGTAGCCTTCATCGGGGCTTACCTATACGGGCGCGTGCTCATCCATCGCAATGGCACCATTGACCCTGATGAGATCAATCCGCCCGCCGCGCAGGCTTTGGCTGCCGAGGCCGCTGAAGAGTCTGCTGACAGCGCTTCCGCCGCCGCAGATGCCGCGACGATCTTTTCCCCGCTAGAGGGAAATGCCGTGCCCCTTTCCAAAGTTGAGGACCCCATGTTTGCCGGGGGCAAGCTGGGCAAAGGCGTTGCCATCGAACCGACCGTCGGCAAGCTCGTTGCGCCTGCCGATGGCACCATCACCGTGACCTTCCCTTCCCACCACGCCTACGCCCTGCGCGTGGAGGACCCAGCGGTGGGGCCGATTGACATCCTTATGCACATTGGCTTCGATACGGTAAACCTCAAGGGCGAACACTTCACCTCGCATGTCAATAAGGGCGATACCGTCAAGCAAGGCGAGGTCCTGGCTGAATTTGATATCGAGGCCATCAAGGAAGCGGGCCTGCCGGTCACGACGCCAGTGGTTGTCTCCAATGCCAAGAAGACTGGCCCCGTTATTCCCACCGCGGCCTTCCGCGAGGGCGAGCTCATCGGTTCTGGGACGGACCTATTTACCGTGGATCCAAAGGCTGGGCAGGAGACTGCGGAGACTACTGCGAAGAAAGCTACGTCTTAAGAGCTGGGCTTTCTGATACAAAAAGGCTGGGGATAAACCCCAGCCTTTTTACTTGTCGGTGTTCATCAGGCGCCGTTGCGCGCCCGACGGGCGAGCGCATTGCCCAAGCCTTGGATTGCTTGTACCACCACGATGAGGATAATCACGGTGAAGATAATGGCTACGGTGTCGAATTGCTGATAACCATAAGAGACCGCCAAGTCACCGACGCCGCCACCACCGATGGTTCCGGCCATCGCGGTAGCAGAAATCAGAGTGATGGTGGAGGTAGTCAGCGCCAAGATAATCGAGGCCTTAGCTTCCGGCAGCAAGAAATAGCGGATGGTTTGCCACAGGGAAGCACCCATGGATTCTGCGGCTTCTAGGATGCCATCGCCAACTTCCAGCACCGATTGTTCGATGAGGCGGGCCATAAACGGCGCAATGAAGATGGTTAGCGGCACCAGCGCCGCGGTCATGCCGATGGAAGTGCCGACGATAAGGCGCGTGAACGGGACGATTGCCACCATCAAGATGATGAACGGCAAAGAGCGCACCGTATTGACCAAGAAGTCGGTGATCCTAAACAGCACGCGGTTGGGGTACATGCCCTGTGGATTAGCAAGTACCAGGATGATTCCCAGGGCAACTCCGCCGATCGTTCCTAAGAAGAGGGAAATGCCCACCATATAGAGGGTTTGCCAGCCGGCCTCTAGGTACTGATCGATTGACACCTTGGTATCGAAAATCTCGGTTAAATCCATTAGTTCACTACCTCTGCATTGAGTTGACCCTGCTGCTGTATCCACTGCACGGCATCGTCAAGGGCAGCTTCATCCTCGTTGGCGAGCCCGAGCACCAACGTGCCAACCGTGCCATCGCGCAAGGCCACGTCGGAGGCGTGGACAATATCCGTGTCGATGCCTCGTTGCACCAGGCCACTGACAAGCCCCTTCGCCGCGCCACTGTGGTGGGTTACACGCAGGACGCGGTCATAGTGGGAAGCATTGACCGTTTCTTGCACTGATGCTGGAAGGTGCTGCGGGAGCACTGTCTCCACGAGCCGCTGCGTCAGGGGCTGCTGTGGGTTAGAAAAGACGCCGCTCACGGAGCCATTTTCGATGACATGGCCGTCCTCCATCACCACAACCGTGTCCGCAATGCGGGAGATAACACCCATCTCATGCGTGATGATGACGACGGTGATATCCAATTCCTGATTCACGCGGACGATGAGATCCAGAATCTGGTCTGTCGTTAGCGGGTCGAGGGCTGACGTAGGTTCATCGCACAGCAAGATCTTGGGGTTGGTAATCAAGGCGCGAGCGATCCCAACGCGTTGACGCTGACCACCAGAAAGCTGCTTAGGCAGCGATTGAGCGCGCCCTTCAAGGCCCACCATCTCTAGCACCTCGGTGACGCGTTGCTGGATTTCCTTCTTCGGGGTCTTGGCCAGGATAAGTGGCATCGCCACGTTCTGGGTCACCGTTTGCGTATCGAGCAGGTTGAAGTGCTGGAATACCATGGACACTTCCCCGCGTAGCTCGCGCAGTTGTTTCTTGGACAGCGCATTAAGGTCACGGCCTAGAACATTGACCGTTCCAGCGGTGGGCTTTTCCAGTCCGTTAATGGTGCGCAGCAAAGTGGACTTGCCGGCACCACTCGTGCCGACGACCCCGAAAATGGAGCCCTTTTCGATGTCCAAGTCGACACCTTCCAGGGCCGTCACCGAGGCCGACTTCGTGCGAAAGGTCTTGCCTAAGTCGCGAAATTCAACATCAAGCATGGAGAAAGTTCCGTATTACTTCTTGAGCGAGTCTGGAACAGACCAGTAGTTTTCCTCGTTCACGCTATCGACGTGGTCGAGGAACTCCTGGGACTTATAGGCGTCAATAACTGCCTTAGCCCAATCGGCGTCCTTCTTATCTTCCGTGGTTACGGCCTGGAGGATGAGGTCATCGCTGAGATCTTCTTCCCCAAGAGCCAAAGAAGGATCGACATTGGAGGAATAAGCGATGGAGCCTGGGATAACGCCCCAGTCAACATCGTCCATGGAGCGCGGAATGGTGGCAGAGTCCATCGGCTGAATCTTGAGGTCGTGCGGATTGTCCTCAATGTCATTGACCGTCAAGAGGTTTTGGTCAGCATCGTCTTTCATCGTGAGCCAGCCGAGCTTGACCAATAGGCGGAATGCGCGCGTTTGGTTCGAACCGTCCTGAGGGATGGCCACGGTGTGTCCCTTATCCACATCATCAATGGACTTATGGGACTTGGAGTAAATCTTGGTCTTGACGGTGGGGATATCGGTGAGGTTGGTCAGCTCGGACCCAGTCTCTTGGTTGTAGACGTCCATGTACGCCGTGTGCTGGTCTACGTTGAGATCGATTTGGCCTTCAGATAAAGCGACATCGGCTTGGCGTAGCTCAGAGAAGTCTGTGTAATCGACCTTAAATCCTTCATCTTCAAGGATTGGCTCAATGCCGTCCTTGAAAAGCTCGGAATATGGTCCTGGAGAAGTACCAACCTGAATCGTATCCGTATCGGCATTGTCGTCACTATCGCTAGCGCAAGCGCTCAGGGTGAGTGCGGTTGCGGCAGCGGTCATCGATGCACCGATTTTTGTAAATAGAGAGTGTGTCATGAGGAATCTTTGAATAATAGACGCAAAAGTGGACGTTCCATAGACTACGCGGTTCAACACATTAGACCAAGCTGTACAAGGCGAAACCATCTAAGCTTTTGCGGCTAACCCGGTAAGTGGGATCGTTGTTTTCGCAGGTCGTCGAGAAAACCTATAGTCTAAACGTAATTAACCGGGTTAATTTAATAGGATCTTGTATGTACGTCTATACAGCCCGGTCTAGTAGTGCATAAGGGTGCACACTGCTTTGAGGTACGACTTTTCGGAGGGTACATGGTGCGGGGGAATGAGAGTAGGGGGGAGGGCGATCGAGCTCTAGGTCATTGAGCCCGCCAGGTATCAAGGCCACACCTACTTGAGTTCCTAGATTTCCTAATGCGTACAGCCATTCCTTTTTAAGATGGTATTACTGCGCAGGTGTGTTTTCTCTTAAGTGAAGAACTTGCGGCGTACAACGGATACACCGGCAGCAAGAAGGTTTGCAATTGTGAGTGCAGCAGCGCCACATGCAAAGGAGTTGTTATCGGTCTCTGAAGTCATGTCACTAATGTTGTCGGTGGCCTGGGTGCTGATTTTGGCACCTTGTGCAGAAATGTTCCCCTTTACGCGGAGGCGTCCTCCGCAACCCCGCTGCTCAGAGCAATGGCTTCGCTCTTACTGTCGTGGGTCGGGTATATCGGTGATACTACCGATGATCGGTGCCGGAGAGACGTCGACCCAGAAGTCTTCTTGGCGTAATCCTCCCGCAATCCTGCGGCGATTTCTACGGTGAAGTCAATGCTGTCCTTCATGTGCTAGTGGGATCTTGGATGTACTTGTGTCAGAGATAGTGTCATTCTTGTCTTTCTTGGTGGCAGATTTTGGGATGTCGACTCCGTTGGTTACCCAGCCCCCAATCTTCTTCGGTTTCAGGCTCCTATGAGAGGCAATCGGTGCAATCGCGAAGTGGTCGGTGTCTGCAGGGGGTGGTTGTATCTTTGTTGTCTTCTGTGTCTGGCTCCGTGCCGAGGAATCAGGGAGCTGCTTCCGGGGGATGGCAATACGCCGATTCGATTTGCGAGCTTCGGTGCGAGTCTTACATCGATAGGTGCCGTCATTTGGGCGAAGGTAGGTATTGGCATTTTTGATTAAAGGCACTGGTGCAGGGCTTTACGTTCGAGAAACAGCGGTGCAGCCTAGGGAAATTGTGCCAGCTAGGGCGGTGGAAGTGAGGATCTTTGCGTGACGCTTCATGTTGTTGTCCATTGGCGACGATCTTCGCCAATGGAAAATTCATAATCGACAGCATGAACATTAACCACAAGGGCTTACACTATTATCGTGAAACTGTGATGATGTGTATAAATAAATCCATTTTTTAAAAGCGGGGAAAATAGAACTAGTGAACTGTAGGGGTTGGTCGCGGCTCTGCAAAAGTGCAGGCGGTGCGGGTGTATAGCCCTTAGTCGGTAAATTTTCAGGAAATAGAAATGTAGTAAATTCTTAATAATGAAAATTTTCAGCCCCGGGGTCATCTGTGGAGGTGAAAACCTGCGTTTGCTGTGTTTTGGAAGTAGCTAGGCTATGTGGTTAAATGTATAGGTTGCGAGAGCTGGTCGGTCCGTAGCGGTGCGTTTCCGAATCGCCGGTCCGAGACCCATCGACGCTTTACGGTGTTCGTTGTAAAGGCTCGAGCACAGCAAGTTTGTAGACCGCGTGTGGCAAGGACGGAAATCTTGTCGCACATCAATCCAGGTCAGGAGACCCATAGTGATTCAGCAAGAATCGCGTCTGCGCGTCGCCGACAACTCTGGTGCACGTGAAATTTTGTGCATCCGCGTTCTCGGCGGCTCTGTCCGACGCTCCGCTGGCATCGGCGACGTTATTGTCGCGACTGTCAAGGACGCTGTTCCAGGTGGCAGCGTAAAAGAAGGCGACGTAATTAAGGCAGTTATCGTCCGTGCGAAGAAAGAGACCCGTCGTCCAGACGGTTCCTACATCCGCTTTGACGAGAATGCTGCAGTTATTCTGAAGGGCGATAGCGAACCTCGCGGTACCCGTATCTTCGGCCCGGTTGCTCGTGAACTTCGTGACAAGCGTTTCATGAAGATCGTTTCTCTAGCACCGGAGGTGATCTAATCTTATGAAGATCCATAAGGGAGATATGGTGATTGTCATTTCGGGCCCAGATAAGGGTGCGAAGGGCAAGGTCATCGAGGCATACCCGAAGCGCGAAAAGGTCCTCGTTGAGGGCGTTAACCGCATCAAGAAGCACGTCGCAAACTCCGCTACCGAGCGTGGCGCCGAGTCCGGCGGAATCGTTACCCAAGAAGCCCCGATCCACGTGTCCAACGTTGCGATCGTTGACTCCGAGGGCAACCCGACCCGCGTGGGCTACCGTTTCGACGAGAACGGCAAAAAGGTCCGTATCGCGCGTAGCAACGGGAAGGACATCTAAAAATGAGCGAGAACTACACCCCGCGTCTGAAGACTCGCTACCGCGAGGAAATCCGCAAGAACCTGAACGAAGAGTTCAACTACGACAACGTCATGCAGATCCCTGGCGTCACCAAGGTCGTCGTCAACATGGGTGTTGGCGAAGCTGCCCGTGACTCCAAGGTCATCAATGGCGCTCTCGAGGACCTGACCGCTATCACCGGTCAGAAGCCACAGCTGCGTCGCGCAAAGAAGTCCATCGCGAACTTCAAGCTGCGCGAAGGCATGCCCATCGGCGCACGCGTTACCCTGCGTGGCGACCGCATGTGGGAGTTCCTGGACCGTCTGCTGACCATCGCGCTGCCACGTATTCGTGACTTCCGCGGTCTGTCTGACCAGCAGTTCGACGGCCACGGTAACTACACCTTCGGTCTGTCTGAGCAGTCCATGTTCTACGAAATCGACATCGACAAGATCGATCGTCCCCGTGGTATGGACATCACCGTCGTTACTAGCGCTACCAACGACGAAGAAGGCCGTAAGCTCCTGCGCGAGCTCGGCTTCCCGTTCAAGTAAATAGAGCGCTTAAAAGTCCCAACTCCATGCAAGGAGTTGGGACTTTTTAGTTTTAATGTCAGTGCTTGGATTTTAGGGGCGTCGAACAGTTCCCCAGTGAGAGGTCATTGCAGTGTTGCAGTGGGGCGATGTGCAACGACCTCTGGAGCCTGAGGGCTACTGACTGTCCTTAGAGCGCTTTTTCATCAGGGCTATGCCGCCGGCAATAAAGACTGCGGCGAGCAGGAGTACCCAACCGACATTGGCACCGGTGGAAGCCAGTGAACCGTTGTGGGAGCTGGAGGAACCTCCGCCGGATCCGGAGCCTGGTCCAGAGCCACCGCTTGCTGCGCCCTTAGCAGTAGCGGATTTGCTGGAGCCTTCTGACTTCCCACTACCATTTCCTTTGGCGCCCGCATTCGATCCAGACGAGTTAGAGGCCTTGGACTTATCAGAGCCTGAATGCTTATCCTGCGAGGAATCTGCGGGCTTGTTGTTTTCCATACCGCCTTGTTCGTCGGCGTCCTTTCCACCGGGCTGGGTGGTTGAATCGCCTACGAGGAAGGTTACGGTATGCCACTCGGTGAGCTTGTCTCCGTTGTTATTGATAGTGCGCATTTCCATTTCGTAGCGGCCCGGTTGGGTAAATATCCAGTGCGCGTGGACATGGAAAGGTCCATCCTCAACGCCCTTGATCGTATGGGTACCGTTGCTATCGGCTAAGGTGCGTGCTGGCGTGTTTAGGGAGGCAGTGTGGCCGGCCCACCATTTTCCGCCTGTTGGGCCGGACTTAGGACGAACCTCGATAGCAGCGTCACGGTAGTCTTGTCCGACCTTGATCGTGTCCCACCCCGGCCACACGGCATCATGATCCTGTTGCAACGGCAGGTGGTAGATCGTTGAGCCAGTCTTTACCAATCCAGTAAAGGACAGCGTCTTAGCCAGGGAGTCAGCGACCGTCACGCGGCGGGCATCGTGAATGCGCAGAGCTACGTCTTCAGGCACGTTGTGGCGGTCGTCCTCGTTGACATAGAAGCCGAGATTATTGTCCACAACCTTTGGACCGAAGTCGATGTGGCCTTTGGTGATTTCGCGCTTTTTGGTCGGCTCTTCGCTGGGAGCAGGGTCCGTTGTCTCTGGGTTAGGTTCCTTCGACGGTGCGGTGCTTTCCGTGCCGTTAGAGTCGCCTTCAGTGGCACTGTCGTTCCCAGTAGTGGGTGGGACAGCAGGTGATGAATCCTCGGTGGCTACCTTGAAACGCAGAACGGCCTTTTTCGCAGTCTTGCCGTCTTTTTCGGCTACCGTGACACCGACTTCATACGTACCGGGTTTATTGAATGCCCAGTTGAGATGCATGTGCTCTGCAGTTTCGGTGGTATAAGAGTGCGTACCATCGCTGCCGGCAAGGCGCTGATCCAGGCCAGTCTGATCGGCTTGGTACGCTAACCATTCGCCGTCCTTTGGGGCGCTGACCGGGGTGAAGGTGAAGGTGTAATTCTTCTTGGTGTCCTTGTAAGCATCCTCAGTGCTTAGCCCAGGCCACACCACTCCTGTACGCTGTGTCTCTGGCAGGACGTAAGCAGCGCTGCCCTTCTTTCCAAAGTGCGGGATGTCTTTATTCAAGATGGTCTTGACCTGCTTGGGAACGGTGAAAAAGATATCGGAAGGCTTACGCCAGATTGCACCGATGTGGTACAGGTTCGTCTCGTCCTTGATTCCCAGGTGCAGGTCACCTTGTTCGTGGATCGGGGCGATATCCACGTGGCCTCGGTGCAGATTGAGCTCCTTGTGCGGGGTGCCCTTTTCCTTCGGGTTCTGCGGCTTGGGTGAGGGGACCTTGGGGACAGAAGGCTTCGGGGTCGTGGAAGGGGAGGGATTCTTGGTGGGGTCAGAACCCTCTGATTCTTCTGAATCCTGCGGCTTCTCGGGTGCATCGGAGTTTCCTGGCTTCTCCGAACCTTCTGGTTCTTGCGAGTCCTCGGAATCGGAAGGTTCAGCGAACGAGACGGTGGTCTCAGCTATTGGCTCATAAGCATCTTTGTGCGTATGGCTAAATAGCGAGGCGCCGGCGGCATCGGAGCGCGAATCAGGAACGATGCGCAGCATGAGCTGGTAGCCGGGCTGCTTACAGCTATCGATGAGTTGCCTGCTCGTCCTATGCCCCGGTCCGGAAGTAAAGCCGATTTCGCAATCTGCAATAGCGTTCTGCGGCAGGCTGGTTATTGGCTCGCCATTTACTTTGTAAAAGCCGCCGGTAACGCGCACCGTGGTGCGGTCATCCTCGGGCGCTACGGTGATGTCGATATTACGGTCTCCGTCGCCGTACATCGTGCTGGTAGAAACGGTGATATCAGAGCTCGTTATCTCAAGGGTATCGGTCTCAAACGGCTCTATTTCTTCCATCTCGGGAGCAGGAAGCTCGCCGCTTTTCGTCGTAAAAGCTTCGGCATCTTCATCGCGATCGTCCTCGTCGATGCCGGTCCAGAACTTTACGGGCTCGGATACCCAGCGTGGGCTTGGGGCATTGTCGTCGGGAATAAAGACGGCTTGGAAATTGGATTCTTCATCACCAATCATTTCATCCCACGAAGCCTTACCACCTTCTACCTTGCGCTCGGCAAGGTGGTGGCCATTGATGGTGAATACGGCGCGGCCGGAGTCTTTGGCATTGCCCGTATCGAGGGAGAGCGTGGTGAGGATGCCTTGCTTCGCGCCCTTTGTATCGGCCTTGGAAGGAGCCATCTTAAACAGTGGGGCGTTGGACTCGGCCCCTTCGGAGGCGGAGTCTTCAGCCTTGGCGGCGTTAAAGGCGGCGTCAAGGTCGGTGATCGTGCGCTCGGCGGGGTTGGTGCCGCCTACCTGCCAGACCAAGGTTTGTGGCTCCGAGTGGATGAAGGTGCCATCCTTCTTTCGTGCAGAGGCGCGATAGGTTACCTCGTAGTGGCCGGGGCGGGTAAATGTCGTGGCGTTATGCGTATGCGTGCCTGCATTAACCCAGGTGGTACGGAATCCTGGATCGTGAGAGGACCAGAGGCGGCTGAGGGGGTAGTTCTCGTCGCTGTAGGTAAAAAGCTCCATGCGGCCGGGGCCCTTAAAGTCCACGATCTCCATATTGAAGGATTTATCGCGGAATTGATCGGTGGGAAGATCTGCGGCGGCACCGAACCCAGCCCAGATGGGCATGGTGTTTTTCGGGAAGCCGACCGCGGGGCCGCCGTAGTACATGAGCTGGTTTTTCTCGGCATTGAGAAACTCGAAGCGCGGGTCATCGGGCACGCGCCAGGCATAGGCTCCTAGGCCGCCGTCGACGCGGCCGTGGCTGACCCAGTTGATTGTGTCCTCGATGGGGACAAGGCCCGCACTATTGGACATGAGCTTGAAGTTTCCGTCCTGCCACACCGCGTGCGGTGAATCCACGTGCGTTTGGGTGCGGACAAGCGGGGCGTCGCCAGCGAGGGCGAGGGGAGCGTGGAATAACGCGAGCGCCAAGGCCACAACTATGGTGGCAAGGCGCGGTAGTGAGGTGCGCAACGGCATAAGGTTCTCCCAAGGTTAAGTGCAGGAACTTTTATATAGGTTGGAACGAATATTACACTATTGCAAACGGTTATCGTTAGAGGTGTTGAGATTGGTAAAACAAGCCCGTGCGCTGAGGGAAGAAGGTATAGAAAGTCCCCACTCCCGGTTGTGGAAGGGGGGACTGTGGGGAGCGAGGGTTGGGATTGGAGAAGCGGAGGGCAGGCAAGTGACCGCAGTGCTGCTGAGCGGTTAAGCTTTGTCGTCCGCGGCGCGGGTAGTGCCCTCGAATTGCCATCCCACGACGGCATTGCGCACGGCGGCCTTTAGGGGGTTCGCGGGCTGAATGCAGCTAATGGTAAGCAGTCTGCCTGGCGTTGCCTCGTCTCCCCATACGCTTGAGTCCCCTGCTAGGCCTTGTTTATCGGGGTCGTGGAGATCGGTTGCAGTGTAGGTGAGCCAGTTCTGGTCGGAATTCTTGGTGCGCACGTACAGCTTGTCGCCGATGCTGACCTTGTGCTCGTTGGCAGCGCCATCGACTGCGCGGCATGCACCATCATCAAATTGCGCATGGACGTCGATGGCAGGAATATACATTTCTAGTGCCGCCGATGGTTTGATTACGGGAGAAGTTTCGCAAGGGGCCTCGTTGGTTTCTAATCCTTTGGGTGGGCTTATGCTTTGCTCAGGCGTATTGATGCTGTGCTCAACCATTCTGATGGCGAGGATGGTTGCATTGATGCCAGCTGAGACTAGAAGAACTCCGGAGGATGCCCACGCACCTTTAATGCGATCCCAAGGTGAGGAAGGGCTTTTTCGGTGCCGTGGATTTGAGCTCTCTTTGATCCCGCGATTCGGGTAACGGCTTTGGATGTGACGCGCGTGATGCTCTGCTTTCCGCCAATCGCGCTCTTAGGAATGGTGCCGGCCAGAGCCACGCTTAGGCCGGTCATTAGTGCTGCGATCTAAGGATGAAGTGTCGCGTGATTGGGCTGCAGATGGGTGGAATCCCCTCCTCCGTGGGCGGTCTTGGTGTGCCACTGAGACCTCCGAGAGAGTGTCTAATGGTTTGTGTGTGGGAACCCAACCCGCATAAGGAGATGAACCAGAATGACTACTATGGCGAGA